>CAZCBM010000023.1:0-20745 GCA_964496805.1 uncultured Rhodospirillales bacterium | reverse complement strand
CCATCGCTGGCATCCCCAGCAGGCTTACCCCCAGCGCGGACACCGGCCACAGCAGCAAAAGCAGCGCCGCAAGGGCCAGGGCGCGCCCTTGCGTTTCCCGCGCCCGCGCAAGCGGCGGAAACGGCAAGCCTGCCCGGCCCGGGGTGGGGTGGCTCTGGCGGCCGTTGAGGCGCAGGCTCACCAACCGGTCCATGAGGCTTAACCCATCCTCTCCACGCCAGCGGCAGGCACCCCATACGCCGCGCCTTGCCCGCCACAGCAGGATGGATGTGCGGGCGCCGTCGACAAGGTGGTCACGCAGGCTCAGCGGCGGTGGGTCCAGGCCCGGGGCCGCCCAGGCGCTGGCGAGGCGCCATGCCTGAAGCGGCGGGATCAGCCCGGCCAGCAGCACCCCAGACGCCAGCAGCCCGGCCAGCCCCAGCGATACCGAGACCACGCTGAGTCCCAGGAGGCTGAGGGCCGCCGCCGACAGCAGGTTCAGCGCCGCCAGGCTCACCAGCGTGCCACCGGCATGATGCAGCCAAAGGCCGGCGGCGAGGCCATCCAACCCAGCGCCGCGGGACAGGCTGTGGCGGCGCAGGGCCCTGCCGGCAACGGTGAGGATCGCCCCCAGCATCAGCAGGATCAGGGCCGCGAGCCCCAGCAGCAGGTCCAGGCTCATGCCGCAGGATGGGCTGCCGGCAGGGGACCGCTCAGGCGCTGGGGCATCGCCTGGGGCGTTCGCGCCGTGGTGGGCTGGCCGGCGAAATCTGTCCAGCACCCACGCTCCAGGTCGTAGAGTTTACAGCGCCGGACAATGGCCAAATAGGCCGTGAGGCCAATGCGGATGGTGCGCAGGCGACCAGGGAACAACCGCTCAATCTCCTGCCGTGCTGCCCGCAGGCGATAGCAGGGGATCTTCGTGTTCACATGGTGGGGCACATGTTCCATCACATCATGCATCACGCGGTGCAAGCCCAGGGGGAACACCACATTGGTGGTGTGATCCAGGCTGATGGCATGGGGGTCCCACCGCTCCGCTGCATCCTTGGGGTACCAGGCGATGTCGGGGTCGGTGTGATTGAGGTAGACGATGATGCCACCGGCGGTGAACCAGATCAGGGTTGGCGCCAGCAGGGTCCCCAGGGCGGTCTTCCACAGGGCCACATCTGCGGCAGCGGACAGGCTGAGGGTGGCGCCGATGAGACAGGCCAGAAAGGCCACGACAATGGCACTGTCCCGGGCCATGGTCCGGCTGGTGCGGCCCAAGGCAAAGCGGATCAGGGTCAGCACCACCACGGTCAAGACGCCACCGAACACGTGCAGCCCCTGGCCGAGCGGCGCCCTCTGCGCCCGTTCCCACCAGCGCCCGAAGGCCGATCGCCGCCGATACTCCTGCAGGGTCAGGGGGCTCCAGGTGGTGTCCAGCCCGTGGGTGTTGGCAAAGCTGTGGTGGACATTGTGACCGAAGTTCCAGCCGGCCTTGCTCACCAGCCCGGGCAGAAAGACAGCATAGGCAATCAAGCGATTGCCCAACCTGGAGGAGACGAAGGCCCCGTGATCGGCGTCATGGCCAATGATGAACAGGCGCACGACGAACAGGGCAATCAATGGCGCCAGCAGCAGCTTTAGCCACAGCCACGGGGCGACGGCGGACAGATAGACCAATGAGAGGTAGGCGACCCCATCGCTGAGGACCAGCGCCAAGGCGGCGGCATCCCGCGGCTGGGCATAGGCGCGCATGGCGGCCTTGAGCTGGCGGCGCTCCGCCGCCTCCGCACCGCTGGGGGGAGGTCGGCTCATTCTGCCGGCACCCCAGCAAGGGCGGGCTCGTCCCGCCGGGCATCGGCGGGCCCACGGGTCGTGTCAGCAGGGGCGATCTCCGCGGCTTTGGCGGATGCCGCGCGCCGATCTGCAGCCAAATCCCAGTGGCTCTGAACCATCAGGACCAGGGCGCGGGCCAAGTTAGCCACCATCAGTGCCCAGAACAGGGCGTACACATATCCCATCTCCACCAGAACGGCGTAGGCACAGGCGCTGAAGGCGCCGAAGATGATCTGGTTGCGGTGGCTACTTGGGGTCGTGGACGGCTCCGTCACCATATACAAAGAGTAGAGCAGGAAGGTGAAGCTGGTGAAGGGCATCATGCCCCAATGCAGCGGCCCCTCATGCCACCAACCGCGC
The DNA here is from genome assembly GCA_964496805.1 of uncultured Rhodospirillales bacterium. Taxonomy (GTDB): domain Bacteria; phylum Pseudomonadota; class Alphaproteobacteria; order CAZCBM01; family CAZCBM01; genus CAZCBM01. The sequence goes on along the minus strand of CAZCBM010000023.1, from coordinate 18,582 downwards.
ACCGCTGCCTGCAGGGCAAAGAACCCGAACCACGCCAGCACCAGGGGCAACCGCCCGGTCAGCTTGCCGTTGAAGATCGTGCCCAGAGTGATGACAAAGGCGGGCAAGACAAAATCAGCCCAATGGCCCAAATTGGTGGTGAACTGATAGCCCGGTGCCACGGAGACCGACGCGAAGCACAGCATGGTGACGCTGTTGCCGAAATTGGACGGGTTGAAGACATGGCGCCAGGTCACCCGCCCATCGGTGCCGCGCAGGGGCACACGCACCAAATACTTGCTGCCAATGGCCAACGAGGCGGCGAAGGCTGTCATGTACCACTGGTCGGTGGCATAGAGCAGCATGCTGATGGCCAACGCCGCAATGTGGGCTGGCAGCAGGAACATCACCAATTTGCGGAAGCTGCCCACATAGCGCGGGGTTCGGTTCTCCGCGAAGGCGCGGGCGCTCTCCCCCACGATTTCAGTGAGATAGGCGGCCAGCAGCGCCACGAAGGGGGTCATCCAGCTGCCTTCAAAGCCAAACCAGATGTGGCCGAGAATGTGGATGGTGGTGATGACGATCCCAAAGCGCACCATCCCAATGGTGCGCTTAAACTCGAACCACTTCTCCGCCAGGGTCAGCTTGCGGCCCGATTTGCCCGCGTCCTTGACGGCCGCCCGCATCATCGACCGGCGGTTCGTGCCTTCTGCTGTGGTGGGCAGCATGCTGCTGTCGCTGAGGCTCACCCTTCAGTCCCCCAGGGGTTGATCGCTGACGCCGGCTGGCGGCCCCTGGGCTGCCAGATCGTCCAGAATGATCCTGTGATGGCCTGGGCGCAGGTCCACCGTTGCGCTGGCCGGCCCCTCTGCCGTCCGCCACGCCAACTGGATCGGGACGCTACCATTCCCGCCCCCTTCGCCCAAGCCGAAATGCACCTGGTGCGCCCGTCCGCCGCCATGGCCGGAGCCGCCATCGACGTAGCCGATCAGGGGGCGACCGGCTGGGGTCGTGGTGCGCGCGATGGCGCCAATGGCAGGCATTGTACGGCCGTTGGGGGTTCGCCGCAGCAGCGTCAGGACCAGTGATGGCCCCGCCGCTTGGCTTTCGTTCACGAAGAGTTTTGCCGCAGCCCACTGATAGGCCATGGCGAAATCCATGTCCCCATCGCCATCGACATCACCGGGGGCAGCGCCACGGGCCGCGGTGTAGGCATCCAGTCCCAGGGTGGGGGCGATGTCGCGGAACCGCCCGCTGGCATCCATGACATACAGGCGGTCGTGCTCATTCTCCGACAAGCCCTCGCCATGGCGGAAGGCCGGCCAGTTTCCCGGATACTGGGTCAAGGCATCGCTGGACATGGCCAACTCATACAGCCGTGGATAGGTATTGCCCTCCCCCAGCATGAACCCGGTAGGCTGGATCAGTTCCAACTGGCCGTCATTGTTCAGGTCCACCCCCTTGCCATCCCAGGCCCAACCATTGCGGGCCACGCCCCGGCTTTCCGAGTTGTTGCGGTAGGGCGGCCGCCCTTGCTCCCAGGCGCTATCGTCGCCGGTGTGTTCCCACAGATAGTGGGACTGACCCACCCCCCAGACCTCCGCCATGTTGGGCACCAACAGGTCCAAGCGGCCGTCGCCGGTGAAGTCGGCAAACTCCGCCCCCATACCGGCAAAGGTGTCCTTGCCCATGACCCAACTGCGGGGTTCATCGAAGGCGCGGCGACCCTCCACCATGTCAAAGCGGATGCTGCCCGGTTGGGAGCGGTTCAGCAGCATCCGGTCCTGGCCATAGTCATTGGCCACATAGACCTCCGGCAGGCCGTCGCCGGTCAGGTCCACGCTGCCCACGCCCAGGGTCCAGCCATTGTTGATGGCCGGGTCCATGGTGGCGCTGACCTCCTGGAAGGCCAACTGGCCCGTTACACCCGTGCGATTGTGATACCAGCGATTTATGCCGCCATTGTGGGCGCGGCTGAAGCTCTGCTGCAACTCCATGGGGACGGCGCCGGTGACATCCTTGGGGTTGGTGCCGTCCTTGAAGTACCCGGTCACCAGCAGGTCCAGCCAGCCATCGCCATCGAAATCATCAGCGATCACCGTGCCGCCAAGGCCGCCGCCCTCCCCGGGCAACCGCACCACCTCGATGGCATCTGGTGAGGGGGTGTCGCTGAGCGCCCGATAGAGCAGGGGAGGCCGACCGACGAAGACGGCCACGGTGTCCAGCCGGCCGTCCGCATCGAAATCCCCAAACACGCAGCCCATGGGCACGAAGGTATCGGCGCGGCGGCCGTCGCCCGGTTGCGGCAGGGCGAAGGCCGGCCACGCTCCTGGGCGGTTCGGCGGCACAGGGGTCAGGGTCACGGTGTCGTTGCGCGGGTCCACAAGACAGGCGTCGTTGGGCAGCCCATCACCATCAAGGTCGGCCAGCGCGATGCTGGCGCCGTTGGCCCCAAACCAGCCGTCGATATGCTCCAGGTCTGGGTGCAGATGACGGAAGGTGGCCGTGGGAGCAGGGCCAGCGGGCGGGATCTCTACGCTGGTGAAGCGGAAGGGGGCGGCCAGCGCGGCAAGCTCATCCTCGCTGGGCTCAGCGGTATTGCTCAGCGCAATGGACAGGAAGCCGCCCATGGTGGCGACCACGGCGATCTTGTCCAAGTGGGGGATGCGGCGAAGGCGCTGAAGCAGGTCGGCCATGGCAAGCGGGTCTTTCACGCATCAGAAGGGAGGGCGGAGGGGCGATGGGCGGCAGCAAGACGGCGGCGGATCCCCGCCCGCCAGCGGTGATGACCCGGCCACAGGCGCGCGCGCAGGCCGGTGGCGTCCGGCAGCGGGGCCAAGGGGGTGAGAGACTCTGGCGACAGGCCAGTTAGGGCGTCCACACGCTGGGCCAAGGCAGGGTGGCCCATCCGGGCCTGCCGAGGGATCAGGCTGGCCAAGGTCGCCCCTAACGCCAGATCCAGGGCCAGCGGTGGCGTGAGGGCTTCTGCCTCAGCCCGCCAATCCCTCAGATCGGCCGGGTCCGCGCCGCCGGCAAAACAAGCGGCCAGGGCCGCGCCGGTGGCCACGTCTGCGCGCCGCGGCCCGGGCAAGGTGGCAAGCCTGGCCAAAAGGCGCGCCGGTTCCGCGCCTTCCACGAACCAAAGCGCCCGGCCCGCCCCCTGATCCCAGGATCGGCGATCGCCCGTCGGCAGGGCGGCCGGGGGCCCGGCGACGAGATCGGCCCCCAGGCCAAAGATTGCCTGATAGCCCCAGCCGTCGGCCAAGAATCCCCGTAGGGGGCGTGGCAGGCTGCGCGCCAGGGCTCTATGGGCCAAGAGTTGATCCCTTGCCCCGTCGCGGGTGGGCATCCGCGCCAGGGCATTGCCCATGCCCACGGCCAGCAACAGGCCGTGGGTTTGGCCATAGCGCCGAAACAACTGCGCCACCCTCTGCCCATCGCCCTTGGGAAAGGCATCATCCACCACCCCGGCCATGCCAGCGCCCTCAATGGCGAACAACAGCAGCGCGGGCGACAGGCTCTGGGTCATCTCCCGGTGCCATTGATCCAGGTCCGGCAGCGCCAGCGCCTGTTGATAGCCGGTGAGGAAGGCTTTGGCTGCCGCCTCCAGCGTGGCGGTCTTATCCGGCGTGGACAGGGGGAAGCCGCGGCGGGCCAGATCGCCCTCGGCGGGGTCGATCCCTGCCATTTGCACCATAAGCCGGGCACGGCGCCGCGTCTGCCGCGCCGCCTTGCTGTCAGGCTGCGGCGGGCGGGCGTCGGCTCCGGCCGGGTTCGTGTCCTGGGTTGGCTGCTCCAACAGCGCTGCCATGGCGGCTCTGCCCCTCGTGTCTCTCACCGTTCTTGTAGCGTCTCCATACCGCCCTCACAACCTCCTGGCCAACCAGCGGCAGGATCCAGGACAGCCATGTTGCCGTGGCATAGCTCCAGGGGCCATCCAGCAATTGCAGCCCCCGCAACACCAACGCGGCGCAGGTGAGCGCGCCATGCCGCCAGATCCAGGCCCGGTGCCTGATCCAGTCGCGCCGTCGTGCCGAGGCCACCAGCGGCACCAGGGCGGCCAACCACATCCCAGCCAACAGCCAGAGGCCCGCCGTGGCCCAGGGACCGCCCGGGCTGTGCCAGGCCACGGGCAGGGAGGCCAGAGCGCTGACGCCGCACGCCACGGCGTAGGCACGGCCGCGGAGCCGGTGTCCGCTGCCAGCCCGCCGCGCCCAAGGCGCCATCTGCACCCAAAGCAGGATCAGCGCCAGGCCGCCGGTGGCGGTGTGCAGGCTGAACAGCGGTTGGGTCAGCGCCATGGAGCGCACCAGCGCCAGCGGGACGGCCAGCCGATCATCGCCTACCAAGCCAATGGCATACCATGCCAAGGACAGGATCCACGCGCCCAGCCCCAGCCAGAGCAGCAGACGGGATAGCCGGATCGTGGGCGCCCGTGGGGGCAGATAACGCAAAGACATCACCATGATCAAAAGCCATGGCGGCGGATTATGGCCAGGGCACGCCCGGGGTTGCCCCACAGTTGCCATGGTGGCGTGAGACCTCCACCCTCACCCCGTCCCCTCTGTGCCGGAGCCCCTCCATGCGCGTCTTCCTCCCCCTCTTTCTGTTGCTGAGCCTGGCCCTGATCCCTGCCGCCCAGGCCTCCCACCTGAATGGCCGCTACTTGGTGCCTGAAATCGCGATGGTGGTGGAGATCAACGGCTGCACCAACCAGGCAGGCTATTGCGGTACTGTCGTGGGCTGGAAGGAAGACCTGTTGGGGGCTGCCCGGCAGGCGGAGATGTGCGGGCAACGGGTGATCGAGCCGGCCACCATCACAGGCGACCCGGCCAATCGGATCGGGGACATGGGGGTGCCCCTGCGGCCACGCTACAGCGGTCTGGGGCCGTTGGGTCGGGACTACAGCACCTTCGTGATGGAACGCTTCATTCAGGACGGGCAGCGGCGTGGTTTGATCGTGGAGGTGGTGGAGAACCCTGATCCGTCCGCAATCATCCGCCGCCGAATCATGCCGGGTCCGCGCTTTTGGGACGAGGTGACGGAAGACTATACCCCTTGCACCGATGGGGTGAGCTGACCCCAGAGGCACTGTTGCCGCCGGGGTCTGCCGGGTTCTGCCGAGTTCTGGGGCTTGGCCCCCGGCTTGGCTGCTCTCTGTTTTGCCGGTCTGGCCTGATCTCTGTCTGGCCCCTTCCCTGTCCGTCCTACAGCAGTGGCCCCCGATTTGGAATCGGCTCCCCTGCTGTCGCTTTCTGGTGGTCGCTTGGATGATCCCCTCCGTGTCGTTGCCACTCTGGGGTCCTGAGCTCTGGGCGCTGGCCAGCCTCAGTCCACGTCGAAGGTGACATAGACGTTGGCCGAGTCGGGGTCGGGCAAGTCTGCCTCCACGCGGCTGTCGAAGGAGAGCCGGGTTCCAGGCGCCAGGGTCTCCGCATCCGGGGGGATTTGCCATGTGAAGATCACTTGACCCTCCTCGCCCTCTATCTCAGCGCGCAGGGCCGGCAGCAGTTTGTGCCGCTGGGAGCTGTTGACGATCACCCCGCGGACAACCACTCGCTGTTTGCCCCCGCGTCCCGGGACGATGACGAATCGCGGCTCCTCCAGCGATAGGCCAGTTGTGCTGCTGTCCACATCGAAGCCGCCGATCTGGTAGAGGCTGCGGGTCTGCGGGACGGCCTGAGCGATTTGATGCCGCAGCACAACGACGCCACTGGCCAGCATCAGAACCACGCCGGCGACGCTGGCCCAGCCCATCATCATCTGCCGCCGCTGCCGCCGCGCCTTTGCCACGGCCGCATCTTCCAGCGCCCCGTATTTCAGGCTTTCGGGGATGGGCTCGAACCCGTCATCCTCAAAGGGGTCCCCGGGCACGGTCGGCAGTCCGTCCGTCAGATCGGTATCGGGGTCTGAGGCCCGGATGGGCTTGGGATCGCTGGGGGAGGGGTCGGGGTCGGCGCCATCCAACAGCGCCTGCAACTGGGCTGCCTTGGCGTCTGCTTCCGTGGCCGGTGTGTTGGCCTTGGCCGCATCATCGTCGGCGATGGCTCCCCAGTCCTGATCCGGGGTGACATCATCAAACAGGCTATCGATGCCGCCCTGATCCAGTGCTTCCCCGGGCTGCGGCGCCGGCTTCTCCATGGCGGCGGCGACCGCCTCCATGCGGCGGGCCATTTCCGCTTCGCTGGGGGGCGGGGGATCCTGCGTCCAGACATGACCACACTGGCCGCACTTGACTTTGCGGGCCACACCTTCAAAACGCTCATCCGGCAGCAGGAACCGGGCCGCGCAACTCTGGCAGGTCAGGATCATCGCAAGAGGATCCGGTCACAGGGGCAGGTCAAAAGCTCAGGTCCGGTCTGGTTAGCGGGGCGTCCGCACGGGGCACCCCCGCACGGGCGGCGTGTTCCTGGCGGACCAGTCCCACGCCTGCTCATACGGCACACCGTCACTCACCCCTCTATAGATATCCTTGCCCGCAAGATTTGCCAATGGCTTAAACAGCGTCTTTGCCGGGCAGGATTCACTAAGGCACCGTTAATCATCATGACCACCAGCGTTAATAAAGTCGTCCTCGCGTACTCCGGCGGCCTCGACACCTCCGTCATCCTGCGCTGGCTGCAGGATCAATATCAGGCCGAAGTCATCACCTTCACCGCAGATTTGGGTCAGGGCGAAGAACTGGAACCGGCACGGGCCAAGGCAGAGATGTTGGGGGTCAGGGACATCCGCATTGAAGATCTGCGGGAGGAGTTTGTTCGGGACTATGTCTTCCCGATGTTCCGCGCCAACACGGTCTATGAGGGGCTCTATCTGCTGGGGACATCCATTGCCCGGCCGCTGATTGCCAAGCGCCAGATCGAGATTGCCCGGGAAACTGGCGCGGACGCCGTCTGCCACGGGGCTACGGGCAAGGGCAATGACCAGGTACGCTTTGAACTGAGCTATTACGCGCTCAATCCCCATATCAAGGTTATCGCCCCGTGGCGGGAATGGGACCTGACCAGCCGCACCAAGCTGATCGATTTCGCTGAGAAGCATCAGATCCCGGTGGCCAAGGACAAGCGCGGCGAAGCACCGTTCAGCGTTGACGCCAATCTGCTGCACATCTCGGCGGAGGGCAAAGTGCTGGAGGACCCGGCTGTCGCAGCACCGGACTATGTCTACAGCCGCACCGTGGACCCGGTGGATGCCCCGGATCAGCCAGAGGTGGTGAAGATCGGGTTTGAGCGAGGTGATGCGGTCAGCGTCAACGGCGTGGCCCTGTCCCCGGCGGCGGTCCTGACCGAGCTGAACCGCCTGGGTGGCAAGCATGGGGTTGGCCGCCTGGACCTGGTGGAGAACCGATTCGTCGGCATGAAGAGCCGTGGGATCTATGAGACCCCTGGCGGCACCATCCTGCTGGCCGCTCACCGCGGCATCGAGAGCATCACCCTGGATCGTGGCGCGGCCCACCTGAAAGACGAGGTGATGCCCCGCTATGCCGAGCTGATCTACAATGGCTTCTGGTTCAGCCCGGAGCGCGAGGCGTTGCAGGCCCTGATCGACCATACCCAGACGCCGGTGACCGGCGAGGTGACCATGCAGCTCTATAAGGGGTCAGCCGTCTGCAGCGGCCGCGAGAGCGCGGGCAGCCTCTATAAGCTGGACTATGTGACCTTTGAGGAAGACGACGTCTACGACCAGCGGGACGCCGAGGGCTTCATCAAGCTGAATGCCTTGCGCCTGCGGATCGGGGCCATGCGCGGCCGGTAAGGCGGGTGCGATGGCACGGTAGGCGATGGCACTGTGGGCGATGGTACTGTGGGCGATGGTACTAGGGGCGGCGGCGCTGTGGGCGGCGGCGCGGTGGCTCGACCGACAAACCGGAGTGTTTTCAGGCAAAGGCATCGGCTAGGCCCTGGCTCACTGACCCCGCCGCCCGCCCGCGCCCCTGCTCTTTGTGGTCCTCCTGCCCATCCTGCGGCCAACCGTAAGGAAGGCCTCATAAAGCAGGGGGCGTGAGGCGGAACAGACCCCCGCTTTCTCAGGCAGACCCTGGGGCTGGGTGTGCGGTGTGTCCACTTCCCCTGCCCAAAGGCGCTGTTGTTGCCATGTCTGCCCCCGGCTTTCCCCCCGCTGCTGTCTCGGCCACCATGGGCCTGGGGCAGTGGGCCAGTCTGATCCTGCTCTCCGTGTTGTGGGGAGGGTCCTTCTTCTTCATCGAGGTGGCGGTGGCGGAGATCCCGCCGCTGACCCTGGTTGCGCTGAGGGTTGGGCTTGCCGCGCTGACCCTCTGGGCTGTTGTCCTAATCACTGGTGTGGTGATCCCGCGAACCCCGGGTGTGTGGGGGTCTTTCCTGATCATGGGGGCCATCAATAATGCCGTCCCCTTCAGCTTGCTGTTCTGGGCGCAGACGGAAATCTCCGGGTCGCTGGCCTCCATCCTCAACGCCTCCACGCCACTCTTTACGGTGCTGGTGGCGTCGATGTTGCTGCGGGATGAGCGGGCCACGGCCCTGAAGCTGGCGGGCGTGGTGGTGGGGTTCGTCGGTGTCGCGGTGATGGTGGGGGTGGATGCTCTGGATGGTTTGGGGGACGGCATTCTGGCCCAAGCGGCGGTGCTGGGGGCGGCTCTGAGCTATGCCTTTGCCGGCGTGTTTGGACGCCGCTTCAAGCCGTTGGGGGTGCCACCGCTTATCACGGCAGCCGGTCAGGTGACTGCCTCCACCCTGTTGCTGGTGCCTGTGTCGCTGCTGGTGGAGGCCCCTTGGAGCGTGCCGATGCCCGGCGCCTGGGCGGTGGCGAGCGTCATGGGGTTGGCGCTGGCCAGCACCGCCTTTGCCTACATCCTATATTTTCGCCTGCTGGCCTCCGCCGGTGCCACCAACTTGTTGCTGGTGACGTTCCTGGTCCCTGTGTCAGCCATCTTGCTGGGGGGGCTGATCCTGGGGGAGCGGTTGGCGTGGTATCATGGGCTTGGGATGGCCTTGATCGCGCTGGGCCTCTCCGCCATCGACGGGCGCCTTTGGCGGCGGCGACGCCCTTCTCCCCCTTACGTGTGAGGCAGGTTGGCCTCCTCGGCCGGCTCATCGCCGTCGGACAGGTCCAGGTCCAGGGCCACCACACAATTGCGCCCAGCCTTCTTGGCGTCATAGAGGGCTTTGTCCGCCCGCTCGATCAGTTCCACGCTGGTCCGATCCCGGGTCAGCGCCTCCGTCACCCCGATGCTGATGGTGACCGGGATCAGGCTGGCGGCAGAGCCACCCTCCGACCCGCCAACGGCCATGGGGGCCGTCTCCACCGTTTTGCGCACCCGTTCGGCCACCCGTACAGCCACGTCCAGCCCCGTTTCCGGCAGCAGGACGATGAACTCTTCTCCCCCGAAGCGGGCCAGCACGTCATGATCGCGCAGGCACCCGCTGACCCGGCCGGCCAGCGCCCGCAACACGTCGTCACCCACAGCATGACCATGGGTGTCGTTGACCCGCTTAAAGTGGTCCAGGTCGAACACCATCAGGCTAAACGGGCAGCCGCCCTGCTGGCGTTCCTCCAGCAAGGGGGTCATCCGCCCTTCCAAATAACGGCGATTATAGAGCCCGGTGAGGGCATCCTTCATCGCCATGGACACCGTCTTCTCATGCAGCGAGCGCAGAGACTGGGTGTAGCGGTGGCGGCGGATCAGGGTGCGCACCCGCGCGCGCAATTCTGCGCGCTCCAGGGGGCGGGTGATGTAGTCCTGAACGCCCAGGTCCAGCGCTCGGGCATTGGTTTCCCCATCCTCGTCCAGGGTGATCATCAGAATCGGGACGTGGCGGGTGGTGGGGCCTGCCTTCAGCCGGGCGCACAGGTGCAGCGCCGGATGGGTGTCCGCCTGGGCGGTGACCAGGACCAACTCCGCCCCGACCCGGTCCACCCAGGCCTCCGCATCGGCGCGGTTGCCGATGGCCTGTAGCCGGTGGTGATCGGCCGCCAAAATGTCCTGAACTTGGCTAACAAAGGCGTCGTCATCGGCGATCAACAGGATGTCGGCGCCGCCGCTTTCGGCCAGATGGGACTCGTCGTTGGTCAAGCCGGGGGCGGCCATCTCCCCGATGGATTGGCGATGGAACTGTACTTCGTCCATCAGCATCTTCAGCCGCGTGAGGGAGCGCACGCGGGCGAACAGCGCAATGTCATTGGGTGGCTTGGCCAGAAAATCATCGGCCCCCACTTGCAGCGCGCGAATCTTGTCTGCCGGCTCAGACAGGGCAGTGATCATGATCACCGGGATGTGGGCCGTCTGAGGATCAGCCTTGAGTTTGCGGCAGACTTCATAACCGCTCATCTCCGGCATCATCACGTCCAACAGCACCAGGTCCGGTGGCGTCCGCGCCACCAGGGTCAGCGCTTCGCGGCCACTTGCTGCGGTCTCCACCACATAGAACTCCCGGCTCAGCTTGGCTTCCAGCAGCCGTCGGTTGGCGGCGATGTCGTCAATGACCAGGATTCGGGCAGACATGGGGGCAGAGCTACTCGCTGTTGGATGGGGGGCTGTCAGGGGGCAGATGTCGTTGGATGGTCTCCAAGAAAGGCCGCAGGCTGATGGGCTTGGCGATATAGTCCTCGCATCCGCCCTGGCGAATCTTCTCCTCATCCCCCTTCATCGCGAAGGCGGTCACGGCGATGACGGGGATGTGCTGAAGCTCCTCGTCATCCTTGAGCCATTTTGTAACCTCCAGCCCGCTGACCTCCGGCAACTGGATGTCCATCAGGATCAGGTCCGGGCGGTGCCGACGCGCCAGCGCCAGCGCATCCTGCCCGCTCCGGGTGGTCAGGGTGCGATAACCAGCGCTGCTCAGCAGATCGTTGAACAACTTCATATTCAGGTCGTTGTCCTCAACGATGAGGATAAGCCTGCCTGTGTCTCCGGGAGAAAGGGGAGTCATGACGCACGCACTACCGCAAACAGGGCCACTCGGTGAACCGCAGTGATCGCACTCAAGCGACCCAGACACAATCACCTATGCAGGCGATTGGTGCCAACTCTGGCATAAAACCCTTCCCTGTTGATTGAAGGGTACGGCGCAGGCAGGCGCCGAGCGGGGGCGATAGACGCCCTGGCTGGGCACCCCGGGGAAGCGCGTTGGGGTCTGTGCGCTGGGGTCTGTGCGCTGGGGTTTGCGGAGGGGCGGCGTTGGGTGCGCAGCAGATCACTCAGCGGCGGGTTCCTGCGGTAGGATAGGCGCCTCGGGCGCCTATCCGTCATCGGCCCGGGGCAGGGTCGGCATGCTGCAATCGCCAGGCTCCACCGCCTCCACATTGGTCAGGGTGAGCCGGATGGTCATGTCCGTGTAGATCAAGTCCGCCCCGGCGATAATGCCATTATCCAGCAGCGTGTAGACCATCTCGTAGTCCGGTGCCTCCTCGGTATCCAGCAGCGGGTAGAACGCCGCCCGCACCCGCACGCCCTCAGCCGCCTCCAGCAACGGATTGTCCTCTGGCACCAGCGGCATCTCCCGCAGCTCGGTGATCACCGCTGTTGCCCGCAGCGGCCCCTTTCCGTCATTGCCGTCGAACAGGGTCGCCTTATACAGCAGTTGGCCCGCCGCCCTGGCTTGCAACAGACCCAACGTGAACTCCGTGGGGAACACGGTGTCCGCCGGCAGTCGGAATTCCACGCCGCCCGGCTGGGTGTAGAAGGCCGCCGTCTCCCCCGTGGCGGGGCGGCGCAGGGCATCGCCCTCATATTTGGGTTGCAGGCTGCCATCGGGCGGGGCGCTTTCCCGGACGCTGAAGGTGTATCCCAGCCCGTCCAGAGCCTCCACCCCGGTGAAATCACTGCGCGCCGGGCGGGCAGGGCCGTTCAGCGGGGCATAGAGCAGGCTGACCTTCTGCTGTGTTTCATAGCCCTCGCAGACCGGGCGCCAGCCGAAGCCCACGGTGCCGGAGACGCTGACGATGGCGCTGCCGGGGGCCAAGCGGACCGCGGTGGCATCGTACAGCGCCACATGGGGCAGCAAAGCCTCCACCGTGATCGGCTCATCGGTGGTGGCCTGGGCCGGCCCGGCCAAGGCCCCGGCGCTGAGACCAGCAACGATCAGGGCAAGGGCCCGGTTCTGAGCCAGCATTGAGGTCAGCCTGGGGGCCAGCTTGGGGGCGAGCGTCCGCGGGGGCATGGCATTCCTTTGCGTCGGGGCGATGAGCTGTCATATCGGCTCAGATGGGGTGACTTGGCAACCAAACCAAGCACCGCAACCCTCACCTGACCGTCACTGATTCCCTTTGCGTTGCGCCCGTTTGCTGAGAGTGCCGATGACCCAGCCCCCTGTCGATCGTCCCGCCCTACTGATCACCCATCGCATGACCCCGCCCGTGGAGGCCCGCGCGATACGGGACTATGACACCACCATCCATCAGGCCGAGGCGGTGATGAGCCCCCGGCAGTTGATCCAGGCGGCGGCCGGTAAACAGGCGCTGATGGTGTTTCCGGCGGATCGCGTGGGGCGGGAGGTGATCCAGGACCTGGATCAGAGCGTGCGTGTGATCGCAACCTTCAGCGTCGGCTATGATCATATCGACCTGCAAGCGGCCAGGGACCGGGGCATCCTGGTGGCCAACACACCCGGGGTTATCGCGGTGGCAACAGCGGAGATCGCGCTGCTGCTGATCCTGACCGCGGCCCGCCGAGCGCGGGAGGGACTGGAGTTGGCGCTCAGTGGCCAGTGGGCCGGCCTGCGCCCGACCCAATTGCTGGGCATGGAGTTGCACGGCAAGACCCTGGGAATCCTGGGGATGGGCGACATTGGGCGGGAGATTGCCCAGCGGGCCCGGGCCTTCGGGTTGTCCATCGCCTACCACAACCGCCGCCGCCTGCCACCGGAGCAGGAGCTGGGCGCCACCTACTGCCCCACGCCAGAGGCACTGTTCGAGCAGAGCGATATCCTGAGCGTGAATTGCCCGCTGACGCCGGACACCCATCATCTGGTCAATGCCGACCGGCTTGCGCGAATGCGGCGGGGCAGCATCCTGGTCAACACGGCCCGGGGCCCTGTGGTCAAGGATGAGGACGTCATTGCTGCGCTGCACAGCGGGCAGTTATCGGCTGTGGGCCTGGATGTGTACGAGCATGAACCCACCATCGCCCAGGCCTATCAGGAGGCGCCCAACGCCTTCTTGATGCCGCATTTGGGGACGGCAACCCGGGAAACACGTACCGTGATGGGGATGCGCTGCTTGGACAACCTGGACGCTGTTTTCCGGGGGGAGATCCCCGCGAGCGCGCTATAGCCGGCTATGTCTCATGACGCTCTGCAACATAGTTCCACGACTCTTGTAAGACAACTATACCCCTGAGCAAGAAAGCATTTTTTGCTTGATCTCAGCGAAATTGGATGGTTGTCTGTACAAGTTAGGTCCCGGGCCGGTCTCCCCCTCCCTCCTCCTTTCCACAACCGGTCCGGGGCCTACTCCTCTTCGGTAATGCGCACAACACCGCTGGCTTTTGCTGGCGGTGTTGTCGTTTGGGGCCGAAATGGGGCAGGGGGCCCGCCTTGCGCTTTCGCGGGCCCGCGATAGGCTGACACCCATGGCCACGGTCAACAGGGGATGCCGCCATGAACGTCTTTCGCCGCCTTTATCAGATGGCCCACAGCGTCGCTGACCGCCAGGGGGTCAATGCCGACTACAAGGCGGGCGTCTTCGATCCAGCGGTTTACGGTGATCCGGCCCAGGTGACCCCCGATCAGTTTGCCGCCGACATGGCCCGGCTTCGCTTCCTGGCAGATCGCACCGACATCGTTGCCCACCCTCAGATCCGCGACGATCTCCAGGCGACCGTGCTGCGCCCGTTTTTGGAACTGACGGTTCAGAATGGGGTGGACCGCCCCATTGAGGCGATGACCGCCAGTTGCTGGCAGGCCCTGGATCAGCGCTTGGAAACCTTCCGGCCCAATTGGTCAGAATACTTCAATGAGGGCCTTGAGCGGGCCGAGGACAAGTTTGACGACCGTGTTGTATCGGTTAAGCAGGCCTTCCTTTCCAACCTGGGGGACGTGGTGGCTTATCACTTGGTGGCTCAAGGGGCCCTCAGCGCCGATGCAACGCCCGATGGGGCGACGCCCCCCCTAGGGGGGATCACCGGACTGGATCAGGTCCGGGAGAAGGTACAGCACGCCCGGAGCCGAGGTGAGTTCCTGAGCGCCTGGAACGGCGCGCTGGAGCATTCCACCCTTCGGTGGTCAGGTGAGCGACTGGCGCAGACGCTGAGCGAGACCGCACAGGGCCTGGCGGACAGAGGGCCTGCGGCCCGCAGCACCCTCGGTCCGGTTGCGGAGGCACGCCAGCCGGCGGCATCAACGCATTCCCCCATGCGCTGAAGTCCCGGTGTGTCTTACACACACCAAGTTCGGTGTCTGACAGACACACCCGACAGGCTCTTCGGTCATTGTTAAGGCAGCGGTAAAGGCCGTTGGCGATTGCGCCGACGGCAGGGGCGCTCGGTCATTGCGCCGACGGTAGGGGCGGTCGGCGATGGTACCGACGGGGAGCGAACGCTGTCGTGCCGTTCAGACTTTTCTGAAAGAACTTGGACATGAGAAAAGGGGCAGCGACCTGGGCTGTCGCTGCCCCTTTTTAAGGCTGTCGCTCCGGCAAGGCAGCATGAGGCAACCTGGGCGACACGTAAGGCAGGGCGATAGACCAACTGGGCACGCTTGATCGGCCGGCCTGCCTTCCCCCCGAAGAGCACCTTGGGCGAGGTGCCCTCCAAGTTCTTTAGCGTTCATTAACGCTCTGGCTTTTCGATAGCGTTTGGAGGGCCTGTTGTCCAGTCCCGCGACGCAATATGCGATCCCGAACCGTCAATCCGTACCAAATCAGTAATAGTTTAGAAAATCGCTCCTGGTTCACATGCCGTCTGCATAGGGCCTATTGGGGAAATCAGGGGGGTGGCTTGCCTCTTGCGGGACCAAAAAAGCCGATATCTGCCGGCTGGGAAGCAAGGACAATGCAAAACGGGCCTTCAGAAAGACTGATAATTTACTTACTGAAACACTAGGGTATCGCGGGCGGTGGAGCAGGAAATCTGACTCCATGTCTCTAGCCCATGGCCGTGGCGGCCATGGGCACCGTACTGCCGCGCCCTTGGCCATACTTTTATCATATTCCCAGCCACGCAGCGCTGCGGAGTCCGGCATAAAGAACTAAGGCGATGGTGAGCGCGACACCATGCCTCGCCCAGGCCCCCAACAGCAAATTGGGTACTGTGGGACGGGGGGCGATGGTTACAGGCTCCAAAGACCCTCCCGACTCGGCCGCACCCCGATCTTCCGCCGAGGAGCGGTGCGCAATGGGAGCGGGATGAGCAACAGGCGGCATGGCGGACATGGGGCGGCTCCATGGATTAAGCAGGGGCAAACCCGGTCAGGCTGCGATGCCCCCTGGAGCGGCACAACACTATTCCCGTTTAATGTCAGGCTTTTGTTGAGATTTCCGCAGGCGAGTTATTAAGGGGTTTGTGCCCCCAGTCTTTCGGCCCCGACAGAAGGGCGGATTTCTCTATGGCCCAGCCCACACGTCGGCCGCTGCGTATCCGGCGCGCAGGGTTTCCAGGGGCCAGTGCAGAGCGGTGCCGCCTGGCAGGTGAAGGCTGAGGTCCGGCGATTCCTGCACTGTCCCCTGGCCCTGGACGCAGCCCGAAGGGATCTGGGCCAGGACGGAGTCGCGATGCTCCGCTGCGACCGTGAGCAGGACCCGCCCCAAGGTTTCTGCAAAAAGCATCCCCTCTGGGCTCATATTGGGATCGGCAGCTTGGCCCCCCAAGGTTAGAGCCAGCCCCCGTTGCCCCCCCAGCGCCATCTTCGCGGCGGCAGTGGCTACCCCGCCCATCCCCACCGGCAGGGCAGCGTTGATCCGCCCCGCTTGAATCAGGGTGCTGAGGATAGCGTAGGTCTCCGCCCAGGTCGGGTCGAAGCGCCCCACTGCGCCGCCCTGGGCGTCCACCACCTGCTCCCACAATGATCCGCCCAGATGCGGCCCGGTGGGCGGTCCCACCAGCAGCACGGTGTCGCCAGGGGTTTTGGCATCCAGGCTCACCACACGCTGCCAGTCAGGTGCCACGGCGATGGCGGAGATCAACAGCGTTGGCTTGATGGACAACTTCAGGGCCTGGCCGTCGGCATCGAACCCCTTGAAATCGTTAAACATGCTGTCCTTGCCGCTGATGAATGGCGTGCCCAGCGCCACCGCCGCATCATGGCACCCGCGGGCCATGGCGTGGAGTTGGGCCACCCGCTCCGGTTCATCGGCGCTGGCCCAGCAGACATTGTCCAGGATGGCGATGTGGTCCGCCGGGGCGCCTGCGGCGATGGCGGCGCGGACGGCGTAGTCCACACAGGCCTCTGCCATGGCCTGGCAATCATAGGGGGCCAGATGGGGTTGAACGCCCTGACTGAGGATCACGGCACGGGGGCTGTCCGCCACCGGCTTCAGCGCTGCGGCATCCCCGGCGATCCTGCCCGGCCCCTGTAGCGGTCCCAGGACCGCCGTGCCCTGAACGGTGTGATCGAAACGCACGCACAAGCTCTCCCGCGAGCCCACAGCCGGGTGCGCCAGCAGCGCTGGCAGGGCATCGGCGGGGGACAGCGGGCGGGTGGCCGGGCGCGCCGGCACTGCGGGCGGGGGCGACTCCCTCAGCCCCTTATCCGGGGCGCCCTCGTGCAGGAACCCGATGTCCAGGTCGGCCACCGCCTCCCCATGCCAGGTGACCACCACCCGGCCGGAGTCGGTGAATTCCCCAATGACCGTGACCTCCACGTCTCGCGCGGCCAGCAGGGCTTGAAGGCGCGGCCAGGACGCAGGCGGGACGGCCAGGGTCATGCGTTCTTGGCTTTCGCTGATCCAGATCTCCCAGGGGGCAAGGCCAGGATACTTCAGCGGCACTTGCTCCAGGCTCACCCTCACCCCGCCGGACTGCTCGGCCATTTCCCCGACACTGCTGGAGAGCCCACCCGCACCATTGTCCGTGATGGAGGAATAAAGGCCCTCGTCCCGTGCCTCCTTGATCAAGGCGTCGGACCAGCGCTTCTGGGTGATGGCGTCGCCAATTTGCACGGCCGTCACGGGGCTGCCGCTGTCCAGCGCAACGCTGGAGAAGGTGGCGCCGTGGATGCCATCCTTGCCCACTCGGCCCCCCACCATCACCACCAAATCACCGGGGCGCGCAGCCTTCTCCGTGGCTGGGCGGCCGGCGATCTGGCGCGGCAGCAGGCCCACGGTCCCGCAGAAGACCAGGGGTTTGCCGCGGTAGCCGGGATCGGTGTGGACGAAACCCAGGACCGTGGGGATGCCGGATTCGTTGCCACCGGCCTCGACCCCTTGAATGACGCCGTCGGCGATGCGCCGGGCGCTGAGCATTTCCTGCGTGCCGTCAGCCTGGCGGAACAGGCGCCGCTGGTCGTCTGGATCGGCAAAGCAGAAGCCATAGCGGTTGGCCACGGGCAGGGCCCCCAGGCCGAATCCCACCACATCCCGATTGACCCCAAGGATGCCCGTGATGGCCCCCCCGAAGGGATCAAGGGCGGAGGGAGAATTGTGCGTCTCCACCTTGTCGCAGATCATCCATTGGTCATCAAAGACAATACCGCCAGCATTGTCAGTAAAAACAGAAATACAGAAATCTTGGTCGCCCCGTCGCGCCCTCACGGTCTCCGTTGCCCGGCGGATATAGCGCTTGAACAGCCCCTCCGGCGCGTCAGGCAGGGCCGCGTTGAAGATGCGATGCTTGCAATGCTCGGACCATGTTTGGGCGAGGCATTCCAGTTCCACATCTGTGGGCGCGCGGCCCAGATCATCGAAATGCGCCTTGATCGCCCGCAGATCAGCCAGGGAGAGCCCCAGCGGCCCACGGCGCTTGAGAGTGCCGTCAGGTTGCGGTTCCTCGATCCCAAGGCGGCCCAGATCCGCCAGGGCGGTATCGCCGAGGTCCAGGGGTATGGGACGGGCAGGCACCGCCGGGCTGGTCAGGTGAACCCTGGGCAGACGGGCGGGGAAGCCCCCTTGTGCAAGGAAGCTCTGCCGATCCAGGAGGCTGGCCCGCTGAATCAGGGGGTTGTGCAGCGCCGCGGCCATGGCTTGGGCGGCATCCTTAGGGCCTGATACCAGATACATCAGGGCGGAGGACACGGCGGGGGCCTGGTCCAGGCGATCCCGCAACAGCGCGTGCAGGGTGGTGGCGACATTGTCGGTGACCCCGGGTAGGAACCCCACCTCGATCGCCCAGTCGAACGCCGGCAGCCCGTCCGGCAGGTCGGCCCCCGGCAAACGGACCCGGTGGCGCAGAGGGTGGCTAATGGCCCCCACCAGGGCCTCCTGCGCTGCGGCGGGCAACGCCTCTGCATCCACCAGCACAATATCGGCCAGGTGCGCCTTGGCGGATGGCCAGGCGCGGGAGAGATCGGCCAGGCGGCCATCGGGAATGAGGCTGTAGAGCTCAATGCGCAGGGCCATGGGGCACATCACCGGCAGGCAGGGGTGGGCAGAAGCAAGCAAGCCCGCAGCGGGTAGCGGTCCCGGCGGTCCTGCGCAAGCCTGTGCCCTGAAGGCCAGGGGCACCCAGCGACCCTGAGGGCCTGATCCTCCGGGTGT
>CAZCBM010000022.1:0-20916 GCA_964496805.1 uncultured Rhodospirillales bacterium | reverse complement strand
GGGTGGCCGGGTGGGGGCGCGGGGCTGGTGTGGACTCTATCTCACCGAAACGGGCGCTAGTTGGGCAAATAGAGGTCGGACCAGCTTTCGCTGGCCAAGCCTTCCTCCAGCATCTCCTGAACCAAAGACGCTGGAAGGCCCAAGGACTGCATCACGCTGCGTGTGGAACTGCCGTATTTCTCGGTTGGCGCCACCGGCCGCACCCGGGATCGTCGCGGGCGCACAGCGCAGGGCTCGAATTGGGTGACAGCATGACCGCTGGGGTGGGTATGGACGGTGGCAAAGGCAAAGCTGCTGCCCGGCATCTGCTCCCCTGCTGCCATGGCACTGCGGACATGGCGCTGGCGGAGCGCATCCAGGGTGCCCAGGGCGGCGGCGGCGATGCCCCTTTCCGTGAGGATAGCCACCCAATGGTCGGCTGGGGCACTGGCGAAGGCCTGCTCCAGCGTCGGTGTCGGGTCGGCCTCGTGAGCCAAAGCCTCCAGCCCCGGTACCGTCGCCAGAAGACCGGCTTGTTGGGCGTCTGCGGCGAGGAAAATCGGGCGATCCTGGCAATGATAGAAGCGCCAGAGAGGGCCCTCGCCCATGACATCGGGCCCGGATGGTTCTGCCCAGGCGCCCCGGCCGGCATAGTCCACCATGAAGGGCAGCTGCGCCAAGTTTCCCAACGCCGAGAGGCTGGTGCGGGCCCGGGCGGCATAGCCGGTGCGCGCCCGGCGGAACAGGGCGGCAGCCAGGCTCAACACACCGGCAAAGCCACACATCACATCGATGGTGCCCACATGGGCATGTTCCTCCGGCGTTTCCAAGCCACCGCCAAAGCGGGTCATGATACCGCTGCAAGCCTGCACCAGATCGTCATAGCCCAACGCGTCTGACCGTGGGCCGCGGCGTGGCCCGCCGAAGCAATCCAACTGGCACAGGATCACATCAGGGTTCACCGCACGCAGGGTTTCCTCATCCAGGCCGATGTCCGGCAACTGCGCGTCGGTGGCGTTCATGATGATGGCATCGGCCGTCTTGACCAACTGGCGGAAGGCGGCCTGCCCCTTCTCCGACTTCAGGTCCAGCAGCAGGCTTTCCTTGCCCCGCCCATGGGTCAGGCCGAAGGTGACCGTATTCCAGGGGTCGAAGAAGGGTTTTGCGGGATCGATCTTGATCACGCGGGCACCGAACCGCGCGAGGAAGCTGCCAGCGTGGGGGGCCGCGATGACATTGGAGAGGTCCAGAACAGTGATGCCGTCCAGGTAGCTCTCCGGCCTGTCGCCGGGCTGCTCCGTGGCGGCTGAGGCCACGGCGATGGCGCGCTCCACCGGTGTCGGTGCCTCGCCCATTAGATCCAGGGCTTGTGCGGCGGTGACGGTCCGGCCAGGGCGCAAGCTCAGTGCCTCCTGGGGATGGTCACTGTGCCAGGCCATCGGCCCCGGCTGGATCATGGTGCCCCTCTTGGGATCTGGCACCGGGACGAAGGTGCCCACTGCGCGGGCATGCTCATCCTGCATCCACTCCCAGCTTGTGCGGATTTTGGCGCAGGGTACCTTGGCCGCGGCAAACAAGGCCTCCCACTCTGCGGCCGGCCGCGCCAGCATGGCTTGGGCAATGTACTTGCGCAAAATTTCGGCCCAGTCGCCCGGCATGGGGTAGCTGCCAAGCGAGGCGGTATCGGGCCATTGATCCCGGGGTAGATAAGGATTGTCCACCTGGGGCAGACCCGCTGCCAGGAGGATATCATAGATGCCAAGAACCTCCAGCGCGCGCCGGGCATGATACCTATGGGAGGGGCACACCAGATAGACCATGCGCCCATCGGCACAGCGATAGGGGCGGTAGAAGGGGTCCAGGTATCCCTGCAACTCCTGCCAGTCCACATCCATGGGCTCACCGGTCGCCCGTCGCCGCTCGATCTCCTGCTCCCGCGCGGTCTTGTAGCGCTCCGGATAGGCGTCCACTTGCACGGAGTTGTAGATCAGCCCCTCCAGCAGCGCTGAGGCCAAAGGCACTTCCATCTGCTCACCCTGGCCCGTGCGCTCACGGGCGAAGAGGGCCAGCACGGCGGAGGCGGCGGCGATTGTGGAGGCATAGGCGGAGGCCAGGGGCAGGGGCGAATAGCTGGGGTTGACGCCCATCAGCACCCGGTTCAGGCCCATGTCGCTGAACATGCCGGCCACCGCCCCAATGATGGGCTCAAAGGCCCGCAAGTGGGCATGGTCGGTATCGGTGCTGGCAAAGCCCGGCAGACTGACGGCGATCAGCCGCGGGTTCAGCGCCTGCAGCACGGTCGGCCCCAGCCCCAACCGCTCCATGACACCGGGGCGGAAATTCTCGATCATGATGTCGGCGCGCAGCAGGAGGTCCTTGGCGGTTGCCAAGCCCTCCTCGCTCTTAAGGTCTAGCCGCAGCAGGGCCTTATTGCGCTCCAAAACGGCCTGAGCCGGGCTGTCCCACCGTGGCCCCTCGGGCGGTTGGATGTGGACAACGGTGGCGCCCAAATCCGCCAGCATCATGCCGACAGCAGGGCCGGCGATAAAATGACCGAAATCGACCACCTGAACGCCGGTCAGGGGCAGGGTGCTGGCATTCTCTGTCATGGGCTGCACTCGCGCCGGGAGGCGGCCAGCGGATCGTCCGGTTGGCGGCCAATGTCACACCGCCGCAGTCTGACTCTTTCCGTCAGGTTACATGGGCTTGAAAGCGCCATTGAAGGGCGCTGTTTCCGTCAGCGCCTGTCGGTTTTGGAGGCACCACCGGCCCGCTACCCCTACCGGCGACCCAAGGGAGTATCCTATCAATGGGTGGCCGGCCAAAGGTACGCCAGGAGGGGGAGTGGGCTGGGTCAGGCGGATCGGAAAACGCGCGCGTCGCTGCCGGCTCAGTCCTGCGTGCGGCTGGCCTTAAGGGCGGCAATGGCTGCCATCAGGCGGGCATGGGTGTCGCCGGTGATAAAGCCGGAAACATCGCCTCCCAAGAGGGCGATTTCCTTCACGAAGCGCGAACTGATGAATTGCACCTGTTCGCTGGCCATCAAGAAGACGGTCTCGACCTCGCGGTTCAGTTTGGCGTTCATACCTGCCATCTGAAACTCATACTCAAAGTCGCTGACCGCGCGCAGCCCCCGCAGCAGCAGACCCGCGTCTTGTTCAACAGCGAAATCCATCAACAGGCTGCTGAAGCTGGTGACCTCCACCCGGGCCAAGCCGTCGCTTCCATCAAAGGCCGCGGTGTCGCGGCGCACCATGGCCTCCCGTTCGGCCAAGGTGAACATCGGCCCCTTGCCCGGGTTGGCCGCCACCGCGACAACAAGTCGGTCGCAGAGGCGGCGCCCGCGCTTGATGATGTCCAGGTGCCCCAGGGTTGGGGGATCAAAGGTGCCGGGATAGACGGCGGAACGATGATGGGGCATCGGGAAAGGCTCCCTTTGGGGGCGCGGGGGGGGGGCGCCGGCATCCGGCGCTTGAGGGGATCAGGCGTCAGGCTCGCCCTCGTCCGGGGGGCTCAGCAGATCGGGCTGTGGATCGGCATCCAGGGCCTCGGCGGCCAAATCGTCGGCATCCAGCGAGGCCTCCGGGTCGCTGCCATTGCCCATATCGGACAGCTTGGCGACACCCACGACCCGTTCGCTCCCGCGCAGGCGGAACAGGGTCACCCCCTGGGTCTGGCGTCCGGCAATGCGAATGTCGTGGATGCCCATGCGAATCAATTGGCCGCCATCGGTGACCAGCATGATCTGGTCAGCATCCGTCACGGGGAAACAGGCCGCCAAGGCCTTCACCCTCTCGGTCATGGACATGTTGAAGATGCCCTGACCGCCACGGCCGCTGACCCGGTATTCGTAGGCGGAGGTGCGCTTGCCCAGGCCCGTTTCGCTGACCGTCAGCACGAATTGCTCCCGTTCGGCCATGTCGTCGAACAATTCCCGGCCAAAGGCCTCAATGGCGCTTTGTACATCCCCAGCCTCGATCTCCGTGTCTTCGCCACCGCGTCGCAATTGGCTGGCCAGACGCAGATAGCGTTCCCGTTCCTCGGCGGTGGAGGGATCGGCATGCAGGACCGACAGGTTGATGAGTTCATCACCGTCCGCCAAGCGGATGCCCCGAACACCGGTGGAGGTGCGTCCGCTAAAGACCCGTATCTCATTGACCGGGAAGCGGATCACTTTGCCCAGCCGGGTGGACAGCAGCACGGTTTCCTCTGGCTGGCACAGGCGCACGGCGATCAGCCGCTCGCCCTCCTCCAACTTCATGGCAATCAGGCCATTGGCCCGGATGTTAGCAAAGTCGGACAGCTTATTGCGCCGGACGGTGCCGGCGGAGGTGGCGAACAGGATGTCATAATCGCCCCAGCTTCCCTCATCCTCCGGCAGCGCCAGGACGGTGGAGACCGTCTCCCCCCCCTCCAGCGGCAACAGATTGACAAAGTGCTTTCCTTTGGCGACGGGGCCCGCCAGGGGCAAGCGATAAACCTTAAGGCGGTGGGCAATCCCGCGGGAGGTAAAGAACAGCACCGGGGTGTGGGTGGAGGTGACCAACAGGCGGGAGACGAAATCCTCGTCCTTGGTGGCCATCCCCGCCCGGCCCTTGCCGCCCCGTCGCTGCGCCCGGTAGGTGTCCAGAGGCACCCGCTTGACATAGCCTTGGTGGCTGATGGTCACGACCATGTCCTCGCGCTGGATCAGATCCTCGATGTCCTGATCAAACTCGGCATCCAGGATCTCTGTCCGGCGGGGGGTTGCAAAGGCCTCCTTGATGGCGGTCAGTTCCTCCACCATAAGGTCCAGCAGGGTCTCGCGGGAGGCAAGAATGGCCAGCAGGCCGGAGATGGTTTCCACGATCGCTGTCAGATCAGCGCCGATCTTGTCCCGCTCCAGGCCGGTCAGGCGGTGCAGTCGTAGGTCCAGAATGGCCCGCGCCTGAGCCTCGGACAGCTTGTAGGTCCCGTCCTCCGCCATGCGGTTGATGGGCTCGTCGATCATCTCGATCAGCGGGCGAACGTCGGCCGCCGGCCAAGCCCGTGTCATCATCTGTTCGCGCGCCGTCTGCGGATCCGGCGCATTGCGGATCAGCGCGATCATATCGTCAATGTTGGTCACCGCCACGGCGAGGCCGATCAAGATATGGGCCCGCTCCCGCGCCCTCTCCAAGTCAAAGATCGTCCGGCGAGTGATTACCTGCTCGCGGAACCGGATGAAGGCCTCCAGCGCTGCCCGCAGCGTCAACACCTCCGGGCGCCCATGGTTCAGCGCCAGCATGTTGCAGCCGAAGCTGGATTGCAGCGGTGTGGCGCGGTAGAGTTGGTTCAGCACCACATCATGCTGCACCCCGCGCTTGAGTTCGATCACGATCCGCAATCCCTCGCGGTCGCTCTCGTCGCGGACATCGCTGATGCCCTCCACCACACCGGCTTTGCCCACCTCCGCAATACGCTCGATCAGTTTCAGCTTGTTCTGCTGATAGGGAATGGCGTGGACAACGATGGCGGTGACGTCCCGGCGGACCTCCTCCACGCTGGTCCGGGCGCGGACGATGACGCTGCCATGACCGGTGTTGTAGGCCTTGCGGATCCCGCCCCGCCCCAGGATCTGGGCGCCGGTGGGAAAATCCGGGCCGGGGATATGCTCGGTAATCAACCGATCCGTGGAGATACCCGGGTCGCGAATCATCGCCACCGTGGCGTCAATCACCTCCCCCAAATTGTGGGGCGGGATGTTGGTGGCCATGCCAACCGCGATACCCCCGGCACCGTTGACCAGGAGGTTGGGGAAGCGTGCCGGCAGGACCACCGGTTCGCGGGTGCTTTCGTCATAGTTGGGCTGGAAGTCCACCGTGTCCTTGTCGATGTCTTCCAGCAGCTTTTCCGCAGGCTTGGCCAGCCGTGCCTCTGTATAGCGCATAGCCGCGGGCGGATCGCCGTCCAGGCTGCCGAAGTTGCCCTGGCCGTCCACCAGCGGCAGCCGCATGCTGAAGTCCTGCGCCATCCGGACCATGGCGTCATAGATCGCGCTGTCGCCATGGGGGTGATATTGACCCATGACGTCACCGACGATACGGGCAGATTTGCGGTAGGGTCGGGTGCTGTCATACCCGCCTTCCTTCATGGCGTAGAGGATGCGGCGATGTACGGGCTTCAACCCGTCGCGGACATCGGGCAGCGCGCGGCTGACGATCACGCTCATGGCGTAATCCAAGTAGCTGCGGCGCATTTCATCTTCGATGGTGACCGGGGTCACGTCGTCGTCACGATCGTCCAGCGTGGCCAAGGCTCGGCTGCTCTCTTATTCTGGGGTCTGGGCTCGGTGCGCGGCGCCATGGGGCGCCTGTCGGGTCGGCCGGGAGAAGGGGGAGGCTGAGTGGCCACCGGTGTGGTGGCCAGTCTCGGCGCCAAACACGGGGGAAGGTCAGAACGGAATGTCGTCGTCGATGTCGTCAGTGGGCCGGAAGCCACCACCCGGACCACCAGGGCCACTGGGCGCGCCGCCGCCCTGCTGAGGCTGGAACCCACCGCCGCCACCGCCGCGCTGGCCGCCTCCGCCATAGCCACCTCCGCCGCCGGACCCACCGCCGCTGTAGCCACCGCCTCCGCCGGACCCACCGCCGCCATAGCCGCCACCGCCGTCACCGGCTCGGCTGTCCAGCATGGTCAACTCACCCCGATAAGGACGCAGCACCACTTCCGTCGTGTAACGATCCTGGCCCTGCTGATCCTGCCATTTGCGGGTTTCAAGCTGACCTTCGATGTAGACCTTGCTGCCCTTCTTCAAAAACCGCTCAGCGACGTTGACCAAGCCCTCGTTGAAGATGGCCACCGTGTGCCACTCGGTGCGCTCGCGCTGTTCCCCGCTGGTGCGGTCCTTCCAGCGTTCGCTGGTGGCAATACGCAGGTTGGCAACGCGGCCACCGTTATTGAAATTGCGGATCTCTGGGTCCTGGCCGAGATTGCCGATCAGGATGACTTTGTTGACGCTACCGGACATCGGCTGCGGTCCTGTTTCTTGCGGGCAGTGAGGGAGGGTCTGACCCCTCTTCTTAGTGGGCCGCACCGACATTGTCCACGTTCGCAGCCACCCATCCTGTGTCGACGCAGGATGGGGGACAAAGGTCCCCTGACGCCGGATTTTCCGTGAAAGACCGGGCCTGAGGCCCTACATGGTGGTGTTAACGCCCGTGCGGTGCTTTGTGCCACCGTGCTTCCAGAGCATCGGACCCCGACGTGGCAACGCCGCGGAGGGGATCGCCCGAGCGACCACCCGTAAGGTACAGCAGCGGTAGCGATCCCGAATAGGTGCCCCTGCTGCAAGGCCTGTCTGCATCACCCATGGGGAGCCCAGACCATGCTGCGACGCATCCTTTCCGCCGTCATTGGCGGTGCCCTTGTCCTCAGTGCCCTGGGGACTGCGCACCCGGTTTCCGCGCAGGAGCCTATCCGCATTGGGGAGATCAACAG
Source organism: uncultured Rhodospirillales bacterium (assembly GCA_964496805.1). Taxonomy (GTDB): domain Bacteria; phylum Pseudomonadota; class Alphaproteobacteria; order CAZCBM01; family CAZCBM01; genus CAZCBM01. The sequence continues at coordinate 13,479 of CAZCBM010000022.1, read as the reverse complement.
CTACACCCGTCTGCCCGCCTTCCTGGAGCCCTACCGCAAGGGCTACATCTTGGCCGTGGAACAGGCCAATGCGGCCGGTGGCATCGATGGCCGGCCGCTGGAGGTGCTGGAGCGCGACGACGGTGGCAAACCGGGCGATGCTGTGCGCCTGGCCGAGGAATTGGTGCGCCGGGAAAAGGTGGTGATGCTGGTGGGCGGCTTTCTGTCCAATGTGGGGCTTGCGGTCAGTGATTATGCCGCCCAACGGCGGGTGCTGTTCCTGGCCTCAGAACCCTTGAGCGACAAGTTGGTGTGGGAGAATGGCAATCGCTACACCTTCCGTCTGCGGCCCTCCACCACCATGCAGGCGGCGATGCTGGCGGAGCAGGCCGCAAAGCTGGGGGTGACCCGCTGGGCCACGGTCGCCCCCAACTATGCCTATGGGCAGGACGCGGTGGCTGCCTTCCGGGCGGAATTGCTCAAACGTCAGCCGGATGCCCAGTTCGTTGCCGATTTCTGGCCGCCGGTGTTCGACATTGATGCCGCCGCCACCGTGAGCGCCCTGGCTGCGGCGGATCCAGAGGCGATCTTCAATGTGACCTTCGCCGGTGACCTTCAGAAGTTTGTGCGGGAGGGGACGCTGCGAGGGCTGTTTGAGGGGCGACCCGTGGTCAGCATGCTCAGTGGCGAGCCGGAATATCTGGAGTCTCTCGGGGCCGACACGCCAGAGGGCTGGATCGTCACGGGCTATCCCTGGTCTGAGATAGAAACACCTGAGCACACGGCCTTTCGCCAAGCCTATGAGGCCCGGTGGGGCGAGCCGCCGAAGGTGGGCAGCCTGGTGGGCTATAACGCCATGCTCAGTGTTGTGGCCTTGCTCAAGGCAACCCCGGCGATTGAGACCGAGGCGATGGTGGACACCCTGCGCGGCCTGACCCTGGACACGCCCGTGGGTCCCATCACCTATCGCGAGATCGACCATCAGAGCACCATGGGGGCCTATGTCGGCAAACTGTCTCAGCGCGATGGCCAAGGCATCATGGTGGACTGGTTCTATGCTGACGGGGCAGACTATCTGCCCGATGATGAGGAGGTCCGGACCCTGCGTCCTGCCCCCTGACGCCTGACGTGATGTCCGTCTCCCCCCGAACCGGAGCAGCGGCATGGGCCTGCTGATGGAGCAGATCCTGATCGCGCTGACCGAGGCCAGTTCCCTGTTCCTGGTGGCCAGTGGACTGACCATCGTGTTTGGCGTGACGCGGGTGGTGAACTTTGCCCATGGATCGCTGTTCATGCTGGGGGCCTACGCGGCCTGGCATCTGGGGCACGTGTTTCCGGCCACGACCCTGGGCTTCTGGGCGGCGGTTCTGTGCGCAACGCTGATCGTCGCCGCCCTGGGCGCATTGCTGGAGATCGGGGTGCTGCGCGCCATCTATCGCGCGCCGGAACTGTTCCAGCTCGTGGCCACCTTCGGGCTCGTTCTGGTAATCGAAGAGGCGGTGAAGGCCGGGTATGGGCCGGAGGAAAAGCCCCTGGGGACCGCCCATGGTTTGGCAGGCGCCTTCCGGCTGTCGGGGCACTCTATCCCCACCTACGACTTGGTGATGATCGCGGCCGGCCCGCTGGTCTTGGGCGCGGTGTGGCTGCTGTTTCATCGCACCCGCTGGGGGGTGCTGGTGCGCGCGGCCACCGAGGATCGGGAGATGTTGGCCGCGCTGGGGGTCAACCAGCGCTGGCTGTTCACCAGTGTTTTCGTCCTTGGGGCCAGCCTGGCTGGCCTGGGCGGGGCGTTGCAGGTGCCCAAGGGCGGCGCCAACCTGGACATGGACCTGGGCATCATTGCGGAGGCCTTTGTCGTCACGGTCATCGGCGGCATGGGCAATGTCCTGGGTGCGTTCCTGGCCGCCGGGATCATTGCCACGCTGAAGGCGCTGGGGGTGTTCCTGGGCGTGAGCGAGATCAACATCGTCACGCCGTTCCTGGTGATGGCCCTGGTGCTGGTTCTGCGTCCCCACGGGCTGTTGGGCCGGCGGTCCGCGGTTGATACGCCCCACCAGGGCGTGCAGGCCCCCCTGCGCTTGCCCCGGGGACTGGCCGCCGGTCTGCCTTGGTTGGCTGCTTTGGCCCTGTTGCTGGTCCCGCTGGTGGGGGACGCCTATACCCCAACCGTCCTCAGCACCATCGCCATCGCCATGTTGTTTGCAGCCAGCCTGCATTTCCTGATGGGGGTGGGTGGCCTGGTGAGCTTCGGCCATGCGGCCTATTTCGGGGCCGGAGCCTATGTCGCCGCGCTCACTTGGCTGGGCCGCATCAGGGACATGGCTCAGGACGCGTCCCAAGCCACGCTGGAACTGGCCGCCTCCCTGGCCCAGAGCGAGGCGTTGTTTCCTGCCCTGGCGGGAACGCTGTTGTGGGCGGTGGGCTGGCTGCTGGAACCACTGATCCATGTGATGCTGATGGACCTGGGCTGGCTGTTGGGATGGGAGCGCTCGGTATTGCTGGTTATCCTCCAGGGCAGCCTGTTCGCCGGGGTCTTGGCCCTGCTGGTGGGCTGGCTGTGTGTGCGCCTCTCCGGTGTGTACTTGGCCATGCTGACGCTGGCGGCGGCGCAGATCCTGTGGAGCATCGTCTGGCAGGCGCGCGCCGTCACGGGGGGGGATGACGGGATGTTCGGCATCTGGGCGCCGGAGCCGGTGGCGGAGCCCCTGGGCTTCTGGGGGCTGGCCTTTGTGCTGTGCGTCGGCGGCGTGTGGGCGTTGCGGCGGATCACCTTCGCGCCGTTCGGCTACACCTTTCGGGCGTGTCGCGATGCCCCGCTCCGCGCCGATGCCATCGGCATATCAGTCAAGCGCCATCAGGGTCTCGCCTTTGCACTGGTGGGGCTGTTTGCGGGGGGCGCTGGGTCGGTTTACACCTTTCAATCGGGGGTGGTTGATCCGGAGGTCTTGGCGATCCCGGAAAGCGTTGATGCCCTGATTATGGTCCTTTGGGGCGGGGTCCAGACCCTGTCCGGGGCGGTGGTGGGCGCCGTGGCCTTTACGGGCATCGAGCAATGGCTGGTGAGTGCGGGGGGCAAGACCATCGACGTTTGGTTGTTTGAGGTGCGCTTGCCATCCTGGATCGGGGATCTGTGGCGGGCCATCCTGGGGCTGATCATTCTGATCATCGCCATTCTGGTGCCGCAGGGGCTGGTGGGGGGCGCACGGCGCATCTTGCCGCCATCGGTCACCGGCATGCGGCGGGAAGATCTGGGATGAGCGGGCGCGTTCAGGCCGCAGGCTTGCCCCCAAGTGACCCGCCGCTGCTGTCTGTCCGCGGGCTCAGCAAACGCTTCGGCGGCGTGCAGGCGGTGGCGCAGGTCAGCTTCGACGTGGCGGCTGGGGAGTTGCTGGCCCTGATTGGCCCCAATGGTGCCGGTAAGACCACCTGCTTCAACATGCTCATGGGCCAGGTGCCTGCGGATGAGGGGGAGGTTCGGCTTGCAGGCCAGTCGCTCACCGGCCTGGCCCCCCGCCAGGTCTGGCGTCTGGGGGTGGGGCGAACCTTCCAGATCACTGCCACCTTTGGCAGCATGACCGTGCGCGAGAACGTGCAGATGGCGTTGATCAGCCTGCATCGACGCACGCTGAACCCTTTTGCCCGCGCCAACCGGCTGTATCGGGCGGAGGCGGATGCGCTGCTTTCCCAGGTGGGGATGGCGGATCAGGCGGAGCGGGCGTGCAGCGTCTTGGCCTATGGCGACCTGAAACGCCTGGAATTGGCCATTGCCCTGGCCAACCGACCCCGCCTGCTGTTGATGGATGAGCCCACCGCGGGCATGGCCCCGGCGGAACGCCAGGACCTGATGGCGTTAACGGCGCAGATTGTGCACCAGCAGGGGGTGAGTGTGTTGTTTACGGAGCATGACATGGACGTTGTGTTTGCCCACGCTCACCGGATCCTGGTGTTGAATCGGGGGCAGATTCTGACCGAAGGCACGGCCGATCAGGTGCGCGCCGATCCGCGTGTGCGGGAGGTCTATTTGGGCGGCGGTTCCCTGACCGCGGGGGCAGAGGGCGCAGATGCTGACCGTTGAGGACCTTCACACCTATTATGGGCGCGCGCACATCCTCCAGGGGATCGGCCTGGAGGTGCCCGTGGGGCAGGTGGTGGCCCTGCTGGGGCGCAATGGTGCCGGCAAGACCACCACCATCAAGTCGATCATGGGCCTGGTCCGCCCCCGACAGGGGCGGATCACGCTGGATGGCCGGGAGATCACCGGCTGGCCGCCCTATCGTATCGCGCGCCTGGGCCTGGGCTATGTGCCGGAGGAGCGACGGGTATTCACCGATCTCACGGTGCGCGAAAACCTGGAAGTGGGCCGCCATCCCCCCCGCGCTGACACGCCGGCCTGGACGGTGGACCAGATGTTTGACCTGTTTCCCAACTTGGCGGAGCGCGCGGCGCAGGGCGGTGGTCAGTTGTCGGGCGGTGAGCAACAAATGCTCACCATCGCCCGGACCCTCATGGGAAACCCCCGGCTGGTGTTGTTGGATGAGCCCTCTGAGGGCATTGCCCCGGTCATCGTCCAGCAGATGGCCGAGACCATCCGGCGCCTCAAGCGCGACGGGCTGACGGTCCTGCTGAGCGAACAGAATCTCCATTTCGCCCGGGCCGTGGCGGATCAGGTGGTGGTACTGGAGAAGGGCAGTGTTCGATTTGCAGGCAGCCTTGGCGATCTGGATGCCCATCCAGACATCAGGGATCAGTATCTTATGGTTTAGGAGGCTCCCCTGTACCCAGGACCGTTGTGATCGATGGTTCAAGGGGTTAGGACGGGGGCCGTCGCCCCCACTTCTTGTCCGACCTTCGAGAGATAGACCATGATCCGACTGCATTCTCTGGCCCTGATGGCCGCCGCCACACTGGCAACCCTGACCAGTGGACCAGCCCTCGCCCAGGTTGCCACGGTGAAGGCCGTGGAGACCGCTGCTTACAGCAGCCTGGAGAATTGGGACGAGAAAGAAGCGCGGCCGCTTGGCATGGTGGAGGCCATTGCCGTGGACGGGCATCACATCCTTCAGGTGGCCGTGCAACTGGACATCGCTTGGAGCGAGGATTTGGACCAAGTCAGAGTTCAAAGCCGTGACATCGCGCTGGTTTTGTCTGATGGCACCGAGGTGGGCGCCTTCGGCACGGCCAGGGAACTGGGCCGGGTCTCCACCAACGGCCCGAGCCTGTCGGCGCGCCGCCCCCGCGATTTTCCGGAGAAAGATGAGGACGCCTTCTATTTCGCGTACTTCCTGGTGCCCCAGGGGCAGACTGAAGCAACGCTGAAGCTGGGGGGGGATCTGGGCATGGAGGTGCCGGTGAGCATCCCAGAGCTCAGCCAACAGCCCACAGCGCCCGAGTTTGCGGATGTGGCTGTGCGCCTGGTGCGGGTGTTCAAGGTCGCCAATACCGAGGATCGGGAACTGACCATGACCCTGCGCCCGCCAGAGGGGCATGTGTTTGTGGAATTGACTTTGGACGTGACCCCCAGGACGGCCAATGAGACCGATGGTGACGCCTCCTTCAGCTATGCCACCACCGACTTCCATCTGGGCACGGCTGAAGGGCAGAGTTACCCGCTGGCCGGGCAGCGCTTCATGAAGCGGGTGCTGGACAGTTTCCCGAACTCGGTGAAAGTGGGGGACACCCAGGACCGAACCATCCTGTGGGCTGTGCCGGAGGATGTGACCGCGGCGACGCTGTACTTCACCGGCGTGAAGATTGCTGAGGTCGATTGGGCCGGACAGCAGGTGCTGGATCAGGACCGCGCCCATGGGCAGCGTTGATCGCTGGCCCTTGGCCTGACCTGAACCGGCCAGATGCCCCTCACCGTGCTGCGGTGGGGGGTTTTTTATTTGCCCAAGCATGGCCATATTGCAGTGCAGCATAGTTGTCAGGAATTCATGGTCGCGCACTCTGACAGCCCCTGGACGGCTGAACGCCGTCTGTCTGTGTGACATGCAAACCTAACGCCGAGATCGGGCAGGGACCTCCCCCAGCCCCCTGTGCCATCGCTTCACCCCTGGTGTCCCCCTTGAGGGGGGCTACGGGTTCCTCTGTTCCCCCAGTGGGGAGGTTAGTCATGCCCATTGTAACGCCAACCCTGCCGCCAACCGTGCCGCCCAGCACGGGGGCAAACCGTGTCGGTAGGAGCGCCGCACCCTTCCGGCGATCAATCCGCCTGCCCCTGTCGCGCCTGGGGCGGCCGCGTCGCCGACCGCTGAAACTGGCGCTTCAGGGTGGTGGCGCCCATGGTGCCTTCACCTGGGGCGTGCTGGACACCCTGTTGGCCACCGAGCGTTTTGAGATTGAGGCGGTTGTTGGGACCAGCGCCGGGGCCATGAACGCCGTGGCCCTGAGCCACGGTCTGCGGCAGGGTGGATCGGCCGCCGCACGGGAGACGCTGCGTGCCTTCTGGGAGCGGGTGGGCCGTCAGGCCAAGGGCTTGTTCAGCCCAACGCCAGTGGATCGGTTGATGGGCAAAGGCCAGTTGGAGGCCAATCCCGGATATGCGTGGTTCCGGGCCATGAGCCATGCCATGTCCCCCTATACCTTCAACCCGCTGTCGGTGAACCCACTGCGGGAGATCCTGGGGGATCTGATCGATTTCCAGGGCCTGGGGACCGCCGGCCGGCCCGCGCTGTTTCTGGCCGCCACGCAGGTTCGCACTGGGACCCTAAAGGTTTTCTCCGGGAGCGAGATCAGCTTGGAGGCAGCGCTGGCGTCGGCCTGTCTGCCCAACCTCTTCCCAGCGGTGGAGATTGACGGTGAAGCCTATTGGGATGGGGGCTTTCTGGGTAATCCGCCCCTCAGCCCCCTGATGGACGCTGGCGGCACCAAGGATGTGTTGCTGATCCGCTTGGACTCCCAATCCATCGACCGGACCCCGCGTACGGCGGAGGAGATCCGCGATCGGATCAACAGCCTGATGTTCAACAACACCCTGACCCAGGAAATGGCCTTCCTGGAGCGATCCCGGGCCGGTTTCGCCGGTGCGCTGCTGGGGTGCCGGCCCCTGCGATTGCACGGCATCGACGCCGGTCCCTGGTTGTCCTCCCATCGGGAGTCCAGCAAGTACAACACCGACCCAGCCTTTCTGGGCAGCCTTTTCCAGTTGGGGCAGGAAGCCGGAGCGCAATGGCTGGCCGAACAGGGGACCGCTGAACGACGGTTGGCCGGACGGGCCGGGGCTCAAAGCGTCTGATCGAAACTGACACTCACGGCCTGGCTGCCCGTGTTCATGGCGCCGTTGGCGCCATACGCATGGGCGCGCTCACCCTGCTGGGCTTGGAAGGCGTCGCGGTAGCTGTCCGCCATCATCTGGACCACGCGACCGGTGATCTCCCGGGCCTTGGTGATGGCGCGCAGATTGCGATCCAGAATTTCATCCAACTTGGCCTTGGCTTGGCGCAGGACGTTCTTTTCCTGCTCCGACAGGGACTTGAGCTCCGGCGCCACCGCTGCGACGGCCTTGAAGGCAGCCTGATAGTCTGCCGCCAATTCGTTCTTGCGGGCGGTCAGGGGCTTGGCCTGGCGCAATTGCAGCGCCTCCAACAGCGCTGTCTCCTGCTTCACCACCTCGGCAAAGCGGTTCATGGACTGCAGCAGGGTCATGAGGGTGTGCTTGATGCTCATGGGTTCAGCCTTTCCTCCTGAGTGGCCAACAATTGCCGGGCGACGGCATCGGCGAGGCCGAAGCCACCGCCGTTCGCGATTGATTTTCCCATTTCCTCCACCAGCAGACCTCGCATGGTCTCCTCCCCGTGCCCGCCGCCAAAGGGGCCATCGGTGGGCAAGGTGTCGAAGACGGGCTTCAGCATTTCGGTGATGAACCGGGCCTCAAAGGCCATGGCGGCCTCTTGGATCTCAGCGGCGCTGGCACCCGCGCCGGCGGTGGGCAGGCCCGGGGCCTGAGCGGCGCGGGCGGTGGCCAACGCCCCCTGAATGTCGATCTGTCCCAATCCGGTGGTCATGGCTCACAGTACCTCGATATCGGCCTGAAGGGCTCCGGCTGCCTTGATGGACTGCAGGATGCTGATGACGTCGCGGGGACCCACCCCCAGGGCGTTCAGTCCCTCAACCAGTTCGCGCAGGGTCACGCCGCTGGGCAGGACCGCGATCTTGCGATCGCTTTGCTCGTCCACCTGGATGTCCGTGCGTGGCACCACAACGGTCTCACCTTCGGCCAGGGGGTTGGGCTGGCTCACCTGTGGGGTTTCCGTGATCCGCACCGTTAGATTGCCTTGGGCAATGGCAACGGTGGAGATGCGGACATTGTCCCCCATGACGATGACGCCGCTGCTCTCGTCCACTACCACCCGGGCCACCTGATCGGGTTCCACCGTCAGGTTCTCGATGCTGGCCACAAAGGCGGTGACATTGTTGAGAAACTCCGGGGGCACCTGCACCACCACCGTGCCCGGATCGCTGGCCTTGACCAGGTCCTCCCCCACCACCGCCTGAATGCTGTCCACCATGCGCATGGCCGTTGTGAAGTCCGGGTTCATCAGGGCCAACTTCAGTTGCCGCTGATCATCGAATCGGAAATTGATCTCGCGTTCAACCGTGGCACCGTTGGGGACCCGGGCGGCGGTGGGAACGCCCTTGACGATGCTGGCCCCATCCCCTTGGGCGCTGACGCTGGAAGTGACCATGGTGCCGGCAGCCACGGCATAGACCTCCCCATCGGCGCCGATCAGGGGGGTGGGGAGCAAGGTTCCGCCTTGCAGGTTGGATGCATCCCCCAGGGTGGAGACATTCACGTCAATCAGCGACCCCTGGCGGGAGAAGGGGGGCAAGGTTGCGGTCACGATCACCGCCGCCACGTTCTGGGTGCGCAATTGGTCGTCGCGAACGCTGACGCCCAGGCGCTCCAACATGCCTTTCAAGCTTTGCTCGGTGAAAGGGCTGTTGCGCATGCTGTCGCCAGTGCCGGGCAGACCCATCACGAGGCCATAACCCACCAGGTAGTTCTCCCGAACGCCTTCGACTCGGGCAATGTCCTTGATGCGAACCTGCGCGGCCCAAGCGGGGCTGAGGCAGATCAGCAGGGTCAGCAGGCAAATCAGGGGGCGGCGCATGGCGAGTCGCACTCCTCATCGGGCGAAAAACGCAGGTATCTGCACCGATGCAAGGGGCGTGCCAAAGCCCGCGTTAAGACCCTGGTAAGGCCGCGCTACGACACTGCTAACCAATCCTAAGCCCCAACCCATCCCAGAAGGGGATTGTTCAGATCATGCGCATCAGCCAGACAAACGGCCCTCAGCGCACCAGCAAGAGCACCCGCACCGGCGCCAGCGGATCGGCCGGCCGTGGGGCGGCGTTCGGCGCCTTGTTGGATGAGGCGGCTGGGACCGATAGCAGTGCCCCCGCAGCGGGCTTGGGTGGCGTAAACGGCATTGGGCTTGGCACGCTATTGGGCCTCAGCGGGGAGCCGGATGACCAGCCAAAGGACCCTGAGGAGCGGGCGAAGGCCCGTGCCCACAGCCTGCTGGACCATCTGGACCAGATCAGGGTGGCGCTGCTGACCGGTCTTTTGCCTGCTGCCAGCCTCTCTGGGCTGGTGGCGACGGCCGCCCGGGCACGGGATGAGGTTCGTGATCCGGCCCTGGCCGCGGTTCTTGATGAAGTCGACCTGCGGGCCCAAGTGGAGCTCGCAAAATTGGAACGTCTCCAGGCTTTACAAAAAGCTTAGTTTTCTGAGGGCCTTAGCATGAACCACACCGCTGACACCAACGCTTGTCCCCAGCCGTCAGAGCCTCTATATAGCGCGCCATCCCCAGCCGGGATGAAGGCACTTACCAGAGGGCGGAGCATGGCCAGAGCGACCGTGCCGGAGGGCTACCGCCCTTCCGATGACGAAGAGTTCATGAATCCTGTCATGCTGGAGTATTTCCGGCAGAAATTGCTGGCTTGGCGCAAGGAAGTCGTTCGGGAGGGCCAGGATACGCTGGTCCAACTGTCCGAGGGCGGCATCCAGGAGGCAGATATTTCCGACCGCGCCAGCGTAGAGAGTGACCACGCCCTGGAGTTCCGGACCCGTGATCGCGAACGCAAGCTGTTGGCCAAGATCGACGAGGCGCTGGAGCGCATCGCTGATGGCGAGTACGGCTATTGCGAAGACTCGGGCGAGCCCATTGGTGTCCGTCGCTTGGAAGCCCGCCCCATCGCGACGCTGAGCCTTGAGGCTCAGGAGCGGCATGAGCGCTTGGAGCGGACCCAAAGGGACTTCCGGGAGTAGGGTCGTCGCCCCCTCATCCGTCACATCCCCGCCAGATGGGTTGAATACCCGCGCCCCGTCGTATCATAACACAGGGTGAGTGTTGGAGGATTCGGTCGCGTGCCGAGCTCGCCAGCAAGGGACATGGAGGGGACCCATGACCGCCTTGCGTGCCGACACAAGGCCAGCGCGACCCCGCGCCGGCCCCCGCACCCCTGTTGGGGATGCCAAGCCGCTGCGTGTCTGCACGCGTGGGGCCACAGCCCTGACCTATGGCCTGTTGGTGGGGCTGGTGGCGTTGGTGGCCCTGGCTGCGATCAGCACCGCTGGCAAGAGCCTATTGAAGGTTTTTTCCCAGGTGGACTACTCCCTGGAGGGAGCAAATTCGCCGGCCGTCCCCCTTCGATTGGTTGTCCTGGAGGGCGATCCGGTCGGTGTGACATTGTTTGCAAGTCCTGGTCCGGGGAGGGTCAACCAAGCGCTTCTGCGGGTGGCCATTCAAAACGCAGGCGAGGAGACCAGCGCACCGCTTCGACTGAACTTGGATCGGCGGCGAAATTTTGCCCTGGAGCAGGATGAGTGCAGCGGCCAGCGCCTGAGCCCGGGTGATGAGTGTTCCACCAGCATCACCGCCAGCGCCAGTTTCAGTGGGCCGCTGAGGGATCAGTTGATTGTCCGGGCGGGTCGTAGCGTGGAATCCTTGAGCCTCACGGGGTTGGCCATGGGCTTCAACCCGCCCCGTATTGAGGTCACCATCGCGGCAGGGGACCCCGACGCGATGGATGTCACTGGCCCTGGAAGCCCCGCCTTCGGGGCGCGGGTGCGGGTGCGGGTCCAGAATGTGGGGGAGCAGGCCACCGTACCCCTTGCCGGTGCCCTGGCCACCGGTGCCAACGTCAGGGTCCTGGCCCATGGCTGCCTGGGCTCGGTCTTGGAAGGGGGGCAATCTTGCGAGATCGAGTTGGAGGCCATGGCCTCCGCCAATGGACCCATCATCGATCGTCTGTTTGTCATCGGCAATAATGGCGCCGAGGTGCGTTTGCGCGGCCTGGCCACGGGCTTCAATCCCACCTGAGATGCCTTGCATTTGGGTGCATAGTGCGTGATGCAAGGGTGAGGCCGAGCGATGGCTTGGGGGACGTGGAGGCAGGGTTCAGACATGGCAGGGTTACGGGATGGGGCGGCGGGGCGAAGCCTGGATCGCCGCAATCGGGGCGCTAGTGCCCTTACCTATGGATTGATTGTGGGCTTGGTGGGTCTGGGCAGTCTGGCCGCGGTTTCCCGCGTTGGCACCAGTGTCGACAGTCTGTTTGGTGGAGCCGCGAGCTCCATGACACGGGGGCTCGGCACGCCAGCAAGAACCCAAGGAGGCTCACCCGTGCGCCAGTCCTGCCAGGCGCATCGGGATGCCGGTGAAACGGCAGATGGTCCGTTCAGCATCAACCCTGATGGCGGCAGCGCCTTTGAGGCGTGGTGCGATTTCGATGGCAGCGAGGGGTGGACCCTGGCTCTGAGAACTGCGAATGGCGGCAACCGCTTTGGCTATTTCTCGGGTCACTGGGACAATGACACCACGGTCGCCGGTGCGCTGGACCCCTTGGACCCTGGCGATTTGAAATCAGCAGCGTTCAATCTACTACCTGGCACCCATCTGCGGGCTTGTTTTCAAACCGTTGCCACCGGTGCCTATGGCTGCTTGACGGAGAGCTATGCCAGTGGCAGCGGGGTTTCGTTGTTATCGCTTTTCCGGGACACGCCCCCCAACACCCTGTTCTTTCAGGGGTCAACCTCAGGCTACGATGCCGGTGCCTTGGTGTGGCTCACCATATGGGGTGAGGATCGCAGTAGCCTGTACCCGGGTGGCGATGCCTACGCCGCAGCAGGCGTCAACGTTTTCGACGACTTGTCCAACTGGGATGCGAAAGTACGCCTGGGCATGATGATCAATGGCCAGTCCAACCGTAATTCCGGCGATAGCACTGTCGGCTTTGGGGCGGATGGGGCACACACCTCCGGCAACGATATCCCCAATCAGGACAGCCCCGGATCGGTTAGCGCGGGCTGGTCTTCCTACAATGGGGAGGCGGTGAACCGCACCCAGCCCACCCGGGGGCAACTCTGGGTGCGATGAGGGCCTGGACGAGTGCCCGGCCGCGTTGGCCGGTCGCCGTTGGCTGGTCGCTGTGGTGGCTGAGCTTGGCTCAGGGGCGCCGGTCGTCAGCCCGGCAGAACGGGGAAGCCGCCAGAACCCCTGGCTTTGCGCTGCGGTCTTTGCCGACGGTCCATCATCGGTGCGCGAACGGGGTCCAGGCGGTGGCTTGCGGACCGGAGCCTATCGACCCCTCAGCGGCTTTCCATCTGCAGCAGCGTTGCCCAACCGCGCTGTTGGCGGTGCCCCGCCAACAAGAGGCGGCCGTCGCCCATGTCCACCAGGGCCTCGACCGCTGCACCGATGCCATCAGGGACCGCCACCTCCCTCCCACGATAGCGACCATTCTGCGTTTTGGTCAGACCGATCCACAGGAGCAGCGCTTCACCCTTGTTCTCCGCATCTCGCTTTTCACCTGCCACCCATAGGCCATCCTGCACGCTGCGGCTTCCTTGATCGGATTGACCAGGGGCGAAGACCACATCACGGAAACGGGTCGTATGTGTTTGAGCGAAACTCTCCATGCTGGTCCGGTTCTCAACGCTGCGCAGAACAAGCCAGCCCATTTGATTGCCGTCCCGGGCCGATCCCATCTGACCGACAGCAACCACACGGCCATCATTGAGCGCCAACACCGCGCGCAAGGTGGTGTCCGGCGAGGTATCGGTGTAGGGTAAAACCAAACCCCCGCGCAGCACCTTTCCATCGGCATCCAGGTCAACGATGGCCCCCAGACGGTAACCGTAAGTGTCTTCGCTGGCTCCGGTCATCACCATGCCCGTTGGGCCTTCTGCGATGCCATAAATCAAATCAGTCTTGTCCAAATCTGTTTGCTTTTGTCCCCAGGTATCATCGTCAATCACGTCGCCATTACTGGGATCTAATTCGGCAATCCAACCATCCCTTCGGTCTGCTTGCCACAGTGTATAAGAGCCGGCGGCGAAGACACGTCCGTCAGGCGTCACATGGACATCCTGAAAGAGGTCCATCGAGGAACCGCCATATGTCTGCTGCCAAGCCACAGAGCCATCAGGGTTGAGAGCCATGGCCAGCGCGTCGGTGCCACCCTCACTGGTGCGCCCAACGGCGATGATGCGGCCAT
>CAZCBM010000021.1:0-21048 GCA_964496805.1 uncultured Rhodospirillales bacterium | reverse complement strand
TGGTCGCTCGGATGATCCCCTCCGTGGCGTTGCCACTTTGGGGTCCTACGCTCTAACGGGCACGGGGCGAGGTCGAAGAGGAAGCGCCGGCTTGGTCGCATACATCCCCCACAGCATGGAAAGCGTCACGGGCCAGATCACTGAATAGCCTCGTCTTGCGGCTGCTGCGGGCCTCAGGGGAAAACACAAACCAGATCGGCGCCGACGGTTCCCAAAGGGTCCCGGCCGCCACCTCCACCAGTCGCTGTTGGCGCAATTCGGTCATCACAGCCAGACGAGATTTGATGACCAGGCCCAACCCCTGGAGCGCCCCCTCGGTCAACATGTCGGAATTGGAAACAAGGATTGGGCTGCGCGTCGAGACATCCCGACGCCGGCCTTTTGCATCCCGCAGGGCAACGCGCCGCTGCCAGGGCAGGCACACCCAGGGGGCGTCGACAATCGCCTGGGTCTGGGCGAAGGGGCCATTGGCCGCCAGGAAATCCGGTGAACAGCAAATGATCCGTTCATTGTCGCTCAGCTTTCGGGCCACCAGGGAACTGTCCTCCAGTTGACCGACGCGGATCCCGCAGTCCTGCCCCTCTGCCACCAGAGAGACATACCGGTCCACGGCCAAGAACTCGAACGTCAGGTGGGGGTGCTCATGCCGGAAGGCAGGCAACGCTGGCAGTATGAAGCGCGACAGAATCCAGGGCGACAGGGTAACGCGCAGGGTGCCAGACAGCGTCGCCACCCCACTGCCCGCCTCCAGTTCCGCCTGGGAGAGATCCGCCAGGATCGGCTGCACCCGATCAAGAAACACCTGGCCTTCCGGTGTCAGGTTGAAGCTGCGGCTGTTTCGGTGAAAGAGCGTGAGTTCCAGGGCGGTTTCCAGCTTTGCCAGCCGATGGCTGAGCGTGGCTGGCGACAGACCCATGCGCCGCGCGGCCGCCGTGATGCCGCCCGTCTCCGCAAGGATCACAAAGCTCCTCAGATCCTCGATGCTATACATTCGAAAACTTCAAACGCTGGTTTCGGTTTAGGCCGGATATCTTTTGATTATCTGATGATTTAAAGTGGCGTCAACTATTGAGGAGACTGCCCATGAAGACCGCCCTTGTCGCCCTGGTTCTGGCGTCCACGTTTGCCGTCACGGCAGGCGCGCAAACCCTTGAAACCTATGCTGAGTTTTCCAAGGACACGCCCCCCGGTAACATCGCCATTTCCCCCGATGGACGAATGTTCATGTCGGTCCATGGCTTCTATGGGCCTGAGCTTCGGGTGGTGGAGGTCCAGGCGGATGGCACAACCGCCGCCTATCCCACGCAGGCGTGGGCCCGCGCGCCCAAAGGGGATGGGGATGGCCTGAATGGCGTGCTGGGCCTACGGGCGGACCGGGATGGCATCCTGTGGATGCTGGATGGCCAGCGGGAAGGTCAGGCCGGCCGTGTGGTGGGCTGGAACACCCGGACGGAGACCTTGCACGCCATCCACTATATCGCCGCCCCCGTGGCCCGCCCCTACTCGTTCCTCAATGACCTTGCAGTCGACCGGGAGAATGAGGCCTTCTACATCTCCGACACCGCCAACCATGTGAACTCGGCCATTATTGTGATCGACCTGGAGACGGGGCGCGCGCGGCGAGTGCTTGAGGGAAGCGCCTTCACCCGCGCCGAAGACACGCCCATGGTGATCGACGGGCGAGACATCCTGCTGGGTGGCGAGCCGGCCAGGATCGGCATCAACCCCATTACGGTGGATCCCACCAACAGTTGGGTCTATTTCGCCCCCATGACCGGCAGCGCCCTTTATCGCGTGCGCACCACTGACCTGCTGGACGAAAGCCTGGACGACAGCGCCTTGGAAGCCCGGGTGGAGCGCTATGGCGACAAGCCGATCTCCGACGGCTCCACCGTGGACGCAGCAGGCAACGTCTACATCACTGCCATGACGGACAATGCCATTGGCGTGACCCGACCCGATGGAACCTATGAGGTTCTTTTTCAACCTGACGACACGCTGCCCTGGCCCGACGGGTTTGCCATTGGACCGGATGGGTTCGTCTATGCCACGGTCAACGAGCTGCACCGCTCCCCTGTGCTGAATGGGGGCGTTGATGCTGCACAGGGCAACTTCCGCATTGTCCGGTTCCCTGCCCTGGGGCCTGCTGTTTCCGGCCGCTAGAGCCTAGGACCCCAAAGTGGCAACGCCACGGAGGGGATCATCCGAGCGACCACCAATAAGCGACAGCAGCGACACCGATTCAAAATCGGCGTCCACTGCTGGACGCTGGCTGCCCCGATGGCCTCGACCGCGCCAGCGGTTCTGCCCACCTTTCCGCCTTGCCCTCCGCAACCACAGAGATCCCCAATGCTCATTCCCCGCCAAAAGACCCCGGACCTTAGCCTCCCGACCCTGGACCATGGTCCCTTTGATTTGGGCAAAGAGCCCTCTGAGAGAGGCACGGTCATCTGCTTCTATCGGGGCCTGCACTGCCCCCTCTGCGCCACCTACCTCACCGAATTCCAGAAGTGTGTGGCTGACTTTGCTGAGCGCGGCGTCGGCACGATCGCCATCAGTTCTGATGGAGAAGAACGCGCCCGCCAGATGGCTGAGAAAGTCGGCGCTGACACTTTGCGCTTCGCCTATAATCTGCCCCTGACCAAGGCGCGGGAATGGGGCCTCTACATTTCAACATCCCGCGGCCTAACCTCCATCGGGATTGAAGAGCCTGCCCTGTTCTCAGAACCAGGTCTGTTCATGGTGACGCCTGAGCAGACACTGTATTATGCCTCTGTCCAAACCATGCCTTTCGTGCGTCCGCACTTCTCTGAGTTGGTGGGGGCATTGGACTTTGCCATTGCCAAAAGCTACCCCGCACGCGGCGAATACACCGGCGCCGTTTGAGCGCGGAGCGAAAAAGGCAGCACCTTTGACGGCGGCGGGTTCACCGCGCGTCGTCAAAGGCGAAATCCGGGTGTCCCAGTGCGCGGGTTTCCCAGGGCGCGGGTGTCCCAGGGCGTCGGACCCTCAAGCGGCAGGGGCACCGACTCCAGATCGGCGCCCCCTATAAAGCTCTTTGCACGGCAAAGGAGTCACCGCACCCACATCTGAATATAGTTTGGATAATAGACGGCACCATTGGGATCCCGCCAATAGGTATGACTATTATTGTTGCCTGCGATGGTCATCCAATAGCAGGCTTCGTGCCACCATCCCGTCTGGAAGTAACTAGCACAATTATTGCCCCACACATCATTGTCCCGATCGTAAGTACTGAACGGATAACCAGAATGATTGCCCAACAGACCCCCATCATTGGAACCGCTGCCGGCAGTAACGGTCATCGTATAGTTGGAACTCTCATTACGCACCCGGAATGACGTGTAGGCGTGGGTGTAATTGTTGGTCCGCACCTCCAAGCCGACGCCACTGTCGGTGAGCGCGTGCAGGCGATCGTTCCCGATCCATCCCAGGCTGAAGCTGCCGCTGGCAGGACCACCAAAACCGGCCTTGTACTCAGCCCACGAGCGGGTGAAGTTGCTGAAAGAGGTGGGCTGAGGGTTGTAGGCCACCAGGGTCCATCCCTCAGCGCCCCGCATGGCGCAATAGGCATCAAACGGATCGAGGCCGCCGGTGCTGTCCGGGTCGATGGTATAGCGACCATCACTGGTCTGCCCCTGGTCGCGAACACCCTGACAATGGGCCGCCATAGGCGTCGGTGTCGGGGAGGGACTGGGTGAAGGACTGTGTGAAGGACTTGGGGTGGGCGCGACCGGGGCCGGGGTCGTGCCATCGATGCTGGACGCCACTGACGTGAACAGACTGCCAGTACTCTCCCCGATGCGGGTCACGGCCCCCAGCCCGGCGAGGGCCACCAAGCCCACCACGAGGCCATAGGTGAGCGCCGTTGCCCCCCGCTGGCGCTGACGCCTGCTGCTGCGATGCCATCGATGAAGGTGGGTCATGATCATCCCCCGGTCAGCCCAAAACCATAGGCTTGGAGATACGCTGACCGAAGCGCCGGCGTCCAGGGGGATCAGCGCCGCTTACAGGACTCAGGCACTCAGCACCCTGGCACTCAGGACCCAGGGGCTCAGGACCCAGGGGCTCAGGACTCGGGCAGGCTCCCCGGCCGGAGGTAGGCAAACATGTGAGCCACATAGTCCGGCTTCCCAAGCGCGATCCCCTGGGAACGCAGGATGGCATAGGCGGTCATGATGTGGAAGTAGAACTGCGGCAACGCCCAATCCCGGACATAGCTCGCCCCAGCCATATCAAAAACCATCCCATTGGGCAGGGCCAGGGTCACGGGCGTGGTTTCAGTGCCATCCACCAGGGTTGCCGGGAGGGCTTCCAGGGCAGCAATCGTCGTGTGGATGCATGCTTGGGCAGCGTCCAAACTGTCTCTCTGCTGATCCAGAGAGCGCCCTTCGGCGGCCAGGGCCTCTAGAGCCGTGGGCATCTGACTGCCCCTCAGCCTAAAGCCCGGCTCCTGCGCCTGGAGGCATGCAAAACGCACCTGGGTGGCCAGCGGGAACATGTCTGGCGCCAGCCGCTGGGCCAGCAGGTCAGGCATGTCCGCCCCCGCTTCCGCAGCCCGGTCCAACCAGGCCGAGAGCGCTCGCAGCATCTGGATGTGGGTGGGGACTAAGAGCGCAGATAGCGTCATCCTGGCATTCCGTTGAAGAGAGGGTGACGGCAATCTCCAAACCCCAGCTCGGAGACGCTGTTTGGATCACCTGTCACGGGCGCCCCGGTTGGGGGGGGGCACCTGCGGGGCTCAGAGCTTCCAGCCGTAATCCTGCTTCTTCGCCGGCTTGCGCTTCGGGGCCGGCTTTTCGGCCTCGGCCTCCGGCGCGTCGGCGGCCAGACCATCCGTCCAACCGCCTTTCGGCGCCCGCCTATGGCTCGCCGCGGGCTTGGCTGCCGCCGGCTCCTGCCCATTGGCCTTCAGTCCGGTGGTGGGATCGACCCCCTTGAACGGCACAGGCTCGGGGCCCTCCCAATCCTCAAACGAGGAGCGGATGTACTCCATGGCCGCCAGGGTCATCTCCTTCTTCTCCCCCTTCACCGGATCCTTGGTGGAGCGCGGCGGTGGGGTCAGCATCCGCTGACCATCGTCCAGGGCGATTTCAACGGAGCGGGGCATGGAGACGCCTCGCTTCTCCGGCATCATGGCTTCAAAGCGGCTGGCAATCTTGGCCTGCTCAGCCTTCTGTTCCTCTTCGGTGAGGTAGCCCGGGTCCTGATTATACAGGATTTCGCGGGCGATCTCAGCCAAGTCTGGATCTTCGAACCGTTGCATCACCTCGCGACGTTCCTCCCACGGCATTTCATGGAAGTAGGCCATCAGGTTGGTGTCATCCCGCCCGGTCCAGCCGTCATAGATGCGGGCCTCGACATAGGGGCTGGAGCCTTCCTTGGCGTAGTCCACACTCAGCGCATCGCGCAGATTGGCCAGGAAGTGGGGATTGCTGCGCAGGGTGTCTTCCAGGGCTTTGGTTTGGGCATCGCGGGCGGCATCGGCCTTCGAGGGCTTCTTGGGCTTGCGCGCCTTCTGCGGCTCTGTCGTGGTCTCCTCAGCCTTGGCCTCCAGCACGTCGGGATCAACCGCGCGGCCGTGCTCCTTCAAGACCTTTGACAATGAACCCTTGAGGCGATCCCGCAGTTCCTCCGCGGACAGGTCTGCCACTTCGCCCAGATCCTTGGGCAGTGCCTGCGCCACCAGGGCCGTGTTCAGTTTCTCACCGCGCCAGGGGCTGGCCTTCTGGACCCGGTACTGGGTGCTCAGTGCCTGCTCCAAGTTCTTCTTGAACGTGGGATGCTTGGCCAGGGTCTCCTGCACCATCGCCGCGCGCTCCCGCAGCACCTCCTCCGGGGGGAAGGCCTTGCGGGCGCCTTCACTCACCTCCTCATAGGGGGCGATGGCGGGGTGGGCGTTGGTCTTGACCTTGCGCAGCACCTTGGGGCTGCGGTTCATCTCCTTTTTGAGCTCTTCCGGGCTCATTTCCGCGATCTCGGCCAGCTTGTCTTCGTCGATGGCGGCCAAGTCCACCATCACATGCTGGGCCTTGTAGTCCGGGTTCTGCACCAGGTGGGTCATGGCATAGCTGTAGGCGCGGCCGAAATAGCGCGCGCCCTCCACCACCACATCGCTTTCACCCAGCGTCTTCTCCGCGCCGTCGCGGGTCATGTTCTGGTGCATCCGGTCGAACATCGCCGGATCTTTTTCCTTAAGGAACTTCAGGAAATTGGCCGTTGCCCGCACGTCTGCCAAGGCGTCGTGGGCGCTATCCTCGTCGAACTCAACGCCATTGGCGTTGGTGATATCCACCAGTTTGTATGATTCGCGGCCATTCTCTTTGACCGGCACCTTCAACTGCTCCGGATGCAGGATGCCCACCGCCGTGGCCAAGTTGATCACGTCGCCGCGGGTGTTGCCGTTGCTGGTGGTCTGAAACATCGGCTGCAACGTGCGACGAAAAGAAGATCGCATCATCTCCTCGTCGAACTTCACGCTGTTGTAGCCATAGACCTCTGCCGGCGTGTGCTTGCCAATAAACTCGGAGATCTGACGCATCATGTCGTAGTGCGTCTGCTGCTCGCTATCCAACTGTTCGCCGGTGATACCAGTGGTGGCCAGCGCCCCTGGCGCCGGGATCACCCCGGCCAAACGCTTGGCGCGGATATCGATGCTGTCGATCTCGTTGAAATTGTCGTCCAGAACCACAGCCGCGAACTGCGTCGGCTGGTCGAACCGGACGTCGGTGCCCGTGCTTTCGAAGTCATAGACGATGTAGGTCATGGCCGGGCGGGTCCTGCGGTGATCCTGGAGTAAGTGGTGTTACGGAGTACCCTACCCAGGGCGGCGGAAAGCGCAAAGGCTGTAGCGCGTTGCGCCGGGAAAGAGACAGCACCAACCCCACGCCCCCAACTGGCGTGACTTTGGCCGGCCCGCCATTGCCGTGATACTGCCGTGGGAAGCCGGCTGAGGGCGTGGGCTGGTCAAGGTCCGCCAGACAGGCTCTCGCCCTTACCGGATGAACACCCGAAAGGCCGATCCGATGGATCCATTATAGGTTGTGTGGTTCTGGGTCATGTAGCTGGTGGAGCCGCTGTAGGGGTAGGCGCACTGTTGATAGGGGCTGTCGTCCCAACTGGAGAAGCCCCGGTTGTTGTAGTGGCCGTTGCAAGCGCTGCTGACCCAGCTGCCATTGCTGCGCTTGGCGTCCTTGTTTTGGTTGGTCCAGCCGGTTGAACTGTAGCTGCCCCAGGCGGATAGGGGCCTGGGCCGGAAGATATAGGTGGAGCCCGAGCGCACCATCATGAATTCCCCAGCGCCAGCCTGCGCCAGACCGCGGATATCGGCATCGGAAAGCTTGGCTGGCGTGCTGTTGCCGCTGGAGGACAGGACATGGGCGCTGAGGGCGCCGGTCATGCTCATCCGCGTACCGTTGGGGACCGCCATGACATAGGTCCAGCCGCCGCCATCCGTGCTCATGTCGCAATATAGATCAACTGTTGAGCCACTGGCCAACTTGATCTGATAGCTGCCGCTGGACGTGTAACCGGCGTTGCGCCAGTCCCGACAGGTGGAGCGCACCGGGTCAGGAACCGTGAGGTTGACGGTGGCGACATCCGTGAACAGGCCATCCGTGATCTCGTACTGGAAACTGACGGTCTGAGGGTTACTGCCTTCGGTGGCGGCGCTGGGTGTGGCGGTAAACCCGCTGCCATTCCAGGAGACGCTGACATTCTGGGCGTTGCTGGTGGCTCCGGTGAGGCTCAGCGGCAGCGGTGCATCATCTGGATCGACGTCGTTGGCCAGCAAGGTGCTGCCGGCGATAGATAGGCTCTGCCCCAGATTGACCGTCAGGCCGCTGTCATCATTGGCCGTGGGCGGATAGTCCGAGAGGTCATAGGTGAAGTCCAGGGTAATGGTGCCCCCCTCCCCATGCTCAATAATGACCTGGAAGGCACCGGGGCAAACTGGACAGGGCTGCTGTAACTGTCCGGCCACCACACCGGCACTATTGACGCTGAGCCCTTGGGGCATGTTGGACGAGGAATAGTCAAAGCTGACCCCGGCGATGGTGGCGGTGGGGATCTGGAAACTCACAGGGTTGTTCAGATCCAGCGTGACCGGATCGGCCAACAGCGCCTCCAACGCGGCGAAGGGCGCGACCGAGAGGGTGAACGACCGCGACACCCGCTGGCTGGCATCCCCATCCTCCGGATCGAAGGCGACGCCAAAGCTGTAATCGCCGCTGGTCAGCACCACGCCGGTCAACTGGCCGGTGGCGGCGTTGAGGCTAAGCCCCGGGGGCAACTGGCCGATCACACTCCACCGGCCCGGCACGCGCACCCGCGCGATCTGGAAATCGCAAGGATGGTAGGCAACCACCCTTAGCGTGCCTTGATCGGGATAGGCGAACAGACCATCGGCGCCCGCCGTCCCCAGACAGGCGGCTGCCATCTCTCCCCGGGTGGCGCCATCAACACTGTTGGCCACGGTGCAGAAGATGTCCTGCACGCCCTCACCGGAGCGGGTCACCGCCCCCAGGGCCGCCACCCCCACCAAGCCAACCACGAGGGCATACCCAAGGGCGGTGCCCGCGCGGCGCAACCGCAGAAAGCCACCGTCACGGGGTCCCGCTCTCAGGTTCCAGACCCTTGCGCTGCCAGCGCGCTGTTTAGGCAGGCGACTCATGCCCCGTTGTCCCCTTGATCAACTAAAGATCCGAGGCTTAGTTTAGGGGAGTTGAGGGCAGTGGTCCAGCGTCTGCACGCGGTCCTGCGCCCTCCTGCGCGCTGCCGCCCTGGGTGCTATCGCGCGCCTTATGCCTCCCCAGGCGCCCTTCGCGCCTAATGCCTCCCCAGGCGCCCTCCGCGCCTAATGCCTCCCCAGGCGCCCTCCGCGCCTAATGCCTCACGTTCACGGGCTTGTTCCCTTGCATCAGCCCCCCACATGGCTGACAACGGTCCTGTGCCTTGGCTCGCTGTGCCTTGGGGCACGCGCTGTACCTGCCCTCCGTCGGGAGTTTTCCCCCATGTCCGTCGCCGCCGTCCGCCCCTATCGCATGATCCACCGAAGGGAAAGCCGCCAGATCCACGTCGGCTCGGTCCCTGTTGGCGGGGATGCACCCATCACGGTGCAGACGATGACCAATACCCCCACAACCGACGCCGGGGCGACCATCGACCAGATCCGCCGCTGCGAGGAAGTCGGGGCGGACATCATCCGCGTCAGTTGCCCGGATCAGGAAAGCACCGCCGCGCTGAGGGAGATCGTGCGCGCGGCCGCCGTGCCCATCGTCGCCGACATTCATTTCCACTACAAGCGCGCCATTGAGGCCGCCGAGGCTGGCGCGGCCTGCCTGCGGATCAACCCGGGCAATATCGGCTCAGCCGACCGTGTGCGGGAAGTGGTTAAGGCCGCCAAGGACCATGGCTGTTCCATCCGGATCGGCGTCAACGCCGGCAGCCTGGAACGCCACCTGTTGGAGCAGTTTGGTGAGCCGTGCCCAGAGGCCATGGTCCAAAGCGCGCTGGACCATATCAAACTGCTGGAAGACAACGACTTCTTCGAGACCAAGATCAGCGTCAAAGCAAGCGACGTGTTTCTTGCCGTCGCCGCCTATCAGCAATTGGCGGAGGAGATCGACTATCCGCTGCACTTGGGCATTACGGAGGCGGGGGGCCTGCGCAGCGGCACAATCAAAAGTTCCGTTGGCATGGGCATGCTGCTGTGGAGCGGCATCGGCGACACCATCCGCGTTTCCCTTTCCGCTGAGCCAGAGGAAGAGGTCCGGGTGGGCTTTGACATCCTCAAGAGCCTGGGCCTGCGTCACCGCGGCGTCAACGTTGTCTCCTGCCCCAGTTGCGCCCGTCAGGCCTTCCCGGTGATTGAGACCGTGGCCCGGCTGGAGGCCCGGTTGGCGCACATCACCACCCCGATGACCGTGAGCGTCATCGGCTGCGTGGTCAATGGCCCCGGCGAAGCACTGGTCAGCGACATCGGGCTCACCGGTGGCGGCAACAATACCCATCAGATCTATCACGCCGGCGTGCCCGCCCACAGGCTGCGCGACGGTGACATCGTCGAACATCTCGCGCAGTTGGTGGAACAGAAGGCCGCCGAGATCGAGCAGGAAAAGGCCGAGGCGGAGGCTGCTGCCGCCACAGCGTCACAAGATCAAACCGCCGCCTGAGCAGCAGGACAACAGGACGGGGGGACAGGGTTCAGGACGCCGGAGATGGGACAATCGGGCTGGAGATCACCGGATGTACGCTATCCGGCCCGCCTGCAGGCGGTCCCGGACGTGTCCTCGCTGTTTGCCTGCGGCCTGAACCATGACCATGCAGACGCCGTTATTCGTGCCCGTGCCTTTCAGGAGGAGGGGGATTGGCCAGCGATCCTGCGGCATCTCAAGCGCGAGGGCGTGGGCGCAGGGCTGTGGCTATCCACATGTAACCGTCTGGAAATCATCGGAACCCATCAGGAAGCGGCGCGGATTGTGCCGATCCTGCGCCGGTTGGTGGCCGAACGCACCGGGCTGGAGCCGTGGCGGGTGCGCAGCCATTGGCAGGAACGCCATGGGCTGGACGCCGCCCGCCACCTGCTGGCCATCACCTGCGCCCTGAAGTCCGAACAGGTGGGCGAGCCCTTCGTGCTGGGGCAAGTCCGGGCGGCCTGGACCTGTGCGGAGCGGGCCGGCATGGCGGGCGAGCCCTTGGCAGCCGCCATGCGCCTGGGCTTGCGCACCGCCGCACTGGTGCGGCAGCAGACGGCCCTGCACGCTGGCTCCATCAGCCTGCCGGCAGCCGTTTGCCGTCGGATCAAAACCGTGTGCGGCGAAATCAAGGAACAGAGTGTGCTGGCCGTCGGGCCGCTGACCCCCCCGTTGCAGCGCATTCTCAAGGCGTTGCGGACCTTCGGGCTGGCTCGGCTGCTGGTCACCGATGGACCGGAGGGGGTGCCCGCGGACGCCCAACCCGTGGCACCGGGGCAGTTGGGTGCAGAACTGGTTCAAGCGCAGGTGGTGCTGGCCGGTCAGCCCCTGTCCCATGTGGCGGACCTGCAGGCGCTCACCGGCTGGCTCGCCGCCCACCGTCGACGGCTGTTCATCGGAACCCATCCGCTGCCCGATCTGATTGCCGAGGATACCCGCCTGCGCAACACCTCCATCGCCGCGCTGGAGCAGGCGGTGAGCCAGGGCCGGGCGGAGCGCCTTAAGGCCGCTGACCAAGCCTGGGCCATCGTGGATCGCCAGTTGGCCCGCCTACGGGAGGGCGACCCGCCTTAGACCCTCTGCCCCCTGCCCGGGGGTGACCGATCCCGTCCCCCGAGGACTGGAGCGTAGGACCCCGTAGTGGAAACGCCACGGAGGGGATCATCCGAGCGACCACAAATAAGCTACAGCAGGGGCGTCGATTAAAAATCGGCGTCCCATGCTGTAGAGGGCAGAAGCCCCTGCAGAACCGCTTTGGTTGCGGGGCTGGGTTGGTGTATGCCCTGCCGTCCTAGAGCGCGTCCCTGCGAGATAGAGTCTGCACCAGCCCCCCACTCCAAACTGGCTGCCCCCACCCGGCCACCCCTTGCGATGATACTCCCGTGGGTGGCCGGGTGGGGGCGTGGGGTGGTCAAGTTAGGTGGGACGCGCTCTCTAGCGTCCTTGTTCGCTTTTCTCCGGCCCCGCACAGTATCCAATGAGCCTTGCCACCAAACTGGATAGCATCCTGACCCGCCATGCCGAAGTGCAGGCGCTGCTGGCCGATCCCGCCCTGCCGCCAACGCAGATGGCCAAGCTTGGCCAAGAACTGAGCCAATTGGAGCCAGTGATCGAGGCCATCAGCCGCTATCGGCAGGCGGGCATCGCCCTGGCGGAGGCGCAGGCCATGAGCGAAGACGCCTCCAGTGACGCTGAGTTGCGGGCCTTGGCTCGGGAGGAGGTGGCCGCGCTGAAAGCCCAGATGCCTGCCCTGGAAGATGCGCTGAAGGCAGCGCTGATCCCACGGGATGAGGCGGACGACCGCAGTGTGATCCTGGAAGTTCGGGCCGGCACCGGGGGGGAGGAGGCTGCCCTGTTTGCCGGGGAGTTGTTTGCCATGTATCGCGCCTATGCGCAGACTCAGGGATGGCGGGTGGAAACCATCGACGTCAATGAGACCGACCTGGGCGGCGTTAAGGAGGTTCGGGCAGCCATCAATGGTCAAGGAGTCTATGGCCGGCTGAAGTTTGAAAGCGGGGTCCATCGGGTCCAACGGGTTCCGAAGACCGAGACCGGGGGCCGCATCCACACCTCCGCTGCGACAGTGGCCGTGTTACCGGAAGCAGAAGAGACGGAGATCGATCTCGATCCTTCAACCCTGAAGATCGACACCTATCGCGCCTCTGGCGCGGGGGGGCAGCACGTCAATACCACCGATAGCGCCGTACGAATCACCCATATGCCCACCGGCATCGTGGTTCAGTGCCAGGATGAACGCAGCCAACAAAAGAACCGCACGAAGGCCCTGAGGGTGCTGCGGGCCCGGCTTTATGATGCCCAGAGGGAAAGCCAGGCCCAGGAGGAGGCGGCCTCCCGCAAAAGCCAAGTGGGCAGCGGCGACCGGTCCGAGCGCATCCGCACCTATAACTTTCCCCAGGGTCGCCTGACGGACCACCGCATCGGCCTGACCCTCTATAAGCTGGACCAGGTGGTGACGGGGGAAGCCCTGGACGAGGTGATCGATCCGTTGCTGGCTGAGGATCAGGCTGGGAAGCTGGCCACGCTGGAAGCAGACGCATGACCGGGCCGTGCCTTAGGGAACTATCGATCCCCGCCGCGGTCGTGGCATACCGACGGCACAGCCTGTACCCCGCATCCCAAGCCGGAGCCGTGTTTTCATGAGCCAGCCCCCCAATGCTCCCCCCGGTGGCAAACCTCCGCCCGGTCTGCGGCATTCCCGTGTTGGCGCCGGCGGGCTGAGCGGTTTGCCTCAAACGTGGTCGGTGCATCAGGCGCGCCTCAACGCCCTGGGCCTGCTGACCGCCGCCGGCGTTGAGGACCCGGCCGCCGATGTCCGCGCGCTTATGGAGGGCCTTCTGGGGATCACCCCCGCCGCCCAGATCGCCAATCGTGATGAGTATCTCGACACCCGTGAACTCGTCCGATTTCGGGAGGGGCTGAACCGTCGCATGTCCACCCGGGAGCCGGTGAGCCGGATCCTCGGGCGCCGCGGTTTTTGGACGTTCGATGTGGACCTGACCCCGGATGTACTGGATCCCCGGCCGGAGACCGAAATCCTGGTGGATGCCGTCTTGGCCCGCGCTGAGGCTGGGGAACCCCTAGCGACCCTGTTGGATCTGGGCACTGGCAGTGGGTGCCTGATCACCGCACTGCTGCTGGAATTGCCCCAGGCACGGGGCATCGCCACGGACATCAGTCCCGCCGCACTGGACGTGGCCGCGCGCACGGCTGCCAGCCAAGGGGTGGCGAACCGCTTGCGGCTGGTGGAGACCCATTGGGCTGAGGGCCTGGACGGTCCGGTGGACGCCATCGTCTGCAATCCGCCCTACATTGCCGACGGCGAGCGGGAGCACTTGGCCCCAGAGGTGCGGGACTTTGATCCCCCTCAGGCCCTGTATGCCGGCGAGGATGGCTTGCAGGCCTATCGCACCCTGGCCCCCCATGTGGCCCGGTTGCTGCGCCCTGGTGGTATCCTGGCGCTGGAGTTGGGCCAAGGCCAAGGGGATGCGGTGGCGGACATCCTCTGGGCGCACGGCCTTGATGTGGTGGAGCGTTTGCGGGATTTGGCCGACATCGAACGCTGCCTTGTGGCAACACCTGCTGAGGCCCGGGGCCAAACGCCGCGCTAAAGTGGCGGCCCGGGTGGAGAAAACGGTTGGAAATATCCTACGTGACCAGTACCGTAGGGCTCTAGCGCATGGACAACGGCTTTCGGAACAGGCGTCGAGTAATCGACCCGCGGCCTGTTTAGGTCCGAAAAACCGCCGTTAACAGGCTCAGCCAAGCGGACATCCATCTGACATTGGGAACCGATCCGCTGCTGCGCCGACCATTGCACAAACCCGCTACCGACCAACCCGCTACCGAGGAAACGAAAGCGACAGAGGTTGCGACCAACGGTGACGCCTGACGCCTGATATCGGGACAACCCCATCGGCGTTACACGATACCTGACGTCTGCCTTTGACGACCCAGGGGACGTATGCCCCCAAGGTTGCCAGAGCAACGGGCCCAGCGTCCGGCACCGCTCGGCTCGACGTCATTGGCGAGAAACCTGTCTGCCCTGATCCCACCGGACCTGATCCCGCCGGCGACGCGGCGCACCCCATCAGCGCCGGCTTGCATTGGGTGCGCCTCAGTGGCTCTGCGGTACCTACCGGCCCGGTGTCTGGCTGCCTGTTTGCGCTGACAACGGTGCCTCCTCCCCTGTTTTGGCCAGTTCTGCGGTTCTGTCCTGCTCCTCTCCACCCCGCACGCTTTTTGAGATCTTCTGCGATGAGACAAGGCCCCCACAATCGCCGCCCCCGCAATCGCAACAACAATCCAAGCCAGCAAAACAGGCGCAGCAACGCCCCGTTTCGCCCGCAGAGCTTTGAAAGCCAGGGGCCTGACGCGCGCTATCGCGGGACGGCCCAGCAGATCTACGACAAATACATGGCCTTGGCCCGGGATGCCGCCAGCGGCAATGATGACCCGGTGGCCATCGAGACCCTGTACCAGCACGCCGAGCACTATCTGCGCATCCATCTGGGTGAGCAGGAAGCCCGAGCCGAGGCACGCGGCGACAAGCGCGAGCGCCAACAGAATCAGAAAGACACCCAATCCAACGCCGGCAATAATGGCCAGACCCGCGGCGCCGGGGATCAGCCGGATGTGAGCCAAGGGACGGGGTCCAAAGGATCCGAGGCCCAGCCGCTGCGGGTGGAGGGCGAGGACAAGCCCCACAAGGAAGCTGAGGACCTGTCATCAACACAGGCAGACGATACTGACACCGACGAGGATGACGGCGACGACACCAGCCTGCCCGCCTTCTTGACCCCTGATGCGGACACTGGCCTGTCAGACGACGACCAAGATGACGAATCTGACGACGACGAAGATGAGGACGAGAGCAGCGAAGACCCAGCACCGGCTGCCGAGGAAAAGCCCACCCGGGGCAATCGCCCGCGGTTGCGCACCCGGACCCCCTCGGAAACCGAGGCCCGGGCCCGCGCCAAGGAAGCCGCGACGAAGGCTGCCGACCCAGGGGCCGAGGCTCCTGCCTCCGACGACCCGCCTGCCCCTAAGCGCCGCGCCCGCACCCCCCGCAAAACCACCGGACGCACCCGCCGCACAGCCAATGGCGCCGGCACCAGCGCTGGGGACACGGGCGACAAGGCTGACACCACCTCCGGCACCAGTTCAGCCCCCCAGCCCCCGGAAAGCGCTCAGGATTAAGGCACTCGCCACAACGGACGCGTCGTCACAAACGGGTCTTCATGCCGGCGTCTCCATGATAATGTCTCCACGATCATGTCTTCAGGACCGCGTCCCAGAGGTCGGATGGCTGCGGGGTAACGGCAGGCGCACGGTGATCAGTGCCCCCCCCAAAGGACCGGTGGCGATATCAATGGTCCCGCCATGCAGGTCCACAACGTCTTTGACGATTGTCAGCCCGAAGCCACTGCCCGCGGCCGCCTCATCCAGCCGCTTTCCCCAGTTGAACACGGCTTCCTGCTGGTCAGCCGGGATGCCGGGTCCGTCGTCCTGGACGCAAAGCGTCAACTGGCCCTCCCCTTGCGCCTGAACCTCCACCTGACTGCGGCCGAACTTCTCCCCATTGCTCACGAGGTTGGTGAGGATTGCCTCCAGATCAAACCGGGGAAGGGGCACCAGCAGCACCTCTGGCCCGCGATAGTGGAAGGCCATGGGGCGGCGGCGGAAAACCAGGGCCATGCCCTCCAGCAGATCCCGGATCAACGCCGCAACATCCGTCACCTCTTGGCGTGCCTGCGTCTCGGCAGGTCCCAGGGTGCGTGCCATCTGAGCATGGCGCGCCACCAGGCCCGCAATGCGGTCCGCCTGCCGCTGGATCAACACCGGATCAATGGCATCCGGATCGCGCAGGGCATTGCGCAGCACGGCCAGGGGATGATTAACATCATGGTTGATCTTGCCAATGTAGCGACGGGTGCGCTCCAGCAGGCGCGTGTTCTGAGCAAATTGAGCGTTGAGGGGGTCAATGATGCGTTGCAACTCACTGACAAATTGCCCCTCCACCCTCTCGGTCTCCGCCCGCTGGAATGCATGGACCGCGTCCACAGCCTGACGCACGGAGACGGTCGTCAAGCGGATGACGATCGCCAGTGCCAAGGCCAGCAACCCCAGCGACGCCACGCCCAGCAGAAGGGCCAGGGGCAGGAAACGGCCGCGAATGTCGGCGGCCAGAATCAGGAAACCAGCCCGCGGCAACGCCACCAGGATGTGGGCGGTCCGGGGCTGCATCCCGCGGCCATCCAGATAATCGATCTCCATGTGGGCGATCATCTGGGCTGTGCGATAGCGGGTTTGCACACCCTTTGGACCCTCAATGGTCTGCCACCCCACCTGGATCGGCTGTGCCGTGAACGCGGCGGGGACGGAGAAGCGGACCGGCAGACTGGCCCCGGCATCCAGGGATAGGGGGTCGATGGCGGGTGCGTTGATCACCCGCACGTGGCCATCGGGCAGCCGCTCTGCCACCTGAGGCAGGATGGCGAACGGATCAATCTCAGTCCAGGCGCTGCGACTGTTCAACCGCAAGGCCAGCGGAATATCCAGCGGCAGCGGCGACAGTGTCTGCGGCGCCTGCGCAAGTGGACGCGCAAAGTAGTCTCCCCGGACCCGTTCCAGATGGGAAGAAAGGCGACTGTCCACCGCAGATCGGGCCGCTTGCTGAAACAGCGTCCATAGGCTCAAGCCCACAACGGGCACAGCGATCAGCAGCAGAAGGGCGCTGAAGGCGATCATCCGTGCGCGAAGGGAACGCCTCACGGATCCAGCACCAGCCGATAGCCCTGGCCATAGACATTCTCGATCAGTTTGCGGTCCAACTTGTCTCGCAGGCGGGAGATATAGACCGGGATTTCATTCTTGGTCTTCATCGCATCGCCATCAAAGTTGCGGGCCAGCAGGTCGGCTGCGCTCACCGGCTCGTCCCCAGCGGTCATCAGGCTGTGCAGGATCCGATACTCGGTCATCGACAGGTGCACGGGCTTGGCATTGAACCAGACCTTTTGCGCGGCGGTGTCCAGGCGCAAGGGCCCTCGGCTCAGGACCGGCCGGCTGACATTGGGACCGCGGGAGTTGACCACGCCGCGCACCCATTCCAGCAACAATTCCAGATCCACCGGCTTGGTCAAATAGTTGGTGGCGCCGGCGCGCACCGCATCCTTCATGTCTTCGATGTCTGTGCGGGACCCTGTCAGCACGATCACGGGCACCCTGACCCCCTTGTCGCGCCACCGGCGCAGCACGGTGAAGCCATCCAAACCCGGCAAGCCTGGATCGACAATAGCTGCATCGAAGGGCTCCTCCAGCCCCAGGGCCAGCGCCGATGGCCCGTCCTCGCACCAGTCCACGGCAAAACCCTCTGCCGCCAACATCTCCTTGATCTGCTGGCCAAGGTCTGGGTCGTCTTCCACAAGCAGCAGGCGCATGGTCATTCTCCGCTGGAACGGGCCCTCTGGACCCTGCCCCACTATGCCCAACAGACCGACATTGCTGCCAGGAAAGCCTCTATCCGGCGCGTGGGCCTTCTGCCGCCGCCTCGGTGGATGCCACGAGGCTGACCAACCCGTGTCAGCAGGGCAAACAGTGCCGAGGCGAAACACCGTTCGGCCGTTTAGAGCCCGTGTCGGTGAGATAGAGTCCACTCCAGCCCCCCCTCCAACTTGGATGCCCCCACCCGGCCACCCATTGGTACGATACTGGCGTGGGTGGCCGGGTGGGGGCGCGGGGTGGTCAAGGTAGGTGGGACAGGCTCTACCGACGATTGCCGTTCTGGTCAAAGTAGAACACCCGCACTGCCCCGGAGGCCGTGCGGACATGGATCTCATAGAGTGTCTGCGCACCAGCGGAGGTGCTGGCAATGCGGATCACTTGGTTGCCGCCTTGATTGAGGCGATAGCGGCTGATGATTTCCTGTGCGCTCATGGCCCAGGCGGGCAAGGCGCTGACCAGGGTCATGACCACCGCGAGCAACGCCCCCATCACCAGCCGCCGTCCGGCGCGGATCAGGGTCTTTGATTGGCGACTGAGGGATATCATGGCTCATCTCCTACAGCAGTGGGCACGGATTTGGAATCGGTGCCCCAGTTGTAGTGTACTGGTGGTCGCTCGGCTGATCCCCGTCGTGGCATTGCCACTTCGGGTTCCCACGCTCTGGTTCAGACCGGTCCGGCCCATCCCGCTCCCCCTCGCGGTGTTCTTTGGCAGGCCACCCAAGAGAGTATCAAGGCAAAGGGCGGCCAAAAGAGGGAGCCAGCTGGATCAGACGGATCGGGGATAACCCTAACCGCTGTCTCAAGCCTTGCCCATATTGGCCCTGTTAGATTCCGGTTATATTTGTGTAACGCTGTGTATCTTTACAGCGATGAACGGCGCTTAGGCCTCAGCGAGTGTTCCCGCGCCCACAAACATTCAATAACTACACACTCCCTAATGCATCACCCTGTCGGATCAAAAATAACACGGCATAACACGCTGCAATGCGGATGTTATGAATATAACAGAGAATAACAGAACCCTAAACACAATATTACAGCGCATACATAACACAAGTCCGCTGGCTCAGGTACCAACAAGACAGATCAGCCCAACACCTCCTCTTACCGCTGATCCCCCTCGTCACCCTGGCGAGGCGACAGGGTCTCTACCACCGAACCCCTGTCGGTCACGGTAACCTGAAGCACCAAAGGACCTCCATCATGATCACCCTGCGCTCCATCACCAAAGTTGTTGCTGTCGCCGTTATCCTGGCTGGCACCGCTCTCACCGCTGGCTCAGCCCACGCCCGTCATGGCGGCCATGGAGGCTATGGCGGCGGCTACTGGAACCCTGGCCCGGCGTCGTACACGCCCAACGATGATGCCGTGCGCCGCTGCGTCATGCGCAACTTCCAACGCGATCCCAGCCGCCCGCACATCGTTCGCTGCCAGAACCGGGTGAATGCACGCCGGCCCCATCTGAACACCCGCAACGACATCGCTGTGCGTCGCTGCGTCCTGCGCAACTTCTACCTCAACCCGACCCGCCCCTATGTCGTCCAGTGCCAGTGGCAGAACAACTTCTGATCTGCACGCTGCACACCGCAGAGCAAAAGCCCGCTGCCGATCCCCTCGGCAGCGGGTTCATTTGCGTCGCCTCCCCTGGGCAAGGCAGGATCCCCCGGGGGGGGCTATCGCCCGCGGAATGGGGCAAACCATCCGCCGGAGCGGGTGCCGGTGGATCGTGGCTGAGGGGGCGACTCAGGTTGGCCTTGAGGGGCAGTCGGCGGCGAGGAAACCGGCGACACCGGTCGAGCCGACGGCGCCCTTGCGGAGGGGCTCACGGGCCCGGTTGCTGCCACCGGTGGCGGCCCCAGGCGCAGGCCTTCTGCGATGGTCTGGAGTGTCTGAGTCATCTCTCGATCGGCCTCCAGCGGGCTCAGGGTCGCAACCAAGAACGCCCGCTGCGCAGTCTCACCGCGATAAATCCATGCCCGAGCCCGGTCATACGGCAGAGCCACTGAATTGATGGGATAGACCTTCGCGGTGTAGGCAATCGCCTGCGTTTGGGTGCCTGCGATCCGCGGTTGCGCCTCCTCCTCTATGGACCGCGGAATGATGCTGTTGCGCTGGATCTGTTCGGCCTGCGCAGCGACGGCCGATGGTGCAGCCTTGGACACCACCGTCAGCACCAGGGCGTCGCGCCGTGGCGCCACCAGAATCACTTGCCACGTGTCCAACCCCTCTGTGCGCAGGGCCTCCCACCCCGTCGGCAGGGGTAGAGAGAAATCCCCATCGGGATCATGGAACCATCCCGCAGCCGGCCCGGAGGCCGGCTCAGGCCGCAGAGGCGTGGCGCGGGGGGTCGGCCTCTCCTGGGCCAGGGCCGGCACCCCTTCCACATGCATCCGCCCTAACAGCGCTTGCATCATGGCCTCGTGCTCTGGTTGGGAGACCCCACGGCCGATCAGTTGGAACAGGAACTGCTCCCCCTCGGCATCCGGGGTGAGAAAGGCCACCTGAAGCATCCGCTCACTGAGGCTGCCGCTGGTGATCACCAGGGCGCGCTGACCCGCCAGGGTTCGTTCCTCGTGATGGGTGACATCCGAAAATCCCAACAGGGGTTCGTCTGGATACCACCAGCGCGCCCATAGGGTGAACCGCCGGTCGGGACTGTCGAAATCTATCTCCGTATCCCGAACGGCGTAGCTGATTGTCCAGTCCGCCGGAGTCTGGAACGTGACAGTGCGCAACTCATGCTCCGTCCATGGCTGCGACAGGGCAGGTGGCAACGGCCACAGCACAAGCATCAAGAGGGTAATCAGAACGGGATAGCGCTGGGTCATGGCTTCGATCCTTCCGTCTGGGGCTGGTAAAGGGCCAAAACGTCTGGCGCCACGGCAATGGCGCGGGCCTGACAGGCATCGAGCAGGGCAGCGAGCGCCGGCTCGAAAGCATCTCCTGGAATGACGAGGTCGTCGCCATCCTTGAGCCGCAACCGCACACCACGGCTGGGGCGGGAAACCAGAAGCGCCCCCGCTGCCCCTGGTTGGCCAATGGCAACCAAGAAGCCGGCCCAGGGGCGCATGCGTCTGACCAGGTCCTGACGCCATGCCTCAACGGCTGTCAGGGCGGTGAACGGTATGCGACGCCGGCGCAAGCCAGTGTCCATCTCGATCGCTTCAGTCCCAATCAGCAGGAAGAAGGTTCCGCGCCGCCATCCAATGACCAGCAGCCACAGGAACAAGACAGCCATCGGCCAAGTGAGGACCAAGGAGGGATGCAACAGCGTGCCCTCGCTGCGCCCGGCCAGCAACGGCAGCCCGGCG
>CAZCBM010000020.1:0-21298 GCA_964496805.1 uncultured Rhodospirillales bacterium | reverse complement strand
CTGGTCTGTGGTCTGCCACCTGGTCTGGCCCCTGGTCTGGCCCCTGGTCTGGCCCCTGGTCTGGCCCCTGGTCTGGCAACGGCTCTGACTCCGGTACCGTCCTTGGCTCTGGCCCGCTCCCGGCTCCCACTCCAGCGCGTGGGTTGCGCTTGGAGGATGTCATCGCCTGGAACAACTCCACATCCCCGCCTGTTGCCCTTGCTGGGCCGGTGACCCTGACGCTGCCGGCCACTGGCTGTGTGATGCTGTGGGGGGCCAGCGGGAGCGGCAAGAGCAGCCTGCTGCGCGCGTTGGCCGGTGAACTGGTGTGGACCGGGACCCCCGGCCCCGATGACGAGGGTCCCTCTGGCCGCACCATCGCCGCCGAGATACGAAGCGCTGTTGCCTGGGCGGCTCAGCGGCCGGTGATCCTGCGGGCCTCTTGGCGGGACAACTTGCGCTTGGCCGACGCTCAGGCCACCGACGCCGCCCTATTGGCGGTGCTGGAACGGGTGGGGTTGCGCGCCCTGGTGGAAGGGCTGCCCCAAGGGCTGGGCGAACCGCTGGGACGCGGCGGCATTGGGCTTTCCGGCGGGCAGGCGCACCGCTTGGCGCTGGCGCGGGCGCTGCTCAGCAACCGGCCTCTCCTGTTGTTGGATGAGCCCACCGCAGGGCTGGATGCCGTCAGCAAAGCCCGGATCGCGGACATCCTGGCCACGGAACGCCAGCACCGCTGCTTGGTCATCGCCACCCATGACCCGGGCCTGAGACCCTTGGCGGATTATCTGCACACCTTGGTGCCCCGGGCGCGGGAAAGCGCGCCCCTTGTACCACCAACGCGGGAAAGCGCGCCCCTTGCACCACCAACGCGAGATAGCGCCACATGATAAGCCTCCGCTCCTCCGTGGATCTTGCCCCTGCCCGCCGGTGGCTGGGCCTGAGAGGACGACGACTGCTGCCCTCAGCACTGTCGGTGCTGGCATCCGGCATCAGCACATTGGGCCTGATCGCCCTGTCCGGGTGGTTCATCGTGGACAGCGCCTTGGCCGGGTTGGTCTTGGGCGCCGCAGCCATCAGCTACAACTTCCTGACACCGGGCGCGGTGGTCAGACTGGTGGCGCTGACCCGAACGGCCGCGCGCTATGGCGAGCGCCTAGCAACCCATGACTTGACCTTCCGGGCTTTGGCAGCCCTGCGGCATCAGCTTTTTGCCGCCGCCCTCCCCAAAGCCCCCCACGGGCTGCAGGTGTTGGGGGAGGAGCGTGCGTTCCGCGCCCTGACCCAGGATGTAGCCACCCTGGAAGCCCTGCCGCTGCGGGTGACCGTTCCGGCCTGGACCGCCCTGGTCACTGTTGTCCTGATCATCGGCCTCTCGTTGGCTGTGCTGCCCCAGGCCTTGCTGCTGATCCTGCCCGCCTTGGTCCTGGTGGCGGCTGCACAGCACTGGGGGGCCCAGCCGCGACTGATGGCCTTGGTGGCGGCGCTGGAGCAGGCGCACCAGCGCCGGGCGGAGGCCGTTGACGCGCTGGCCGCCGGGACCAGCCTCGCCCGGCTCTATGGTACGCAAGACAGTCTGCAACACGCCGTCGCAGCCACCCAGGCTGAGGTTGCCCGGATTGATGCCCGGATCGCGCGCCTTCAGGCCCGGATGGCGGAGATGTGGACGCTTGCAGCGGCCGTTCCCGCCCTGACAATGGCGATCCTGGCGCCGCCCTCGGCTGGCTCTGCAGCACTGGTCTTTGCCCTGATTGTCTTTCTGATGGCGTCCCAGGACCCCCTGCGCGCGCTGGGGCGCCGCCAAGGGGAAGGGCTGCGCTGTGCCACGGCTCAGCAGCGCCTCGCCCCGCTGATGGCTCAAGAGGCACCGCCGCCGAAGGCCGGGGCCTTTCCGCGCCCGCCCAACACGTCAGAACCGGTCCAGCAAGAAGCAACCAGACAAGAAGCAATCCTGGAGGTGTCCGACCTGCGCCTGGCCAGTCCCCGGGGGGATCGCGTGCTGTTGGACACCTTTGGCCTCACCCTGTTCAGGGGGGACAGGGTCCAGATCACCGGACCCTCTGGCTGCGGCAAGACCACTCTGCTGGACACCCTCATGGGTCTGCGGCAGCCCTTGGCAGGTCACATCTGTCATGGGGGACAGCCTCTGGACCCCGAAGCTCCTGACGGGGTGTTTGGGCACACGGCCATGCTGGTTCAACGCAATGAGGTTCTATCAGCCTCGGTCCGGGAGAACCTGGACCCCGCCAACCGGCCCCTGCCGGCCCCCGCGCTATGGACGGCGTTGGAGCAGGTGGAAATGGCAACGCGGGTGAAATCACTGCCAGGGGGCCTGGAGTGCCGGATTGGCGAGGGAGGGCTCACCCTGTCGGGGGGCGAGCAACGCCGCCTCTGCCTGGCGCGGGTGCTGCTGACCGGCGCACCGCTGCTGATCCTGGATGAGCCTTTCGAAGGGCTTGGCCTGTCGCAAGCTGATCGGCTGTGGACACGGTTGTGCGCTCTTCGGCAAACGAGCCTCCTGGTGACCCATCACCATGGGGTCCTGCCTGGCGCACGGGTGGTCAGCCTGGCGGCATGACCCTGCCCCCGCCCCTTCGAGGCGCCCTGCCGCCGGGGCAAGGGATCGCCACGATACCAAAGAAAACCCGCCAAGATCCCCCTGCCCGCAGCGGAACAGCGGTCCGCCGTTTCGCTGATCCCTGTGCCCCTATGGCGGGGGACGCCGATTTGGGACTACGCCCCTGCTGTAGCGACCTGGTGGTCGCTCGGCAGAGGCTTTGCCGCGCCGGGCAGAACTGCTATGTGACAGGGCAGTGACGTGGTCGATGGGGCAAGGGTTCTGCCCAAAGGGCCAAATTGGGGGCAGGCAGGGTCGGCATAGGATGATCGGTTCCAGCGCAGTGCGGCGGCGACCCTTGGGCAGGCGGCCCCTTTCTGGTGGCCCCTTGGCGCGCTCCCCACTGCCGTCGCGCTCTGGCCTGTGTCAGCGACGCCAGCGGGGATTTGTCATCGTTCTGTTCGCCGTCATGCTGATCCCCTTTCTGGGCATGATCGCCCTGGTGGTGGATGTTGGCCGGCTGCATCTGGCGCGGGACCGGCTGGAGAACGCCAGCGCCCGGGCCCTGCTGGCGGCAGCCCGGGCCCACGACCGGGACAATGGCGCAACGCCCGGCCTGCTGGACACCGTCTATGCAGACACCTTGCAGTTGAACTTCAGCCCGCGATTCATCGGCGGCATCCAATCCGTGGGCTCCAGCCTGCCCACCATTACGGTTTCCGAGAACGACTCCGGCCGTGAGTTTCGCGTCGAAGCACAAGCGCGGATGCGCCTGCTGCTGATGGACAACTTCCTGGAAATGTCTGGCGCCAAAGGCCTATCGGAGGAGGATGGGGCTGGCGTGGATGTGCTGACCGTGGTCCAGCGCTATGGGTCCCGCCGCACCCCGATTTATCGCCTGGTACAGTGACCCTGCTGCTCGCCCCCCTCCCCGGCGTGGGCACGGTGACAAAGGGGTTGAGCCAGCAGGTCATCCACTCCCTGGGCAAGCCCTGCCTGTCGCTCGCCGACCACAGTCGGTAATTTCTGCCGCAACCCAGCCCGCGGGCGGACCGCTGTTAACCTCTGGGGAACCGCTGCGGATTATCGCTGACAGTGGATTGGGAGTGTCGGGCTGTCGGTTTCGTGACCCAACAGCCACGAACGCCCCACCACAATAAGCTTCGGGTGCCGCGATGCTTTCTTTGCCGTTCCCGAGGCGGCTATAGAGATACGAGCCGTTCTTTCCATGAAGGCTGTGGTGTTCCCCTTGGAATATCATGGCGACCAGGACAAGGCGGTTGCCCACCACCGGATTGGGCGGTTTTGCGCGCTTGTCCGCGCCTGCCCGCTTTCCTCATCTGGGCATCGCCCCCCCGAACCAAACGGTAAGGGTTGCTGACAGGATGTTGACGCGCGCCATGACCACGCCATTTGCCCACCGCTCCCTGCGCCAAGCGGCCCTCTCCATGGGGCTTGCCGGGTCCCTGCTGGTCGCAAGCTGTGGTTCATCCACCTTTGAGCCGCCGCGGAACTTCTCTGAGTTCGACCTGCCGGAGGAGGCACCCTATGGGGAGCGTGGCGATCCACCGATTATGACCCTGGAAGTGGCCCCGCTGCGTCTGCGATATGTTGACGATGCGGCCACCTATGACCTGCCGGCCATCAACGTGGGGCCGGTGTCCGTGACAGCCCAGCCGCTGGGATCGGTGCTGGATGCGCTGTTGGCGGATACCGACATCGCCTACACGCTGGACGAAGACGCCATTGAGTTGGAGTTGACCCTGCGCCAGCCCACCCAGGCGCCGCTGCAGCAAGTAATGGAGCGTATCAGCACCATTACCGGGGTCCACTATCGCTATCGCGACGGCCTGTTGCTGGTGGAAGCCGAGCGCGAATACATCATGCAGATCCCCCGCATGGGCGAGTCGCTTGGGGCTCTCTCGGGCGCCTTCGGCGATCTGGGGGCCAACAACGTCAGCGATGACGAGGGCTCGGGCGTTGTGACGTTCACCGCGAACCGCAATGTCGCCCGCCGGGTGCGGGAATATCTGGCGCGGTTCTGGGACTCCCGCGACGTTATTGTCTACGATATCTTCGTCCTGGAAGTGACCCTCAACAATGATCGTAATGTCGGGATCGCTTGGGACAACTTGTCTGTCACTGAGCTGTTTGGGGAAAACATCAATCTCACCTCACAGTTCACGGGCGCCTTTACCGGCATCGTGAATACCGTCTCCGGCGAAGTGGGGGATGTTAGCTTCAACTCTATCATTGGGTTCTTGCAGACCCAGGGTGAAGTTCGCGCTTTGGCCAACCCCAGCGTCAGCTTGCTGAGCGGGACGGATGTGACGCTGAATGTCGGTCAGAACAACGTCTATATTTCCAACATTCAGCGGTCCGTGGATGACGACACGGGCGAAGTGGTGACCTCCGTTGAAACGGACGAGGTCGACAGCGCCGTTGAGGTGGAATTGGCCGGCACCTACAGCGATGGGACGGTTTATACGGAACTGACCCTGTCAATCACCCAGTTGCTGGAGTTTGCGACCTTCTCCACTGGCGGCGGCGCAGATTCGGTGACCCTGCAATTGCCCGTTTCAACAGAGCGGGAGTTGGAAACCAATGTCCCGATCCGCCCGGGTGACACCTTGGTGGTGGGCGGCCTCATCCAGGAGAACGTGAACGATACCCGCGAGGACATGGCCCTGCTGAACATCCCGCTGCGCCGGTCCAATGACCGCAACCGATCGGAGCTGGTCATCCTCCTGCAGCCGCGCGTTGTCCAATATCGCCCCGCAGACACCTATCAATACACCTACCAGCCGGAGGATTACGCCTCCAGCGGGCTGCCCCAGGACGTGCCCTACGACAAGTGATCCTGTCTAAAGACAGCCGGTCTCTGCCATGCGATGCCGTCGGTGCCCAATAGGGCACTCAGGGGGCTTCCGAAGGCGAAACCGATCTGAGCGGCGAACGCCGGAGCAGGCGAGCCGCTTCACCATCTCGAAAGTGGCTTGACTGGGGATCGGGTAGCTTGCCGCGTCCTGGCGCGCCTGCCTCGCCCTCGGGCTCCGTTAATGGGGGCTGGACACCACCCTGCCAAGGCTGCTCTATCCCGGCACAAACGCGTGACCAACGGGCCGAGCGCTCCCGGCGGAGACGGTTGCAGCGTGATCTCTCTATCGACCCTTCAGGCAGCCTGATCCATGACCCTCGGCAGTTTCAGTGACACCCTCCCCATGGTGACCGGTGCCGTGGTCGTGGCGACCTTGGTCTACGCCCTGTGGCGGGACACCATCGAATTCCGCATCCCCAATTGGATCAGCGTTGTCATCATCCTGGCCTATGTCGTGGAAGCCGCCTTAACCGGGCGTGCGCTGCACAATTGGCTCTGGGATGCGTCCATGGCCACCGTGGTTCTGCTGATCGGGTACGCCTTGTATTCCATCAGTGGATTCGGGGCCGGTGATGTGAAACTGATGACGGCCGTGGCCCTGTTCGTCACTGTTGATCACTTCCTGTCCTTCGTGCTGGGCACAATGCTGCTGGGGGGGGTCGTCTCCCTGGTGATCCTGACGGCCAACTATGTGAAGGACATCGTCCCCGTTGGCGGCCGCTACAGCACCTGGCTGGACCGTTACCGCGCCTTCATGCCTTATGGTGTGGCCATTGCCATTGCCGGCATCCTGGTGATCTTGGCCAAGCTGGGGTTGATCTCGCTCTGACGTTTTGTTTCTCAGACGCCTCTTTTCCGACGGGTAGGGGACGACAGCCGGCGCCCCCCATGCCTGGACTCGCCCCCTTGCGCCGGGGGCTGAGAACTGCCCGCACTTGGCCCCGCGGCGCTCTCTCCCGGGGCCATTAAACCCCAGCGGCACAGCCTGAATAAAACCTTCCAAGTGGTTAACACGTCAGCGGATTCTGCCTTGTTTTCCGCTGTGCGCGCTGCCATGGTGCGCTCGCGAGGGATCGTGTGGGATCCCCCGCGCCTACCCGTTGCTGTCGGGCGCTCCAGGCAAGCCAGCACGGAACTTCAGGGGACGTCGGGTCGGTGGCGTAGATGGCGCCAGTGCCCTGGCCATTGAGAGAGAGGAGGGGCGGCCCCCCCAGTCCTTCAGGGGCAAGGGGATCAGGCAATCGCCGCACCATCGTCTCTGACAGGCTGGTCTTCGCCAGGTGGCGCGGGACCGCGGGGGTTTGAGTCATGCGCAACATTTTGCCGCTGCTGATCGGGGTCATCGTCGCGGGGATCGTGACCTTTTTCGTCTTTGATACCTTGATGACGCGCCTTGCAACCCAGGGTGAGAATACCGCCAAGTCTGCTGAGGAGCGGGCTCAGGAGCAGGCCCGCACCGTGGCCACCCAGATCATCAATGAACAGCTAGATGCGAAATTCGCTCAATTTCAGGAAACCTTGCGCCAGGAGCGCCAGGAAGAGCGGAACGCCATCAACAACCAAATGCAGGCGCTGCGCAGCGAGAGCTACCAGCAAGTCCTGACGTTGCAGCAAAATACCCAGACCGCCCTGAACCAAGTGGTCTCCGAACTGCGGGAGCGCCCCGTGACGCCGCCGCAGGTTGTTACGGAACTGGAGCGTACCGTCCGAATCGTGGCCTTCAGCCAGGAACTGCCGGCTGGCACGCGCTTGACAGCGGCCGACCATCTGAAGGTTCTGGAGCGGCCGTCAGGCGCCGTCTCCCAAGGGGCCGTGATGGTGCCTCCGGGGCAGCCCGTCCAAGACTATGTTCGCCGTTTCGACGGCCGCTATCTGAAGTTGGACGTGTTGGAAGATCAGCCCATGACCTTCAACCTGACCCAAACCGAAGACCCCAGCCCAGCCAACCAGCAGATGCAGGCCGTCCTGCAGGGCGTGATGACCACAACCGTGTCTGAGGCACCGCCGCCGGAGCAGGGAACGGACCCGGGCGCCGCAGAGCAATTGCAGCGCCAGATGGATCAGGAGTTGCTTAGCTTGGCGCCCAAGCCGCCCGAACAGCGCCTGGAAACAGCCTTGTTCACGCCGGGCGAGGTTGCCCGCGCGCTGATGACCGGCGCCAACGTCGTGGACATTTATCGGTACGAGCCGTTCGGCAAGATCGGAGACGACGAGGCCTTTTTGCTGGAGCCTGTGATCCGCTCCGTGCGCGTCCACCGCAAGCAGACGGTGGAGACGGACGAAGAGGGGAACAGCAAAATTAATCTGCTCTTTTACGCCGATGTCGGGGAGGAGATGGCCGCCCGGATCGCCCTGGCACGGGGCACCCTGGGCATTCGCATCGTCCCCCGGGGCGCCGACCCCATCTACAGCTACGAGACGGTCTATGGCCTTTCCAACGGCCGCCGCGTGGTGCCGCTGACCGAAGACCAGCGCTATGTCGCGGAAGGCATCCCAGTGGCGCCGGTGAGCGTGGACGAGGGCGAAGATGCCTACCTGCGGGACCTGGAGCGTCAGCGGGAAGACCTGCGCCGCCGCCAACAGCAGGAGATTGCCCGCATCCAAGCCGAGGCCCGGCAGAACGCGGCCGCCACCTCCGGGACGCCCGCCTCCGCTCGGACCTTACAGTTGTCCACCAATGCCGGGATCGCCAGCCCCACCGGCCAACGCCAAGCGGCGCTGCCGGACGCCGGTGACACCGGAGGCGTGAGTGTGACGCCGTTGAGCCTGGTCCAGGACCCGGCTCCGTCCGCCGCCGCGCCCGCGCCCCAGCAGCGCTCCGCTCAGGGCGCCGATCCGCAGCTGACCCCGGTGGACAGCCTGGATAGCCTGCTGTCCCAGGAAGCACCGGCAACCACCGCCCTGGCACCGGCGGAAGCCCCGGCTCAGGCCACCAGCCAGACAGCCACCGCGGCGACCCAAGCGGAGCCCGAGGTCCTGACCCTGGAAGATCTGCTGGCGCCAGAAGAGTGATGGGGACCTGGGGGGCGTAGAGCACGGGCTCCCCAAGCAGCCCGGCCACAGACGCGATCACCCGGGCGGCCACCCGTACGCGACAGCAGAGGCACCGGGTCCAAATCGGTGCCCCCTGCCGTAGGCCGGCACAGCCAGGGGCTTCGCGCCTTGGGGCACCCTTGCGTTGTTGCTGACACCAGCGGTCTATGGCCCCATAAGAAAAGGGTATCAGCACGTCAGGAGGTGAGCTTGGGGCGAAAACTGGGTTTGAAGCGTCGCAGGCAGCGGCCGCTTGCAGCATCTTTGGCCTCCGCGGCATCGCCGCACGCTGCCCTCGCTGCGCCGTCCGGCATGGCAAAGGCGGTTGGCGGGTTTCGGCACGCACGCAGCCGCCTTGGGCTCGCGTTGGTCGGTGTTGTCTTGGCCGCCACCATTGGTTGGCTCTCCCCGGCCTTTGCCCAGGACGCAGGCAGGCCCCCGGAGGTGCCCTACATCCCCATTGACCTCCCCGGGCCTCCGGATTGCCCGGAGATCGGTGACTTCTGCGAGGATGGCACCCAGTACGCCGGGCGCGACAGCCTCACCCTTCATTTCGTGTTCGTCACGCCCTGTCCCGCTGCACAGGTCATGGGACCCGAAGGGCACTGCGAGGGGGAGTTGCTCGTCCTCCCAGGACACCTCCCCGCTGAAGTCAGGCGCGCGTTCGAGGCGCAGGCCCAGCGCACCCCTGCGCTGAACAATGTGCCATGGTCCGTGCTGGACTATTGCCGTGACCTCACGCTCTATGGCCACGCAGACTGGGTCATCCCATCGCCCCACCATTGGCAGCCCGTCTTTGCGCACCTCCACCGCTTTCAGATCCTTAGTCTTCCAGCGCTTCATCCCGTCATCGGCAACAAAGACCTCTTTGCCAGGCAGATAGTCGATTTTTATCGCCGACCCATCCTTGCGCATCACCTGGATGAGAACGAGCTCGCTGGCTTCCGGTGGAGTATCGAGAGGGTTGGCGCCTCCCCTCCCCAGCGGATGCCAGCCCCCTTGCCAGCTTCTGACTATGCCACAGTCATGGTCCCTTGGTTCTCACCGATTTCCCAAAGGCCTGCCCGGCTGCCTGTGGATGTCCACCTCGTAACAGGGGACCAAGCTGACCGCACTGTCTCTTATTCACTCAGCCCTGCGACAAGGCGTGTGCCGGTACTCCCTGGCGGTTACCACGCGTCTCTGGAGCAGGCCCTCGAGGGAAACATGCACGAAGCTGACCACTGGGACCTCACATCCGTTTGGTGGCCTAGCTTTGAGCGAGCAGACCTGTCCTCAAAGCCCAGCTACCTAAGCGCCCCCCTCCAAACGCTTGCACATTGTATCCGCATCGATCAAGTGACGACCCACTAAGATGCATGGCCCCGCCCAGGGCGGTGGCTCGGCCGTCGGAGCACTGGCCCTCGAAGCAGCACCGCCACAGACGCGATCACCCGGGCGGCCACCCGTACGCGACAGCAGAGGCGCCAAGTCCAAATTGCTGTCCCCCCTGCTGTTCATCCGTCATGCCCCCCGGATCCATGTGTCCCCGCGAACACATCCACTGTTGTTCAGCCACCGGAACCAACGCTGGCCCCCCTCAGCAAGGGTGCTGCACCGAAATCCCACACGCAGGCGTGACACACTCAAGAAGGATGGCTAAGAGTAGCGGCGCGTTCGACGTTGCAGCCGTTGCGGTCCGGTTGATCCTGCCCCTGTGTCGGGACTGGGATTGATCAGGCCAGCACCCCGGCCGCAGGGGCGGCGCGGGCCTTGGGGGTCAAGGTCTCCAACACCTGTTGCGCGTCTGCCCCCTTTGAGGGATGCGTGAAGCGGGCTGGAGGCCACGGAGAAGGAACGGAGGGCGCTTCAGGGACACTGAAGCCTGCCACCTGTTTTCCGCGCCGCAACGGCTCCCGATGGTGACGTGTGTGCCCGGTGCCTCAGCGGGGGCCATCGGGTCGCGACTGAACGGTGAGAATGGGAGGG
This sequence comes from uncultured Rhodospirillales bacterium, assembly GCA_964496805.1. Classification (GTDB taxonomy): domain Bacteria; phylum Pseudomonadota; class Alphaproteobacteria; order CAZCBM01; family CAZCBM01; genus CAZCBM01. The sequence continues at coordinate 10,886 of CAZCBM010000020.1, read as the reverse complement.
GGGAAGCGATCAGCGGCCTCCCAGCCCCTTGATGCCTGGACTGGAGGGATTTGACCGATGGCCGCCCCACGCGAGACCGCCTTCATCTACGCCCATGATGAAGAAGAGGGCCGGCGCATCGCCGAGATCCTCGAGAACCATCACCTGGCCGTCCAACTGCGCTTGGGGGGGCTGCCTGCCGCCGTTGCCGAGTGCTCCAGTTGGAACATTGCGCCGCATTACTTCCTGGTGGACGTCTCCAACAGTGACGATCCGGTCCTGCAGTTCACGGAGATCCAGGAGCGTGGCCCCTCCGGCGAGACCGACGTCATCGCCTTTGGCGATCAGGACAATGTGGGTCTTTATCGCTCGCTGCGGCGCATCCGTGTGGCCGAGTATCTGACCCGACCGCTGCAGATGGACGACTTCGATCTGGTCGTCACCCAATTGATCCAGGCCCGGCGTGACGAAACCAAGGCCCTGGATCCCGAGCGGATCATCTGCGTCACCGGCACCCGGGGCGGCTGCGGCGCCAGCACCATCGCGGCCGGCCTCGCCAACATCATCTCCAGCCAACACCAGCGCCGCACCCTGTTGCTGGATTTGGATATGGCCGGGGGCACGCAGTATGTGAATTTCAACATCGAGGCGACACCGGGCCTGATCGATATGATGGAGAGCCCGCACCGGATCGACGCCGTGTTTCTGGAGCGTACGCTGGGGGTAGCCGGCCAACGCCTGGTGCTGCTATCCGCCGACAAGCCGGAGGAAGAGCGCGACCCCAAACCAGAGGGCCTGGATGCGTTGCTCAGGCAGGCCGGGCAAGGAATCGACACCGTCGTGCTGGATTTGCCCCGCGGCCCAAGCTTTGCCTCCGACAGCCTCTACAGCGCCGGCACCGTCATTTTGGTCACACCCAGCACCATCATCGGGCTGCGGGACACCGTTAACATGTTGGCGGAAGTGGAAAAGGCGGGAACGGCCCGACGCGTCCTGGTGGTGTGCAACAAGGTGGGCGAGTTTCGCTCCGGCAATGTGACCACCAACGATTACAGCCGCCGCCTGGGCCGAACCGTGTTTGAGGTGCCCTTCGATAGCCGCGGCGTGCAGCAGGCGGTGGTGCGAGGCATCCCGGTGAATGAGGGCAGCAGCATGGTGGGGCGGGCGCTGGCCAAGATCGCCACGCAATTGCCGTCCTCCGGCGCGCTGCTGGCCGCCAAAGGACGAGGCCGGCGCGCCAAGGCCGCCGCCGGGCGCAAATGATCCATGGGCCGCGCACAGGGCATCGCTCCCGCTCCCTTGGGCATTTCTGTGCTGGGATGGAGCAAAGCTGTGGTAGGCTTCATCTTGGTTTTTCGCGGACCTGCACCCGTGATCGGGGCCGGACGGACTCACGCCGCAGCCCGGCACGGTGCGCAGCAGACTGACGTGGGGGATGCCACATGAAACTCGGTCGCAATGGCAGCACGGATGCCCCCGTGCCCGTCCGTGCCGGCGCGCGCGCGCCGGCCGCCGCCAAGGAAGCCCCAAAACCCACCGCTCCCAGATCGGTCAATCAAATCGGGTTGCCGGCGGAGACCCGGAACAGCATCACCCGAATTCTGATGGAACGCATCAATGTCGAGGCGGCCAGCGCCGTTCGATATGATGATCTGGTGGTGCAGATCGAGCAGGCGGTGGGGGACATCGCCATCGAGACCAAGACCCGCCTGAACGCCGAGGAGCAGCGCATCCTGGCGCGGGCCATCGCCGATGACATGGTGGGGGTGGGGCCGTTGGAGCCCCTGCTGCAAGACGATACCGTTAGCGATGTGCTGGTGAACGGTCCGCAGAAGATCTATGTGGAGCGGCGCGGCAAGCTGGAATTGACCGGGGACGAGTTCCGCGACAACGAGCATCTGCGCAACGTGGCGCAGCGGATTGCCCGCTCCATCGGCCGCCGCATCGATGAACAGAGCCCGATGGTGGACGCCCGCTTGGCTGACGGGTCCCGCGTGAACATTGTGTTTCCCCCCATCGCCTTGGATGGTGTGCTGATCTCCATCCGCCGTTTCAGCCGCAAAGCCATCACCCTGGATCACTTGGTGCGGTTTGGCTCCATTGATGATCGGATGCGGCGGTTCTTTGAACTGGCATCGCGGTCGCGGCTGAACATGCTGGTCTCCGGCGGTACCTCCACCGGTAAGACCACGATGCTCAATGCCCTGTCCCGCAACATTGATCCGCGGGAGCGGATCATTGTGATCGAGGACGCGTCGGAATTGCAGCTACAGCAGCCCCATGTGGTGCGTCTGGAAACCCGCCCCGCCACGGTGGACGGCCACAACGAGGTCACCATGCGGGACCTGCTCCGCAACAGCCTGCGGATGCGTCCCGACCGCATCATCGTGGGGGAGTGCCGTCAGGGGGAGGCCTTCGACATGCTCCAGGCCATGAACACCGGTCACGATGGCTCCATGAGCACCTTGCACGCCAACACCCCACGGGATGCCTTGGTGCGTTTGGAAAACATGGTGATGATGGCCGGCTTCGAATTGCCGGCGCGGGCCATCCGTACCCAGATCGCCAATGCCGTCGATATCATTCTGCAGATTGAGCGCATGCGGGATGGTGTGCGACGGGTGACCCGGGTCACGGAAATCACTGGGGTGGAAGGGGAAGTCATCTCCACCCAAGATATCTTTAGTTTTGAAGTGGATGGCAGTGCCTCGGGCGATCACGTGGTGGGCGAGTATCGCTCCAGCAAGCTGCGCCCCCGCTGCGGCGACAAGATCCGGGCTCACGGGCTGGAACGCGAACTGATGCAGTTGATCAACGGCTAAGGACAGCAGCGGCCATGGAAAACAGTGTCATCTTTTTTATTCTTTCGGTGGTGCTGCTGGTCGCTTTCGGCCTGGGTGTGCTGATCTCTTTCCTGCTGACAAAGGTCAAGAACAACCTGGATCTGACCAAAAGGCTGGATCGGCTGAAGCCAGAGAAATCGGACCCCCTGGCAGTGCAGGCCAATCTGACCACCGCCAAGATCATCGACAAAAAACGGCGGAAGCTGGACACGACGCTAGGCAACTATATTCCCACACTGGGCAGTATGCGCCGGAAGTTCCGCGTGGCTGGCTTGCCCATCACGCTGGGGGTTTATGTTGGGATCTTGCTGATTTTGGCCGCCCTTCTAACCTTTGCTCCCATTGATTTTGTGGAGAAACCGCCAGAAACTGTCGAGGAATATAGCGTTGTCAAAACTGGCAGCCGCCTTGATCAACTCAACGCTGAAAGCCAGGACAGCGTCCGTAGCGCCTTCACCTACAAAACCTGGATCTACCAGCTCTACTTGTTCATGAAGCCGCTATCGGCCGTGATGCTCGTCCACTTCCTGCTAAACAATTTTGTGCTGACTTTTCTAGCGGACCTCCGCCGGCAGAAGATTGTTAGCCAGATGCCCAACTTTTTGGACTTCCTCAACCGCTCGGTCACCATCGGTGTGCCGGTGGACGCAGCCCTAAAAGATGCTTTGGCTGAAGCAGATAAACCCCTAAAAGAAGAGCTTGCGCGCGTTGTTCATTTGGCTGCCATCGGCACCCCTCTGGACCGATCTCTGCGAACAGTTGCCGATGAGATTGAGGTGCGGGAGTTCGATTTCTTTGCCATTGCCACGGTGGTGCAGTTGGAGAGTGGTGGTAATCTTGGGCAAGCTCTGGCCAACCTCTCCAATACCATTCGTGAGCGACATCAGATGCAGCTAAAAGTGAAGGCGCTGGCATCAGAGGGTAAACTCTCGGCTTGGTTCCTTGGCCTCATGCCCTTCTTTCTGATGATCGCCTTCCATTTCACCAACCCCCAGTACATGGAACCAATGTTCTTCGATCCTCGCGGCCACGATCTGATGATGATCACACTGGGGATCATGGCCGTAGGGGCCTATATCATGGCCAAGATTGTGAAGATCCGGATATGATTGTTCAGCGTCTGCTCCCTGCCCTGCTGGTCGCGATCCTGGCCGGGGCCTTTATCTTCTTCATCGCCTTCGGCACCACCGAGGAGCAAACAGGCGGGATCGGTCCCTACGCCGCGTCCCTTGCCGCGCTGATCGGCATCGCTGTTTTTGTGATCCTTTTCCTGGGCATCGAAACCCTGGCCGAGCGCCGCGACGTCACGCGACGGGTGCAGATCCTTCGCGGTCAGCGCAGCCAGGTTCGCGGCGCCAAGCAACGCAAGTCGATCCACAAAGATCGCATTATCAACCAGTCCTCCCAATTGCGGCGAAAGCTCACCAGTGGCGCCACTAAGTTCATGGGGGTCAGCGGAGATAAGATGCCAGAGTTGCGCCTGCTGCTGTTGCAGGCCGGCTTTATCGGTGACCGCGCCTTGATCAACTTCTTGATCGCAAAAACGGTGATGCCCTTTGTTGGACTGGCCGCTGGCATCATGTTGGGTTTCTGGTTATTGCAGGGCCATTTCGGCATCAGCTTGAGCGCAGTTCTGGATGCCCCCCTGAATTCACAGATTGAATTTGCCGCTGCCTGCCTCGGCGGGGGCCTCGTAGGCTCCATGTCGATTGAAAACTATCTGAAGAGCAGGGCAAAGAAGCGTCAGCAGGCTATCTGGGAAGACATCCCAGATACCATTGATCTAATGGTTATCTACACTGAAACAGGTCAGACCCTAGACACCGCTCTGCCGCGGATCATTGACGAAATTCGCGAGAACTGTGAAGACTTGGCCTTGGAGCTTCAAATTCTGCGAACGGAATTGCGATTGCAGGCGGAGCGTTCTTCAGCATACGAAAACCTGGTTAAGCGGGTTGAGATCAACGCCGTCAAAAGTTTTGCCAGCATCATCAAACAGTCTGAACGAATGGGAACACCGGTCAGTGTCGGTCTCAACCAGTTGTCGGCAGAATTGCGGCGTGAGCGAATGCTGCTGGCGGAACGCCGCGCCGCGCGCATACCGGTGCTGATCACCTTTCCGCTCATGCTCTGCATTATGCCGGCCATGTTCATTGTGGTGTTGGGCCCCACCATCATCCGCATGGGCGACTTGATGGGCTCCATGGGCATTTGACCAAGGCGCAAACGGCCGCTTGAGGGAGGGAGGCCACCGGTGAGAGTGACCCAAAGCCATCGACAAGGGGCCGTCGTCCCCCGTCTACCGCGCCGCACGGTGGTCCGGGCACGGCGTCAGCGTGGTGTGGCCATTGTCGAGGGCGCGCTGCTCATCACCCCGCTGATCGTTTTGATGTATTCGATTTTTGAACTGGGACTTGCCTTCGTCGTCGCTGGCTCGGTACAGGCCTCGGCAACCCTGGCCATGGACGTCGCGCGCACCGCCCCCATGCGGGAGCAGGACTCCCAGCGCACCGTCACCTATGTCTACGCTCAGTCTTCCAATCTGCCCTTCATGGAAGAGTGTCTCTACATCAGAGCGTGGGAGTTTGCAGATATTGAGGATATTGGTTTCGATTATCGTGATGGATCGCTTTTCAATTACCAAGACGACAATGAGATATCTCTTCTTGAGAATGAAAATTATCTCGCTGGATTACCACTGCAATCGGACACCGATATTATGGGGGAGAGCGAGCGAGCGTTGGTCATGCTGGAACTTGGCTGCCGCTGGCAGTTTATATCTGGTATATTCGGTGAGTACATGAACAATAACGGCTTCGATATCACGGTCCGCAGCGTGGCGCCCTATGAATACCCACGGGAGGCCCCTGCCCCATGAGCCGCTTGTCTGGTCGTGCCCTGCCCCTTGGTCCGGCCCTCCTTCGCCTATCCGGACGCCGACAACAGGGCGCTGTGCTGATCGAGATCGCCATCATCGCACCGGTGCTGGTGTTGCTGGTGGTGGGGATGATCCGCTTTGGCATTGGCCAAATAGAGCGGGCCAATTTTGATCGGGCGGTGAACGACTTGTCAGAGGTGGCCGCCTACTCAAACGATTTGGATGCTGATGCGGAGGGCCTGGAGGCCATTTTCCAAATCTCCAGTTGGCCAGTGGAGTCCGATGTCGGTAATCCCAACTACAGCTTGGATAAGGTGCGCCTGCGGGTCCATCGCTTTCGCTACGACGCTCCCACCACCCGTTGGGACCGCGTGTCCGACCAGGAAGTGGACTTTGGGGCCCTGCCGGATGATCGATCGGTCAGCCGCGTCACCGATGGAACCAGCCTTCAGCCAGATTGCGCCATTGAGGTCCCCGTGGACGAGTGTCCCCATAATTGCAACCCGGTCACGGATCATTGCATTGCGGAGTTGGTGGATGATCCCGTGGATGACGAAGCCATCGTCGTTGTGGAGGCCTGGCGCGAAGATGGGCTTTTTGCGAACTTCACCGCCGACTTCACGGCCCCCCGCCGAATGTACAGTCAGGCTGCGCAGTTGCATCGCGATCCCCCCAATCCCGTGATCCTGTACCGATCAACGGCAGCCATCCTGAACCCGGACACGCGCCAGAACGTCGATGCCCATTGCGACGCCAACCGCCCCACAGGCCTGCTCTGCCCTGACCCGGTGGCGTTCATCAGCTTCGCCGATGATGCCCCCACGGAGGGTGGTGGCGCCGGGCTCAGGGACGAGTTGGTCCGGGTGCCGGAGAACTATCCCTGGATTGCTGATCGCCGCCCCATCCATGTCTGGCGCGAGAGCACCAGCGAGATCAGCGTCAACCCCATCGCAGACACCTGGGCCGGGCTGTTCACCCCTGACATTGACGGCAACTTCCTGTCCCAATCCATCAACGACGCTGGGGACTTCAGCTTGCCACCCCACCCCGGTGGAACACCCCTCAATGCCTTCTGGAGCCATTCCGGCGCCAATGGCGCCGCGGAACTGGGGGACTGCGCGCTGAACAATTTCGGTGGCGCCGTTCGTTTTGGAAACAGCGACCTGCGAACCTTGAACTATCTCCAGAACGACGCCTCCTGCGACGTCACGGTGGCTCTGCTGTGCGTCTGCATGCCGTGAGGAGGGGTGGGAGCCTGGCTGTAAGCGCAGGGGCGCTCGCTCGGATGTGGCGTTGCCCTGTCGGGGTCGTACGATCTGGCCCTCACACACCGCGCAACAGGCACGCCACCTCCAGGTGGGCTGAGCCGATGAACTGATCCAACACCGCCACCGGCATCGCCGGTACCCAGCCCGCCGCAACCAGCACCGCCAAGTCCCGGGCGAAGGTTTTGGGATTGCAGGACAGCATCAGCACGAGCGGCCTCGCCGATCCCTGCGCGAGCGCCCGGCACTGGGCCAGGGCACCAGCCCGCGGGGGGTCCAAGATCACCAACCCGGCCGACGCCAGATCAGACGCCGGCAAGGGGTCGCGCGCCAGATCCTGCCGCCGTGCATCGGATTGGACAGCTTGAGCCCGGCGCAGAGCCCCCGCCAAGGCCTCCACAGGCTGTGCGGCCCCCTCCACGGCGCTGACAGGATAGCCTGCCGACAGCGCCACCCCCGTGAATCCGCCCAACCCCGCATACAGATCCCAGACCCTTGGCGCGGATCCGGGCGTCGCCAGGGTCGCTGTCAGCGTCAGGGCCCCGCGCACCTGGTCCGCCATCCACGCCTGCCCCTGGGCCGTGGGCTGAAGGAAGCTACCCGCCGGCAGCGGCACCAGAAGCGGACCAGCCGCCAGGACAGGGGGGCGCGGGGCGGCGATAGGCCCTGGCGTGGTGTCGCTTGCGATGGTCACGCTGAGTCGCCCCAGGCCCAGGGTCTGCACCGCAGCGGCCAGAGACTCCCGTGCGTCCAGGTCAGGCGCCCGATCAACCCCCAGGACCAGATCCAGCGGCTGTCCCTGGCAAAGATGCTGGGCCTGAACACTTCGCGGCCCCAGGGCCGCAATGGCCGGTGTCGCCAGCAGCGCCGGTAACGCCGACATCAGGTCTTGCAGGTCTGGGGTGAGGATTGCACACCCATCCAACTTGGCCAGGGTCGTGCTGTGCAGGCGGTGTTGACACAGGGCGGCGCCTTTCACCTGCCACCGCACACGCCGGCGCGCGGCCGTGGGGACCGTGGTGACGTCCCCAACGGTCACGGTCGTGAGCCCCTGACGATCCAGCGCCGTGCGGACGATGCTGCGCTTGAAGAGGGCAACAGCCTCCGGTGCCAGATGCTGCAAGGTGCACCCGCCACAGTCACCGGCATGGGGACAGAAGGGCGTCTGCCTTTGCGGCGACGGTTCCTCCACCGCGATCAACTGAGCCAGCGTCCCTTCCCCGCGGCGCTGATGAGGCCGGACGAGCACCCTCTCTCCCGGCAGCGTCCCGGGGATGTACAGCGAGCCCTGCTCAGGCGCCTGGGCGATGCCATCGCCATCCAGCCCCAGCCGCTCCACGGTGACGCTGAGCGGGGCGGCTGAAACAACAGCGGCCCGGCGCGCAGGGCGGCGACCGGGCCGGGACCGTCGGTGGGTCATGGGTGGCTCATGGGTGGCTCATGGGGCCTGAGAGGGATGTCTGGAAGGGTACCACCAGAAGCGGAAAGGCGCGCGGGTTAGGCCCGGGGGGCCAGAACCATAATCATCTGGCGGCCTTCCATTTTTGGCATCGCCTCGACCTTGGCCAGCTCTTCCATTTCTTGCCGCACCCGCTCCAGCACTTCCATGCCACGATCGCTGTGCGCCATTTCCCGCCCCTTGAAGCGCATCGTCACCTTGACCTTGTCGCCACCTTCAATGAACCGCTTGGCGTGGTTCATTTTGACGTTGTAGTCGTGGACATCGATGTTTGGCCGAAGCTTGATCTCTTTAACCTCAACAACTTTTTGCTTCTTACGCTGGATATTCTTCTTCTTCTGCTGCTCGTATTTGAACTTTCCATAGTCCAGAATCTTGCAGACAGGCGGATCAGCATTGGGGCTTACCTCAACCAGATCCAACTCAGCCTCAGTGGCACGGGCCAGAGCATCGCGGGTGGCAACAACGCCAAGCATTTCGCCATTTTCATCCACCAGGCGCACTTGGCGGGCGGTGATCTGGCCATTGATACGGGGACCGTCCTGTTGACGTTCTTGTCCCTGGGGGCGGGGTGGGCGGGCTATGGACAACCTCCATTGTTGTAAAAAGTAGGCGTTGCCCCCGATCGCTTGATGCGGGGGCGATCTCTGGCGGGTACCGGAGCGGCTGAGGGGCGTGGAACACGGGCGTGCAAACCCAAGCATCGCCAGTCAACACCATACGCCCATTTCTCGACGGTGAAAAGCCGTGGGGTTACTGCACGGTCACAGTCTCGTCGCAGATAGGTCATTGATGCCACAACGGTTGGGTCATCATGGGGCAGCCCGGATGGTGGCTGGACAGGCCCACGAGGGCAGCCCATAGTGCCGGCCGCCGGCGGGGGCTCTGCCCTTGCCCCTTTTCAAGGCTGGGATTTCCCCCACCACACAGCTGTCAGGAGGACGGGCGATGTCGTTGTTCAATATGTTCAAGAGCCAAGTGAGTATTGATCTGGACCCCCATCTGGGCCTGGTCGTGGCCCTGGTGTACTCCATCGCCGCTGACGGGGAGATCGCCCGCGAGGAAATCGGGCACCTGCACAGCGTGCTGGGTCCCGAGGGGGCACGCCACCTGGAGACCGCTGTCAAATATGTCCGCGCCACCCCGCCGGAAAAGTTCCTGGATGATCTGGCACCGCTCTGCGATCGCCAGCAGCGCCTGTGCATCCTGTTGAACGTGATCGACAGTGTGATGGCCGACGGCTTTGCCGCCCCGGAAGAGCAGGCCCTGGTGAAACAATTCCAGACCAAGTTTGGCTTCGATGATGCGACGCTGGAGCCCTACTTCTCCACGCTGGTGGTGAAAAACGACCGCTCCATCCTGCAGAAGCGTGGCAGTTCCGGCCCGAACATGACCAAGTAAGCCGCACGGGCTTGCAGCACCCGCGACGACAGGAGGGGGGCGCCGATTTGGAGTCGGTATCCCTGCTGTCGCTTACTGGGGGAGGCTTGGCTGATCCCCGCCGTGGCGCGGCGCCTTCGGGGTCCTGCGCCCTAATTCTCCGTTGGGCCGCCCGACAGATGGGCGAGGCGGTCCAACGCCCCCTGCAAGATATGAAACGCTGCGATCTGGTCCACCTTCTGGGCCCGTTTGGCACGGCTCATATCCAATTCCTGAACCAGATGGCGCTCCGCGGCGGCGGTCGTGAGGCGCTCATCCCATAACAGCAGCGGCAGGGCGCTGCCTGTGGCCTTGGCCAGCGTTTGCAGGAAGAGGCCCGCGAAGCTGCGGGATTTCTGCGCCCGTGGCCCCTCCGATCCGTCCATATTCACCGGCAGGCCCAACACCAAACCCGCAATCTCCCACTCCCCCAGCACCTGCAGCAGCACCTGGGCGTCCTGGGTGAACTTGCGCCGGAAGATCACCCTCAGGGGCGTTGCGACGGTGCGGTCGGGATCACTGATGGCCAAGCCAATGGTCTTGTCCCCCAGGTCCAGACCCAGCAGACGGCCGGGGGCGGGACAGGCTTCGGCGAAGGCTGACGCGGTCAACAAGGCTTGGGACATGGCCGTCAGGCTTTCTTTGAGGGGTCTGGGGAAAGAGGATAAGGGCTGCGGTCAGGGAGAAAGGGTCAAGGTCCAGCGGCGTCGCGCCAGAACCCGACTGCCGCGACGGACCGTGGCGGTGGCGACATAGCGGCCAACCGGCCAGAGCCCCTCCGGCGCGCGCCGTCGCCCCCCATGGATCAGCAGAACATCCCGGTCGCGATGCAGCGGCCCCAGCCGACGCACCAGCGGCTGAAACCCCTCCGGCCCCGTGATATGCAGGGTGATTTCATCCCCCCTGACCGCTGCCAGGATACGCACCCAGGCGATCAAGGAAGCGCTGGCCCGCCCCATCGGCTGCGCCAGCCCGCGGCCCGCCTCCACCATGGCCAAGGTTGGTGGCGTTGCCCGAAACCCGCCGGCAGACAGAATGAGACG
>CAZCBM010000019.1:19988-22042 GCA_964496805.1 uncultured Rhodospirillales bacterium | reverse complement strand
GCGAGACTTCGAAACCAGAGCAATCAGCCCGCCCCCGTCAAACCCAACGACACCCCCCCACGTCAAATTTCCCGCGAAACCCTGTTCTTCGAGGTGTCCGGCAGTGGTCCTTGCGGTCCGTGGGATCAGGGCAGCGCGTCGAGCAGGTTTTCGCGGTCAAGGCAGGCATGGGCTTTGGGCCAGAGGCTCTCCGGCACAGCCAACCGCCGGGGCAAGATGCCCAGCGAGCCCTCCGCGCTGGAGGTGTGGGCATCCAGTTCGAACACAGGCACCCCGTCCTCCTCCAAGACCGCCCGTATCCGGGCCAGCAGAATGATGTCGGTACTGGCGGCGATAATGCGCATGGCAGGCACAAGCCCTTTGGGGATAGGGGGGCGGGCTTGACCGGCCCAGGATCCGGGACCTTAAGGCCAAGGGGTGTGTCTGGGAAACACTCCACCGCCCGACAAAAGGGGGCGCCGAGGAAACAGCGGTTGGGGCGGGCGACCGGGGAACGGTCGAGAGAAAACGGGGGGCAGGGCGCAGAACGGCAGGAGCGCGCTTCTGTCACTGTCAGGCCGGCCCAGGGCGGGCCACTTTTCGCCGGGTAGGGCAGGCGCCGGCTTAGCTTGACCACACCATGCCCTCGCCCGGCCACCCACGCCAGTATCGCGCTAAGGGGCGGCCAGGTCCGAGGGGGCTGGTGCGAACTCACTCTCGGCCCAACGCGCTCAAGAAGCGCAGGTGGCAATGGACGGTTCCGCCAGGCTGGCAGGTGGTCTATCACCCCCGGGTCTGTGCGCCTGTGTGGTGAGATGCTTGGGGCGCGGTCTGCCGGCTCCCTGCGGCTGGCCAGCTTTTCGCCCAGGCTGAAACGCCACCCTTTCCTGCCACTGCCTGTTTCCTACTCCGCCCCCCCTCCCCCCGAGGATGCCCCTATGCCCACGCCGCTGGAAGATCTGGATGCCCTGCTGCGGGATGACATGGCCACCGTTAATCGGCTGATCGTGGAGCGCATGGACAGCCCGGTGAGCCTGATCCCGCAATTGGCCGGTTACTTGGTCAATAGCGGTGGCAAGCGCATTCGCCCGCTGTTGACGCTGGCGGCGGCTCGGCTGTGTGGGTTTGAGGGGTCGGAGGATCATGCTCGCCTCGCCGCTGCTGTGGAGTTCATCCACACCGCCACCCTGCTGCACGACGATGTGGTGGACGGCAGTGAGGAGCGGCGGGGCAAAGCCTCCGCCAATTTGGTGTTCGGCAACAAGGCCAGCGTGCTGGTGGGAGATTTCCTGTTCTCCCGCGCCTTCGACTTGATGGTGACCGTGGGGTCAGTGGAAATTTTGGGGGTGTTGTCCCGGGCCTCCAGCATCATCGCTGAAGGGGAAGTGCTCCAGTTGCTGGCCACCAACGATCTGGAAACAGACGAAGCGCGCTACATTGAGATCATCAAGGGCAAGACCGCGGCTTTGTTTGCGGCATCGACCCAGGTGGGGGCGATGGTGGCCGGGCAGAGCGCGGACACGGTTGACCGTCTGCGGGTCTATGGCGAGGCGCTGGGGATTGCTTTTCAGATTGCCGATGACGCCCTGGATTATGCTGCGGACCGGGCGCGTTTGGGTAAGGCCATCGGCGATGATTTCCGCGACGGGAAGGTCACCCTGCCGGTGATCCTGGCCTATAGCGATGGCACGGCGGAGGAGCGTGGCTTCTGGGAGCGCTGCATCGGAGAAGGCGGCGGAGAGGCGGGGGTCAGTGAGGCGGACCTTCAGCAGGCGATCGCGCTGATTGGGCAGCATCAGGCCATTCCCCGCGCCTTGGAAAAGGCAACCCAGTATGCTGCGCTTGCGAAAGACGCCTTGACGCCGCTGCTGCACAGTGAGATGGGTACCGTATTGGACCGGTTGTCTGACTTTGTGATCCGTCGCGACCACTGACGCTTTGTTGACCACCAGGTCGCCCCGGCGCGGCTGAGGCCTTCGCTCGGGGCGGCAAAAAGCAAGTCCCCCGCAAGGGGGGAGCGAAAAGCAAGTCCCCCGCAAGGGGGGAGCGAAAAGGAAGTCCCCCGCAAGGGGGGA
>CAZCBM010000019.1:9263-19888 GCA_964496805.1 uncultured Rhodospirillales bacterium | reverse complement strand
AAGTCCCCCGCAAGGGGGGAGCGAAAAGGAAGTCCCCCGCAAGGGGGGACGGCCGCATCGGTTCGGTTTGCTGAGGGGGGAGGAGCTGAGGCGGCCGTCCCAGAGGCGCTGGGGAGGCGCCTCAGACTGCAGGAACGCGACTCAGGTGGGGGAACGGAGTCGCTGCCCAGGAAGACCTGCAGTACCCCTCAACAAACGCTATCAATGTGCTGATAATATGAACGCTCAGGGTCCTTTGTGGGGCATTGCGCTGAAGGGCGCTATTCCGTCCCAACTGGCGACCCGATTTCGTGTTGCACTGAAGGGAAACGTGCTCCTGTCGCCCTGCAAAGACATGGCGATTTCGCCATAAGTCGCTGGCGTTGTTACGAACCCGACGATTGGCCGCAGTGCACAAGGCCGGTTGGCGTTGCGCCCTGGCGGCACCATTGGCTATTCGAAGAGGCACTTGATTTCACCCGGTGCCAGCCGCCGCGTGTGCCCCTGGGCAGGAGGGCCGGAAGGCTCCGCCGCCCATCGCGCCCCCGCTGCCCCTGGCGCCTGCCGCAAGCCAGCCAGAGGAACGCCCCATGAGCACCCCGCAAGACACGCTGCAGACCAAACGCAGCCTTCAGGTCGGTGACAAGACCTACGCCTATTATTCCCTGGCCGCGGCGGCGGAGAAGGTGGGCGACGTGTCTCGCCTGCCCATGACCCTGAAGGTGTTGTTGGAGAACCTGCTGCGCTACGAAGATGGCAGCAGCGTCACCACTGAGGATGTCCAGGCCCTGGTGGATTGGCAGAAGGATCGCAAGAGCGACCGGGAAATCGCCTATCGCCCCGCGCGGGTGCTGATGCAGGACTTCACCGGCGTGCCGGCGGTGGTGGACCTGGCCAGCATGCGCGAAGCCATTGTCAGCCTGGGCGGCAATGCCGACAAGATCAATCCCCTGTCCCCGGTTGACTTGGTCATTGACCACTCCGTCATGGTGGACCGGTTTGGCACCAAGACCGCGTTCCAGGAGAATGTGGAAATCGAGTTCGAGCGCAATGGCGAACGCTATGCCTTCCTGCGCTGGGGCCAGCAGGCTTTCGACAATTTCCGTGTCGTGCCCCCCGGGACCGGCATCTGCCACCAGGTGAACCTGGAGTATCTGGCCAAGGCGGTGTGGACGAAGGACAGCGGCGGCGAGACCGTGGCGTTCCCCGATACGCTGGTGGGCACCGATAGCCACACCACCATGGTCAACGGCCTGGCCGTGCTGGGCTGGGGCGTAGGGGGCATTGAGGCCGAAGCGGCCATGCTGGGCCAGCCCATCACCATGCTGATCCCGGAGGTCATTGGCTTCCGCCTGGACGGCACCCTGAAGGAAGGCATGACTGCCACCGATCTGGTGCTGACCGTGACCCAGATGCTGCGCGCCAGGGGCGTGGTGGGCAAGTTCGTCGAGTTCTATGGCCCAGGCCTGGATAATCTCACCCTGGCCGACCGTGCCACCATCGCCAACATGGCCCCTGAATACGGTGCCACCTGCGGCTTCTTCCCCATCGATGACGAGGCACTGCGCTATCTGGCGTTCACCGGCCGCGACGAAGACACCGTTGCGCTGGTGGAAGCCTATGCCAAGGAAAACGGCTTCTGGCGCACTGAGGTTGAGCCAGTGTTCACCGACAGCCTGTCGCTGGACCTGTCCACGGTGGAACCCAGCCTCGCCGGCCCGAAGCGCCCGCAGGACCGGGTGGCCCTGTCGGCTGTCCGCGACGCCTTTGCCGACGACCTGACGGGTGCTTTCAAGGCCCCTGCCCCCGATGCCAACGTGCCCGTCAAGGGGGAGGACTATAGCCTGTCCCACGGGGATGTGGTCATTGCCGCCATCACCAGCTGCACCAACACCTCCAACCCTGCGGTGCTGGTGGCCGCCGGGCTGGTGGCCCGCAAGGCCGCTGAAAAGGGCCTGACCCGCAAGCCCTGGGTGAAGACCTCCCTGGCCCCTGGGAGCCAAGTGGTCATGGATTATCTGGACAAGGCCGGCCTCACCACCCCGTTGCAGGCGCTGGGCTTCCACAATGTCGGCTTCGGTTGCACCACCTGTATCGGCAACTCCGGTCCGCTGCCGGACCCGATTGCTGGCGCCATTGAGGAGGGTGATCTGGTGGCGGCGGCGGTGCTTTCCGGTAACCGCAACTTCGAAGGCCGGGTCAGCCCCCACGTCCGCGCCAACTATCTGGCCAGCCCGCCGCTGGTGGTGGCCTATGCCATCGCGGGCAGCATGAAGATCGACATCACCACCGAGGCTATCGGCCAGGACAAGGATGGCAACGACGTGTTCTTGAAGGACATCTGGCCCTCCAATCAGGAGGTTGCCCAGACCGTCGAAGACTGCCTGTTCAGCGAGATGTTCACCAGCCGCTACGCCAACGTGTTCGAGGGCACCAAGGAATGGCAGGCGGTGGAGACCACCGACGGCAAAATCTATGAGTGGGACAACGGCTCCACCTATGTCCGTCAGGCGCCCTTCTTTGAAGGCATCCAGGCGGAGCCCGACGCGATCAGCGACATCAAGGGCGCCCGGATCCTGGCTAAGCTGGCCGATAGCGTCACCACCGACCACATCAGCCCGGCTGGCAATATCAAGCGGGAGTCACCGGCAGGCGAGTATCTGAGCCAGTATCAGGTGCAGCCCAAAGACTTCAATTCCTATGGCTCCCGCCGGGGCAACCATGAAATCATGATGCGCGGCACGTTCGCCAATATCCGCATCCGCAATGAGTTGGTTCCGGGCGTCGAGGGTGGTGTCACCAAGTACATCCCCACCGGTGAGCAGATGAGCATCTATGATGCTGCCATGAAGTACCAGGCAGAAGGGACGCCGCTGCTGGTCATCGCTGGCCGTGAGTACGGCACCGGCAGCTCCCGTGACTGGGCGGCCAAAGGCACCCGTCTGCTGGGCGTGAAGGCGGTGATTGCGGAGAGCTTTGAGCGGATCCACCGTTCCAACCTGGTGGGCATGGGCGTGCTGCCCCTGCAGTTCAAGGAAGGCACCTCTCGCGAGACCCTGACCCTAACCGGTGAGGAGACCTTCGACATCACGGGGATCGAAGGGGGCCTGAGCCCGCGCATGGACCTGACGCTGACCATCAACCGCCCCGATGGCAGCAGCGAGCAGGTGCCGGTGACCTGCCGCATCGATACCGCTGGGGAGGTGGATTACTACCGCCACGGGGGCGTGCTGCACTATGTGCTGCGGAGCCTTGCGGCCTGATCCAGCCCCCCGGTGCGGTCGCGCCGTTGGTTATGGTTCGGCCGGCTACAGCAGGGGACACCGATTTGGAATCGGTGTCGCTGCTATAGCTTTCTGGTGGTCGCTCGGATGACCCCCTCCGTGGCGTTGCCCCTTTGGGGTCCTACGCTCAACCGTACGGCGGCTATCGCTATCCACGACAAAAGGGCGCCCTGTGGGGCGCCCTTTCTCATGTTGGCGGTGGCTTGCCACACCCGTCGCCTTGGATGCAGGCGTTCAATTGATCCCTTTGGCGCTCACGGATCCTTGGAGGCGTGGGGGAACGTGGGCATGGGTTGCCCGGCCAATGCGGCCAGATGGGCGCTCAGCCCCTGCTCAAGCCCATCCAGATCATAGCCACCCTCCAGGGTGCTGACCACGCGCCCGCCGCTGACCCTGTCCGCCACCTCAGCCACCCGGGCCGTGACCTCATAGAAGGCATGGGGGGTCAGGTGACAGCCCGCCAGCGGATCGCGGAAATCGGCATCAAAACCGGCGGAAAACAACACCAGATCCGGCGCAAAGGCCTCAAGCGCCGGGATCATCCGGTCGCGCACAATGGCCTGATAGGTCTCATCCTCGCAGCCAGCGGTCAGCGGCAGGTTGGTGATCTGGTCGTGGGCCCCGGTCTCCCGCGGGGCACCCGTGCCGGGATAGAGCGGCATCTGGTGGGTGGAGACCAATTGACAGGAGGCCAGGTCCCAGAAGGCGGCCTGGGTCCCATTGCCGTGGTGGACATCGAAATCCACCACGCTCACGCGCTGGACCCCATGGCGGGCCTGGGCGTGCCGGGCCGCAATGGCCAAGGTGGCAAAGACGCAAAAACCCATGGCGCGCTGAGGTTCGGCGTGGTGGCCTGGGGGCCGGGCGGCGTTGAAGGCCCGTCGGGCGTCACCGGTCATCACCCGGTCCACGGCTGCCATGGCCCCCCCTACCGCATGCAGCGCCGCGGTCAGGGTGCCCGGGCTCATGATCGTGTCACCGTCCAGGGGGCGGTACCCCTCCCGGGGGGCACTGGCCACGATGCGATCGACATAGCTCTGGGGATGGACCAGGGTCGCGGCGTCCGGCTCAGCCAAGGGGGCCTCCACCTGCACCCAGCCCGCAGCATGGGCACAGGCCTGGTCAACGGCGTCCATGCGCGCGATTCGCTCCGGGTGGCCGGGGCCGGTGTCATGGTCGCGGTAGCTGTCATGGGTATAGATCAGGAGGGACATGGGGCAGGGCCTCAGCGGGAAAGGGGGCACTGATGCCCGGCGGAAACACGTTCACCAGACTCTATCGCTGGCTTCACCTTATCTCAAAGCCCTTGCTGCCCTATATTTGCGACAGCCGTCGCTATTGTTCTGGGAAGCGCGGCACCCAGGGACAGGGTTGCGGGCCAGGGTTGCGGGCCAGGGCCGCAAGAAGGCCCCTCATAGGATGAGGTGAGTTGTGGGCGTACGCACGTGGCATCTGCCCCTGATGGGGGCCGTGATTGGACTGTTGGGCTTGGGTAGCACCGCTGCCCTGGCGCAGCAGGGGCCGACGCGGGTGATTGCGGATCGGGTGGTTGAGGAAACCATCAGCCAAACCTCCAGCGTTCTGGGCCGGATCGTCGCCAGTGAAAGCGGAGAGGTGGCCGCCCAGACCAGCGGCCCCGTGGCGCGGGTCTTGGTCGTCGTCGGCGATGTGGTTCGCCAGGGGCAGGCGCTGGCAGAACTGGACCTTGAAGACGTGCGCCTGCAATTGGCCCAGGCCCAGGCCGATGTGGTTGTGGCCCAGGCGCAGCGGGCGGCCGCCCAGGCTCAGGTGGCCCAGGCCCGCGAGGGGCTTGAGCGGATCCAGCGTCTGCGCAACTCCGCTGCCTTCAGTCAGGCCCGTCTGGATGACAGCCGAAGGGAGGTGGAGGCGCTTAGCGCCGGCGTGGATGTCTCCGTTGCCACCATTTCTCAGAAGGAATCCTTGGTGGAGAGCATCGCGGTGGATTTGGAGCGTGGCATCATTCGCGCGCCGTACAGCGGCGTGATTACCGACCGCAAAATGAGCGCCGGGGATTATGCCAGCGAAGGGGAAGCCCTGTTCAGCATGATCAACACCAGCGCCTTGGAGGTGGAGGCGGACGTGCCCTCCAACCGCCTTGCGGCGCTGACCCCCAGCTTTTTGGTGCGGGGCGAACTGGAAGGGGGCGGGCCGCTGTTGACCGTGGTCCGCACCGTGATCCCGGTGGAGAACCCTTTGACGCGAACGCGGGCGGTGCGCTTCACCTTGCAGCGCACCCCGCAGGTGCAGTTGGCCGTGGGACAGTCCGTGACCTTGGAGGTCCCGGTGGATGAGCCTCGCTTGGCGCTGACGGTGGACAAGGATGCCATCGTCGGCGGCAACAGTGTGTTTGTGGCCCAGGATGGTGTTGCCACGCCGCGCCAGGTGCGGCTGGGTCAAGCGCTGGGGAACCGCTTTGAGGTGCTGGAGGGATTGCAGAAGGGTGATCTGGTGGTGGTGCGTGGCAACGAGCGCCTGCGTCCGGGCCAGCAAATCCAAGCCGATGTGCCCTCCCCCGCCGCCAGTGCGGCCGTCAGCGCCGGTGGCGCTGGCGGAACGGCCCAGCCGCTGGATGTGGCGGCCGTTAACCAGGGCGGCACACGCCCTGCCACCAGCCCCGGTGGCCAGCCACTCCCCCCAGACAGCCCCAAATAACCGCCCCAAGCACACGCCAGGGGTCGCCGCCTGCCGGCTGGCGACCGGGACATCGACACCATGAACCTGATCCAGGCCAGCATCCACCGCCCCATCGCCGTGATCTCCGCGGTGATCCTGACCAGCCTGTTCGGCTGGCTGGCCCTGACTCTGATCCCGGTCCAACTGGCCCCTGATGTCAATCAGCCGATCATTCAGATCGAAACCAACTGGTTCGGCGCAGCGCCCGTGGAGGTGGAGCGGGAGATCGTCAACGAGCAGGAAGACGCGCTGAAGGGCCTTCAGGGCCTGCAGCAAATGGAAAGCACCGCCTCCAACGGGCGCGCCCAGGTAACCCTGGAGTTCGCTGTTGATCAGGATATGGACAAGGCCCTGTTGCTGGTCTCCAACCGCCTGGATCGCGTTGGCTCCTACCCCGACGAGGCGGATGAACCCTCCCTGGACACCGCCGGGTCGGAGGACAGCCCCATCGGCTGGTTCATCATCAAGACGGCCGATGGCAATGCCGAACCAGTGCAGAATTATGGCCAGTTCATCGAGGATGTGGTCCGCGATCGCATTGAACGGGTGGACGGCGTCGGCCGGGTCAACGTCTATGGCGCGGTGGAACCGGAAATGCGGGTGGTGGTGGATCCCAATCGCATGGCGCTCTATGGCCTGACGGTACCGGATGTGGTCAGCGTGTTGAGGTCCAACAATGCGGCCATCAGCGGCGGCTTCGTGGACGAAGGCAAGCGTCGCTATACCGTGCGTACGGAGGGGGACTTCAACAGTCTGGAGGCGGTGGAAAGCGTCCTGGTCCGCTCCGCCCAGGACACCGCCTCCGGGCGGGTGGCGCGGGTGACCATCGGCGACATCGCCACGGTCAGCTACGGCTTCAAGGAGGCGACGGCCGTTATCCGGCAGAATGGTGAGCGGGCGGTGGCGTTCAATGCCGTGCGGGAGACCGGCGCCAATGTCATCGAAACGATGGCCGGCATCCAGGCGGCCCTGACGGAACTGCGCGAGGGGCCCTTGCGGCGCGAGGGCCTGACGCTGGAGCAGGTCTATGACGAGACCATCTATATCGAAGATTCCATCGACTTGGTCATCCAGAACCTGATTTTTGGCGCCGCCTTGGCGGCCTTGGTGCTGCTGCTTTTTCTGCGCTCTGCCCGGGCGACCTTGATCATCACCATCGCCATCCCTGTCAGCGTGGTGGGCAGCTTTGTCGCCATGGCAGCCCTGGGTCGGTCGATCAATGTGATCTCCCTGGCGGGGTTGGCCTTTGCGGTGGGCATGGTGGTGGACGCCGCCATCGTGGTGCTGGAGAACATCTATCGGATGCGCCAACAAGGCGCCTCGGCCAAGACCGCCGCCTACCGTGGGGCCGGATTGGTCTGGTCGGCGATCTTGGTTTCCGCCCTCACCACGGTGATGGTGTTCATTCCCATCCTGGTGATGGACCTGGAGATTGGCCAACTGTTCCGCGACATCGCTGTGGCCATTTCCGTTGCCGTGATCCTGTCCCTGTTGGTGGCAATCACCGTGATCCCGGCCCTGTCCGCGCGCCTGTTGGGGGGAATCGACCCCAATAAGCCCGTGATTTCCCTGCCGGGGGTGGACCATTTTGGCCGCGCCTTCAGCCGCCTGTGCGTTGGCTATGCTGCCATTGTCTGGCGCCAGAAATGGTTGGCCCTGCTGGTGGTGGTGGGCCTAACGGTCACCGCCGTAACCCTGTCCCTGCGCTTCCTGCCCAAGCTGGAATATCTGCCGGAGGGCAACCGCAACCTGATTTTTGGGGTGATGCTGCCGCCGCCGGGCTACAACCTGGAAACCTCCACCTCCATCGCGGAAATCGTTGAGGGTGGCGTCTCCGGCCTCTGGGCCACGCAGGAGGAGATCGAGGCGTTTGATGCGGGCGAGACCGTGGTCCGCGGCAGCGAGACCGGCCCCGATGGGGAGCCGGCCGATCCGCCGCTGATCCGACACTTCTTCTTCGTCTCCACCGGGGCCACCAGCTTCTTTGGCGCAGCCGCCCTGGATCCGGCCCGTGCCCGTGACCTGATCGGCCCGATGCAGGGCCTGATGTTTGCAGAGCCGGGCACCTTCGGTTTTGTCAATCAGCCCTCCCTGTTCGGTCGCGGGATCGGTGGCGGGCGGACAATCGCGCTGGATATCTCCGGGCCGGACCTGGAGCAAACCTTGCAGGTGGCCCAACGGGCCGCTGGCAAAGTCGCGCAAGTGCTGCCCCGTAGCGAGGGCCACCAACTGCGGCCCAAACCGGGGCTGGAGTTGGGGGCGCCGGAGGTTCGGATCTATCCTGACCGCCTGCGCCTGGCCGATGCCGGGATCACAGCGGTGGACCTGGGCCTATCGGTGGACGCGTTCAACGACGGCCTGCGGGTGGATGAGATCACCGTGGAGGGGCGGCAGATCGACCTGATGCTGGCAGGGCCGGACTTTGGCCTCACCAGCACCCAGGCTATCGGCCAACTGCCCGTGGTGACACGGCAGGGCACCATCCTGACGGTGGCAGAGGTGGCGCGGGTGGACGACAAGGCCACAGGGCCCATCGAGATCTTGCATAAGGAGCGGCGGCGGACCGTTACCCTGGAAATCCAACCGTCCCCGGCCTTGGCGCTGGAGGAGGCCATGGAGATCCTCGACGCGGCTGTGATCCAGGCGCTGGAGGAGGAGGGCGTGCCCCCGGGCGTCACCATGCGGTTGTCCGGCACGGCAGACAAATTGACCGAGACATGGCAGCGTCTCACCGGGGATCTGCTGCTGGCGCTGATCATCGTCTACTTGGTCATGGCGGTCCTGTTTGAGAGCTTCTGGTACCCGATTCTGATCGTCTTTGCGGTGCCGTTGGCGGGGGCGGGAGCCATCGGCGCGCTGGCGCTGCTGAATGAGTTCATCGCGCAACCCCTGGATATGCTCACCATGCTGGGGTTCGTCATTCTGATCGGGATCGTGGTGAACAATGCCATCCTGCTGGTGGACCAGACCCTCTATCATCTCCGCGAGGAGGGGATGACGCGCCGCGATGCGATGCTGGAGGCCACCAACAACCGCATCCGGCCGATTTTCATGAGCTCCCTCACCTCCATCATCGGGATGGCCCCCCTGGTGGTGATGCCCGGTGCGGGATCCGAGTTGTATCGCGGCCTGGGGACTGTGGTTTTGGGGGGGCTGTCGCTATCGGCGGTGCTGACCTTGCTGGTCATTCCGGCGCTGTTGAGCCTGACGCTGCCGATCCTGGAGCGCGATCCCGCGGTCGCCAAACCCCGCAACGATGGCGGCACCGGCAGCCCGCCCTCCCCCGACGGCGTCAGCCTGGGCAAGAGCACCGCCCCTCCCCCCTCCCCAACCCTGGCGGCAGAGTAAGGGCAGCGGGCGTTTTCGCCTGGGCCCCCTGCATTTTTGTCAGACGAATGTCCAAATCTTCAGCGACGGTGTGTTACATACCCGCTTTGCGGTGATCGCGGCTGGCGGCTCTGGGGCAGTGCTCTGGTGGCCCGGTGCGGTTGCCGTCTTTCCCGTTCGCCCTTGCTGTTGCCCTGATCCACGCCGTCCATGTTCAGCCGCCGCGTACCGCTGACCCGCCGGGAGCGAATCCTGGGCAACCTCTATCCCCGCATGGGCCTGCGGCGATGGGCTGTGTATTTGGGCAAGCGCATCCAGCGCATGCCCGGCACACCGCAATCCATCGCTGCTGGCGTCGGCAGTGGCGTGGCGGTGAGTTTCACGCCCTTCATCACGTTGCACACGCCCCTGGCCATGGGTATGGCGTGGCTGATGCGCGCCAATATTCTGGGGGCGATCCTTGGCACCCTGATGGGCAACCCCCTGACCAGCCCGATCATGTGGATCCTGAGCTACCAAGCCGGGCGGACGATCCTGACCCTGTTCGGCTGGCTGGCGGAGGGCTCCGCCCACGATGCCATCGCCACCCTGGCCAGCTTTGACTTCAGCGCGATTTTCACCGTGGACTTCCTTCACGCGTTCTTCCTGCCTATGGTGGTGGGCAGTCTGATCATGGGGACCATCGCGTGGTTTGCGGTGTTCTTTTTGGTCCGGACGGCGGTGGTGAAGTATCGGCAGCGCAAGGCCCGGCGGCGCGCGGTGCGGCTGGCGGCGTTGCGCCGCGCTCTGGCGGAGGCCGGCGCCGCTGGTGGCTCCGATGCCCCGCCCTTGGCGGCGGCTGAATAGCGCGCGGCCGGCAATGATCCCGCCGCTTCCCGCCACTGTTGCCGGGCAGGTCCTGGCCCTAGGGACTGATCTGCTGGATGCCCGGCGTATCCTGCATCTGCTGGATCGCTTCGGGGCGCGGTTTATTCACCGCTGTTATGCCCCTGCGGAACAGATGCTGGCGCAACGGTATCGCGATCCGGGCCCCTTCTACGCCCGGCAGTTCGCCGCCAAGGAGGCGGTGGCCAAAGCCTTGGGAACGGGTATTGGGGCTCAGGCGCGCCTGACGGAGATCATCACCACCCGCACCGCGCTGGGGCAACCGGTGGTCAGTCTGGAGGGGGCGGCACGGGCAACCTTGCTCCGCTTGGGTGGCTCTGCTACGCCTCCCAGGATTCTGATATCGCTGAGCGATGAAGGGTCCCTGGTTCTGGCCGTCGCCCTGATCGTGCGCGCCTGACCGTACCGCCCCGGTGATCCAGGGCGATGTCCCTCCGCTGCCCCATTGCAGGCCCC
>CAZCBM010000019.1:0-9253 GCA_964496805.1 uncultured Rhodospirillales bacterium | reverse complement strand
GAAGGAGCCCGTGAGCCCCGGCGACAATCTCAAGGAATGGGGCCGCACCCTGATCTATGCCGTGTTGATCGCGGTGGTGTTCCGCATCTTCCTGTTCCAGCCCTTTTCCATCCCGTCCAGTTCCATGGAGCCGACCCTGTTGGTGGGCGACTATCTGTTCGTGAACAAGTTCACCTATGGCTACCGCTTCCGCCTGCCCAAGGCGCTGGACTTTGAGGAGGATGTGACGCCGGAGCAGAAGCAGCGGCAGTTTGCGCTGATTGAGGTGTTCGCCAGCGGTCCGGAGCGGGGCGATGTGGTGGTGTTCAAGAAGCCCAGCGATGGCAGCACCGACTACATCAAGCGGGTGATCGGGATGCCCGGGGACATCGTGGAAACGCGGCGCGGGCGGCTGTACATCAACAACGAGTTGATCCCGCGCAGCCAGACCGGCAGCTTGGAGGCCATCGTCACCCGCTCCTGCCCCAATGCCGAGACCCCCATCTACACAGAGGTCCTGCCCGGGGGAGTGGAGCACATCATCAAGGAAGAGTGCCTGGACCGGCACCCCAATGACGATCGCGGCCCCTATCGGGTGCCCGAAGGGCATTACATGATGCTGGGCGACAACCGCGATAATTCCACGGACAGCCGGTCGGCGGATCTGGGATTTGTCCCGGTGGAGTATATCGTCGGACGGGCGGAAGTGATCTTCTTCAGCCTGGATGAGGATACCCGCATTTGGGAGTTTTGGCGGTGGCCGTTCAGCCTGCGCTATGGACGGCTTGCCATGGGTATCCAGTGATGATTGGGACCCAAGTGACGCTTGGGAGGGGATAGGGCGGTGTCGGCATCGGGAACGTCATCAGGCAGCGTGGATGCCCATGCCCTCGCCCTGCTGCAGGACCGTTTGGGCTACCGCTTTACCGACCTGAGTCTGCTGCGGGAGGCCATGACCCACCCCTCGGTCGTGGTCCGTGGCGGCAGCCGCGCGCCCTCCGCGGTCAGCAACCAGCGCCTGGAGTTCCTGGGTGACCGAGTGGTGGGCCTGGTGGCGGCGAAACTGCTGCTGGCCCGCTTTCCGGGGGAGGAGGAAGGCTCCATCGCCCGGCGGCACACCGCCATCGTCAATGGCGAGGCGTTGGCGGAGATGGCGGAGTCCCTGGACCTTGGGTCTTGCCTCGCCCTGTCCCAGGGGGAGGAGGAGACCGGGGGACGGACCAATCGTTCCACCCTGGCGGATGCGCTTGAGGCGGTGGTGGCTGCCCTGTTCCTGGATGGCGGTTTAGCGGTGGCCAGCGCGTTCCTTGAGCCGCGATTGCAGGACCTCATCGACCTGGATAAGCAACCCCCCATCGATCCCAAAACAGCCCTGCAGGAATATGTCCAGGCCCGCGGCGAGCCGCTGCCGGCCTATGAGGTGGTGGCCCAAACCGGGCCGGCGCATCAACCTGCCTTTGAGGTGCAGGTGCGCATTGCGGGCCATCCGCCAGCCTCCGCCACGGCGGGCAGCAAGCGCGCGGCGGAGAAGGCTGCGGCAACGGCCATGTTGAAGCTGGCAGGGGTGCTGAAAGATGACTGAGGATCAGACCGCAGGACCGGCGGGCAGCAACCCTGGGGCGCCGGGAAGCGAGGCAGGGCCGGAGGCGGCGGCGGGCGCGCAGCGGTTCGGGTTCGTGGCGCTGATCGGTGCGCCCAACGCGGGCAAATCCACGCTGCTGAACGCCCTGGTGGGGGCCAAGCTGGCCCCGGTCAGCCGCAAGGTTCAAACCACTCGCTCGCGCCTGGTGGGGGTCTGTGCCCACGGTCCGGCGCAGTTGGCGCTGGTGGACACCCCGGGCATTTTCTCCCCGAAGAAGCGCTTGGACCGGGCGATGGTCTCTGCGGCCTGGGACGGGGCCGAGGGGGCTGACATCTGTGTGTTTCTGGCGGATGCGGCCCGTGCTGAGATCGTGGAGGAGAGCCAGCCTATCCTGCAACGGTTGGCGCAATTGGCCCAACCCAAGATGCTGGTGTTGAACAAGGTGGACCTGATCCGGCGGGAAACCCTGCTGGTGTTGGCCGCGCGGTTCAATGAGATCTTGCCGTTCGATCAGGTGCTGATGATCTCGGCCCTGACCGAGGATGGAGTGGACCACCTGCTGGACACCCTGGCCGCGGCCGTGCCGGCCGGCCAATGGCACTATCCGGAGGAGCAACTGACCGACCTGCCCTTGAAGTTGCTGGCCGCGGAGCTCACCCGGGAAAAGATCCTGGATCAGCTGCATCAGGAGATCCCCTATGCCACCGCGGTCACGACGGAGCAGTGGGAGGAGCGCGAGGATGGCAGCCTGCGGGTGGAGCAGGTGATCCATGTGGCGCGGGAAAGCCAGCGCGCGGTTGTGCTGGGGAAAGGCGGCGCCCGGATCAAGCAGATCGGCGCTGAGTCTCGGGCCGACCTGGAGGCCCTGTTTGAAACCCGCGTGCATCTGTTCCTGTATGTAAAGGTCAAGCCTGATTGGCAGGATCGGCGGGAGTTCTACACCCCCTGGGGCCTGGACTTTGACGCCTAAGGGCCCGCCGGCCCCCGCACAGACCAGCCCCCTGCTGACGCCAGACATGGTCTGGGGTGGCATCGCCCTGCTGCTTATGACGTTGGTGGCCGGCATCGCCATGGGGGCCGTTCTGCCGTTGATGGCGCAGGTGATGCAGGACGCCAGCGAGAGCGAGGCGGTGATCGGTTGGGCTGCGGCCATCAGTTCTGCCGGCAGCCTCATCGGTGCCCCCCTGCTGACCCCCCTGCATCGGTGGATCGGGATGCGTGGCACGGTTGCCCTGGGGTTTGTCATCCTATCCGTGCCCACCGCGGCCATGGCACTCTGGCCGGAGCCCGTGGGCTTCGGGCTTCTGCGCCTGATCGCGGTGATCGGGATGACGCTGGCCTGGGTGACGGCGGAGGCCTGGATGGTGAGCTTGGCCCCGGCAGCGCTGCGGGGGCGAATCATGGCCCTGTATGCCACCACCTTCTATGCCGGCATTGCCTGTGGTCCCTTGCTGTTGCTTGTGTTGGGCACCGCGGGCCCCTGGCCCTTTGTCATTGTGGGGGCGATCCTGATGACCGGGGTGCTGCCGCTGGTGCTGATCCCTGCGGGTCTGCCCCGTCCCTCAGCCCACGCTGACGCAGCGGACAAGCCGGGGTTGCGGCTGATGCTGCTGACGCTGGTGGCCGCCCCGGTGCTCATGACCGCCGCCCTGATGGCGGGGGCCGTGGAGCAGGTGGTGTTCGGTCTGGGGACCGCCCACTGGCGCAATGTGGGCTGGACGGCGGATGAAGCGTCGGTCCTGCTGACGGCGTTTGGTGTCGGGGGGACCGTGCTGATGCTGGGGTTGGGGTTTGCGGCTGACCGGCTGGGCAACGCCCGCACGGTGATGGTGCTGGCGGTGGTGTTGTTTGTGCCCACGCTGGCGGGCCTGCATCTGCTGGCGCTGAGCTTTGCCGGCGCCTTCGGGCTGTCGGTGCTGCTGGGGGGGCTGGGCAACAGCATGTACACCCTATCGCTGGTGGTGCTGGGGGAGCGGTTTGCGGGTCTGCGGGTGGTGGCAGCCAATGCCATGTTCGTGGTCATGTACACCTCTGGCACGCTGTTGGGGCCTGCGGTGGCTGGGCCGGTGATGGCGCATCTGCCGAAAACGGGTTATCTGTGGAGCCTGGGCGGGGCTGCGCTGGCGTTCCTGACGCTTGTCGCTTTTGTCAGTCTTGTCCGACTTCGTCGTGGCATGGCCAGAGGAACGCCGCAGCGCTGACACAGTTGTCCTTGACTTAGCGTCGGGCACGCCGCAGCACTGCGCCGCGGCATAACGCCCACGTCCCCGATCCCTGAGGAGAGACCGCCCATGCGTGCCATGAAGGCCACCCTGGTCAGCACCACCGTCCTCGCCAGCGTCCTCGTCGCTGGCAGCGCCTTTGCCCAGTCCACCGATGAGCAACTGGCAGCCTATTTTGACAAGCTGGCGGCGATTGCCCCTCCCAACGCCATTCTGGAAATCGGCCCGATTTCCAATGGTACCATGGCCGGCTTCAAGATCGGGGAAGAAGGCGATTTCCTGATGACCGCTGAGGCCATCAGCTTCTCTGAGGTGGAATTCTCCGAAACCGGTGGCATCGACTATGTTGGCACCCTGGGCTTTGAGGGCCTGACCTTCGACGCCGATGGCGGCGAAGTCACCATGAGCGCTGTCAGCCTGGATGTGACCGAGTTCAGCCTGGGCCAACTTCTGGTGGTGCAGGATGACGAGCTGCAGCCGAATCCGGGCTTCAACCCGATGATGTTCGTCGCTGATCCGTCCAGCATCGTTGGTGGCTTCACGGCCTCCACCCTGGCCATCGCCAGCAACGATGAGTACGAGCCGTTTGCCGCCACGATGGACAGTGTTGCCGCCGGCTTTGAAGGCCAGTTGCTCAGCGTGCTGATCTCCAACACCCAGGCCACCGCCGCCCCGGACGGTGACAATGTCGCCCTTGGCATCGACGAAGTGGCCATCGAGGGGCTGAACGTCTTTGCCTTCGAATCCCAGCCGTCCACCGTGCTGGAAATCCTGCCCACCAGCTTCTCCCTGACCAACTTCCTGGTCAACGTGACCCCGGAAGGTGCCCCGGGCGCTGTCAACTTCGTCATTGGCTCCAGCAGCCTGGAGAAGAGCGGCGACGAAAATGAAGGCAGCGTCAGCACCCGCACCGCTGGCATCCGCCTGGAAACAGACGAAGCCATGCTGCCGCCGGACGCCATCGCCACGCTGGGGCCCGCTGCCCAACAGTTGATCGTGGATGGCAAGCTCGTCATCACCGGCCAGACTGGCTATGACGTCGCTTGGTCCAGCGCCAATCGCTCCTTCACCGTGTCCGACCTGGAACTGACCCTGGACAACCTGATCCAGATCACCGGCGGCGTTCAGTTGGATAATCTGGAGCCCTCCATCCTGCTGCGCGGCATGGTGGATGCCCCGACCTCCCGCGAGGAGGAAGACAGCCTGCAGGACATGCAGTTCACTGCCATCGACGTGACCATCCGCAACCAGGGCCTGGTTGAGTTGGCGCAGACCAATCCGATGTTCATGATGTTCCAGGGCATGGGCGCCAGCGGTCTGATGCAGTTCCAGGCCGAAGTCCAGGATGAGCGGGTGCAAGACCTGGTGGGTAAGCTCACCAACTTCGTCCAGAACCCGCAGAGCCTTGCGCTGAGCATCCGTGGCAGCGATCAGGCCAGCCCGCGCCAGTTGGACGAGTTGATGTCCCAGACGTCCGGTCCGGCCGACGGCTTTCCGATCCTGCTGGACGTGTTCAGCGTCTCCATGGACGTGAACAAGTAATCGCTTCTGGCGTTACTTTGAGCGTGGGACCCCCGACGTGGCACCGCCGCGAAAGGGGTCGTCCAAGGCACCAAACGTACCCTACGGCAGGGGCACCGATCCACAATCGGTGTTCATTGCTGTAGGGCCCGAATGCCCCGCCTGCCACCTTGGGCAGGCGGGTTTTTTTGTCGGCCTCCCGGCGCTGAGGCGTTGACCGGCCCAAATCCTGCCAAGGTGCTGGGGTGTAAGGCTGTCGTGACCAAGGCGGTTGCGCGTTATGCGACCAGTCCGGCCCATTCTGCCCGTTTTTCCTGAGGACCATTGCCCCATGATCCGCCGCTTTGCCCTTTGCTCCGCCACCGCCCTCACCACCGGTCTGCTGTTGGCCGCCCCCGCCGGCGCGCAGGAGGATGAGCAGGCGGTGCTGTCCCGCTACGTGGCGGCCCTCCAGGCCAGCTTGCCCCCAGGGGACATGACATTGGAGGTGGGGGCCATCGACGGCGGCACCCTCAGCAATCTGGTGCTGGTGACGATAGGGGAGTTCGTGCTCACGGCAGAGAGCGCCCGGTTTGAGGATATGATCACTGATGATGGCGGCGCCATCCAGAGTGTTGGCAACCTGCACCTCAGCGGTGTGAGCCTGTCCAGTCTGGATGAGGACGACCCCGTCACTGTGACCTTGGCCGATGTGCGGCTGGTGGATTTTGCCCTGGGGACCATCGTGGAGCCCCATGGCGAGGGACTGCGGATCGATCCCAGCTTTGACCCTGCACAGTTCTATCTGGAACCGGGTTCCCTCCTCAGCGGCCTGTTCGCGGATGCGCTGGCCGTGGATGTGCCCAGCGTGGATGAACCCGGCAGTGGGACCTTGGAGCGGCTGGCGCTGCAGGTTGAGAACGGGCTCGTGGACCTGGAAATGAACCAGTTCCTGATGGCGGTGTCATTTGATGACGTTGAGATGGCCATCGGCATGGGCCGATTCGTCATGGACGATCTTGACCTGGCCGGTGCCGTCGCCACCCTGGGGGAGGGGCTGGAGGCCTTGCCGCAGAGCTATGCCCTCAGTGACTTCAATGTCTCCTTCCTGACCCCGGACTCCTCCCGTCCCAGCCGCATTGTGTTCGAGAACACCCAACTCACACGGCAGGGAACGCTGGCAGAGGGACGGTTCGACAGCGACATGACCGGCTTCCGGGCGGAGATTGCGCAGGAGATGGTGCCGGCTGACGTGGCACAGACTTTCGGGCAGCCGCTGGCGGACATGCTGGCAGACGGCGCCTATGTGATCACGGGCGAAGCGGTCTACAACGCTTCCTGGTCTCAGGCCGATCAGCGCCTGGTGGCGGAAGAGATCAGCATGGTGTTCGATCCCCTGCTGGCGCTGGAGATGGATTTCACCTTCGACGGCATCGACCCCGTGATCGGTTATCGCGCCGTCAATGGTGGCGCCACCACCTCCTATAAGGAGGAACAGGCCATGCTGGATATGACGCTGACCCGCATTGCCTTCAGCCTGGAAAACCGGGGATTGGTGGAAATCGCCCAAAGCCATCCGATGTTTCTGATGATGCAGGGGATGGGCGGGGCCAGCCTGATGCAGTTCGGTGTTCAGTCCACCGACGCCAGGGTCAAACAGATGGTGGATGATCTGGTGGTCTGGCTTCAGGATCCGCAGGTGCTCCGCCTGGAGGTGGCTGGTGGGCCTGAGGCCACGCCCCGCCAAATCGGCCAGCGCATTGAAGCCCAGGAGGATCCCAACGACGGCTTGGGGGTCATCCTGGACATGCTGGATGTTACCCTGACGGTTAACCCCTGAGCCCTTGCTTGGCGTTGCCCCTGCGGGGGCCTACGCTCTCGGGGTCACTGTGGGAGGGACCTCATCCCTCCCGCCGACTGACCCGGAAAATGGC
This sequence comes from uncultured Rhodospirillales bacterium, assembly GCA_964496805.1. Taxonomy (GTDB): domain Bacteria; phylum Pseudomonadota; class Alphaproteobacteria; order CAZCBM01; family CAZCBM01; genus CAZCBM01. The sequence goes on along the minus strand of CAZCBM010000019.1, from coordinate 2,036 downwards.
TTGGTTTCCCAATAGGTTGGCCCGCAGCCCCTGATAGGGCGCGGAGAGGACGCGATCGCGGTCGTCCAGGATGATGGCCCGTTCAATCTCCACCCCCACCACGTGGCAGAACTGGGGGAAATCGCGGATCGTCAGGTGGTGGATATTGGGCGTGTCCCACCAGCCATAGGGCAATTTTTCGGTGACGGGCATGCGCCCGCCCAGGGCCAGATCCTTGCGAACCCGCCAATGGGCGAAGTTCAGGAAACTCACCACCACGGTGCGGGCCACCCGGGCCATGGCCTCCATGACCCGGTGCGGCTTGCGCAGGTTCTGTAAGGTCAGGCTGAGGATCGCCACATCAAAGGTATTGTCCGCAAACAGGTCCAGGTCCGCTTCGGCTGAGCCCTGGACCACCGGCATCCCGCGGGCCACGGCGGCGGCCACCAGGGCGCTGTCCTTCTCCAGGCCGCGCACCATCACCCCCTTTTCCCGTTGCAGGTAGGCCAGCAGCGCACCGTCACCGCAGCCCACATCAATCACCGTTCGGGCCTCACCGATCATGTCTGCGATCAGGGGAAAGTCCACGCGCCCTGGTGGTGTCGGCTCGGCTGGGGTGCCGGGGGCTGGGGCGGCGGGCAGGGGCTTCAGCGCGCCCTCCAACACCGCATGGAAGGCGGGCTCGTCCAGCAAGAAGGCATCGTGGCCGCGGTCGGTTTCCACCTCCACAAAGCTGACCGCGGCACCGGCCGCGTTGAGGGCGTTGACGATGGTGCGGGATTCCGCCGTCGGGAAGAGCCAGTCGCTGGAGAAGGTCACCAGCGTGAAGCGCACCGGGGAGTCCTGGAACGTCTTGGCCAAATGACCATCGCCCATCGCCTCCAGGTCAAAGTAATCCATGGCCCGGGTGATGTAGAGATAGCTGTTGGCATCGAAGCGATCGACAAAGGTTATGCCCTGATGGCGCAGGTAGCTTTCCACCTGGAAATCGGCGTCAAACCCGTATGTCAGGGCCTCCCGGTCCTGCAAACGGCGGCCGAACTTGGCCTGTAGTGCGGGCTCCGAGAGATACGTCACATGGGCTGTCATGCGTGCAACGGACAGGCCGGCGCGGGGGCTGACATCCTGGTCGAAATACCGGCCATGCTGCCAGTCGGGATCGGCCATGATCGCTTGGCGGCCCACCTCATGAAAGGCGATATTCTGGGCCGAGTGGCGCCAACTGCCGGCGATGGCGATGGCGCGCTGGGTCCGGTCGGGGTACTGCGCGGCAAAGCTGAGGACCTGCATCGCCCCCATGGAGCCGCCCACCACGGCGTAGAGCTGATGAATACCCAGATGGTCCAGCAGCAGCGCCTGCAGGCGGACCATGTCGTGGATGGTCACCACCGGGAACTCCAATCCCCACAGTCCCAGGCCGCTGGGGTGCGGACTGAGCGGGCCAGTGGTGCCCATGCATCCACCAAGCACATTGGCACAGACGACGAAATGGCGATCGGTGTCGATGGTCAGGCCCGGGCCCACCACCTGGGTCCACCAGCCGGGCTTGCCGGTGATGGGGTGGTCTTCGGCCACAAACTGGTCGCCGGTGAGGGCGTGGCAAATCAGGATGGCATTGTCCCGTGCGTCGTTCAGCGTGCCATAGGTGCGGTAGGCGACATCCACCGGGCTGAGGCTGGCACCGCAGTCCAGCACCAGCGGTGTTTCAACGGCCAAGCGGGCGTTGGAGAACCGGGGATCGGAGAAATCAGGCTGGATCACGGGCGCGGGGTTGGGCCAGGGCGACGGACAAAACAATAGGCCCCATTCCTTGCCAACACCCGGGCAGGTCCGTCAACGGGTTGGGCAGGGACCGACGGTGGAGGCATCAGCCGGTGATCAGGCTGATGCCGTTGCGCCCGGCGATCCGTGCCACCTCCGCCAGGCCGGCAAGGTCCAAAGGCGGCTCGGTGGCGCGCGCCTCCAAGACCCCCTGAAGCATGGGGGCATTGAGCCCGGTCACGATGGCCAAGGTGTGCCGGTCCAGCAGGCCAATGGCCAGATTGGCGCAGCGTATG
>CAZCBM010000018.1:0-22170 GCA_964496805.1 uncultured Rhodospirillales bacterium | reverse complement strand
GGCAGTTTGTGCAGCAAGAACGTTACTGCTAGTAGTGCTGTTGCTAGATGAGCCGTTCAGCAAGTTGGACCCGCCGTTGCGGGTCAGCTTCCGGGCCCTGGTCTTTGGCGTGGTGGTCCATCGCAGCCTGCCCACCGTTTTGGTGACCCACGACACCGCTGACGCCGAGGCTGCCGGCGGGCCCGTGATCCATTTGGGATAAGGCACCGCACGGGACCGGCGATCAGCGACAACGGACCAAGTACGACAGCGGTGGACACCGATTGGCCATCGTCGCCCCTGCTGTCGCGTTCTTGGGGTCACTGGGATGATCCCCCTGCGGGACGGGGGGGGGGACGGGGGCCACTTTGGGACCCGCCGCTCCTGGGCCTATCCCCCTTCCTCCCTTGACCACGGCCCGCATTCACCCGGGCACCCGCGATCGCAGCATCGCAATAGGTGGCCAGGTGAGGGCTGGGGGGTGATGCGGGCTCTTTCTCAGCGCAGCGCGGTCTATAAGGGCGCCATCGCCTGTTGCAGGTGAAGATGCAGGGAGGCACGCTGTGCGCCGATCAGTTGGCTCTGTCCGCGATGGTGGGCGGCCTGGCTGGCGCCCATCCACAGGGTCTGATCGGTGTAAAGCTGGTAGCAGACCTGGGCGAAATGCTCTGGACTGGTCACTTGAACGCCACACAGGCTCAGCCCCTCGGTATGGGCGTGGGTCATAGGTCGGTAGACAACCGGGACGCCCATGGCGGCGGCCTCCACCGGCACCATCTCGTAGCTGGCACCGGGGGTCAGACAACAGACAAGGCGCCGCGCGGCCAAGAACTGCTCCCAAACGAGGCCGCTGGTGGGGGGCAGAACCTGGACGCCCAGTTCCCGCCCCATCTCTCCCCCATGCTGCCTTACCGTCAGCAGGTCCACGCCCGGCAGCACCGCCTGCACGGCGTCAAGCCAGGGGTCGATCGGCCCCAGTGTCAGCGTCTGGTCCAGCAGTTTCTGCAAATCACCCAGGAAAATGCCGCTGGTTTGCTCGAACCGTGCGCTCAAGCCGTGAGCAATATTGATGGTCTTGGGCACCGCCATCACCATGGGGCTGAGATCCCCCCACACCGGGTCTGCCGCCGCGGCATGGGTGAACAGCATCGCCCGCACCGGGGCGCCCGGCCCCTCATTCCAGGCCCGCAGCCGCTCTTTCAGCCAGGCGGTGCGCTCTGGCGTGCCATTGTGGGCCGGGTTCACCAGGCAGGGCACACCCTTGGCCCGCACCTTCAGCAGCAGGGCCTCCGCCGAGGCGAAGTTTGGTTGTGCCGGCCCCCCGGGATAGAACACGGCCAAATCCGGCCACGCTTCCCCTCCCATGGTGAACGTCTCGGCATCCTCCAGGTCCACTGGCACAACACTGTGTCCCAGCACGCGCAGGCTGTCGATCAGCATGTGCCCGCTGCGAAAAACGCCTCCGGGCTTCCACCGCTCCGCCTCCAATTTGCCCACCACCAGCACCCGCCACCGGTCCCGTGTCCACGCCGGAATCACCGGCGGCAGCCGCCACGGAGCCTCCTCAGTGACCCATCGGTTCTTCAGGGCCCGGGTATCCATATGCCCCCCAGTCTGATGGAGGCTCTGGGCATAGATGGACGAGTCCCCGGCAACCTCAATGGGTTGCGCCTCCCCCCCATCATGGGCCAGCACGATCAGGGACAGATCCCGCCGCTGCGCCAACCGCGCCACGGTCATGTCGGACATGCAGGGCTCAGGAAAATCCGACAGGGCGAATTGGATGGCCCCTGTATGATAGCCACAGCAGCCGGTGCCCAAGATATGCACCGGCGTATCCTCAGCCACCGCCTCGCTGAACGTGATGACTCGGCGGGAGCGGGGATCATAGAAGTCCTGGAACCGCTCCCCCAGCAGGGAGCCATGCCAGCCCACCACGGCTTGGCGGCCGTAGCGCTCTATCCCGTCGATCAGATGATCCACGTAATAAGGCGGATAGAGGATGTCGTCGTCGCACAGGATGGCGTAGCCGGTGAAATCCTGTGTGCCCAGAAAGCGGGAGCGATCCGCCAAATCCGGCGCATCCAAGATCGCTTTAACCTTGGGCCGTTTCAGGCCCTCTGGCACCGCCTCGTAGTCATTAAGATAAACCCAGATCTCATCAGCCTGGTGATAAAGGCTGTCCACCACCGCCACCACGGCCTCGGCCCGGCTCTGCAAGGAGGCGATGCACACCCGCACGGGATCGGTTCGCGCTCTGGTCACCCCAGTGGGGACACCTTGGCCCAAACGGACGGGAGCCCCCTCCAGGGCATCCAGCGGCGCCGCGGGCTCATCCGGTGTCAGCGTCGGTGTATAGGCCAGCCGCGCCAACTCCATCTTCAGGCGCTCGCGCAATCGGCGATCCATGCGCTCGCGCAATTCCTCCCAGGTCTCGTAGCGACGCGCGAGGCCTAACCGATCCGCCAGCGCCATCAGGCGGCTCAACCAGCGCCGCGGCCCCCGCGTGTAAAGGGTGTGCAACCGGCGGGACAGAAAATCCCCCCGCAACCGTTCGCGCAGCAACTGGCGCTGGACCGCCGCGCGGGCCGCCCGCTCTGCCTCAGCCCAATGGTCCAGGGACTGCCCCACCTGATCCAGATGGCGCATCAGGGCCGCGGCAGCGTCGCCGCCGGCCGTGGCCGTGGCCGCTGCCTCGCGGGCCGCCTGCAACGTGGCGTGCGCCTGCTGACGCAGCGCGGCGGGCTCATCCTGGCGATCAGGCGGGGGCATACAAGGCCATGGTTGAAGGCTGAGGGACGGAGGCGGCGAGGGATGGCGATGGCCCCTCCACCAAGCGAATGGCTCTAACGCTCACCGCACGGGCTGGCAAGCCACGCCCCGGCGACCCAAGCGCTCAGCGGTCCAGTTCGGACCGCAGGCTGAGGCCCAACTCAAATGCCAAACACTGCCAGTCCATGCTTTTGGCCTTTAATATTCCCCGGGCACTGTAGGCTTGCCAAGCCTCGTCATTCTCCATCAACAAAGAAACTGCCTCTTCCAATTCCTGTTCATTGCTCACCCTCAGGCCCGCATCCCCAATATAGGTGTTCAGCGACTGGGGCATATCAATGTAGACGACCGGAACGCCACTATAGCACGCCTCAACCGGCAACATCTCAAAGGTACAAAACTGACTGAGATGCACATAGACCCGGCATTTTTTGATGGCATCCAGAATGGCGGATTGATGGGGGAGGATTTTCACCCCTTCCAGAAAGGTCCGGGGACGATCAGTCTTGGCCTGCTCCACCACGGTCATGGCCTGCGCACCGAAGCGATCGCTCAGGCGCTGGGACCACGCCTGTGCGGTGGGCGTAAGGGAGGGGTCCAACAGTTTGGCGAGATCCCCAAGGAAGATCTGCTTGCCCTCCGGCGGGCTCGTCTTGAGGTGGGACAGATTGGGATCGCTTGGCTTGATGGTCTTTGGCACCACCAGCAACGGCCGCTCCGGCACGGCCTGGCCAAGCAGATCCTTGGCCGCCCGGGTGAACACGAAAAACCCATCCTGCGGCGGCAAAAGTGCTGCGAAACGGGCGATCTCCGCCGTCCGCGCCGGGTCCAAATTGAACGATGGATTGAAATAGATCGGGAATGAGCGGGGAATGTTTGCCGCCGCCACCGCCTGCACAGCCGCAAAATCCTGGGCCGTGAAGTCCCCGCTATAGACAAGTCCAAAGTCGAAGGGCTTGGCCAACACCTGTCGGAGCACGGGGGCTGGTGCTTCCAGGTCCACCGCCTCCACTTCATAGCCCTGCCGTTCCAGTTGCCGAATCATCATCACGCAACTGGCATGGATGCCGCCTTTGACCCATCGCTCCGGCGAGACCCTCCCCAGGAAGAGGGCCCGGCGTTTCAAGGCTGGTGGCCGATGGCGCTGCCACACACGGTCAGCCAGAGGCCGGTGCCAACCACTCGCCGTCCCGGTACCACCGGCGCCGTCGCTGTCCGGGGTGCTGTCCTCGTCCCCCGTGGTCCGGGCCACCTCCTGCCTCAAATGGTCCAAGGTCGCCAATTCCTGCCCCAGATGGGGGACCAGGACGAACGGGATCTCTTGCTCCTGCCCCCAGAGGGCAAGGTCGGTTTCTGTCTGATGAGGGGCGGAGAAGACCTCATAGGGCGGGCGCACAAACTCAGCACAGAAGCCGAGACTGCCGGTGTCCAACACATGCATCACTTGTGTTGATATCTGCAGGGACTCGCCCGTGTGATGATCCCATAGCGGGGCAGCCCCCGCCTGATCGCCATCGCCCGTGGCTTGGGTTGGGGCGGCGGCGAGGCCGGCCACGGCACCCTGCCATCCAGCAATGACCCTGTGGTCGAATCGCTGGATCGACTGGATCAAAGACCGGACATAGTAGGACGGGTAATCGATGCGATCACTACACGTCAGATAATATCCGTCAAAATCATCGGTGAGGAAAGAGAATCGGGCGCGGTTGCCGGCATTACCCCTCAGCACAAACCTGACCTTGTCGGGGAAGTCGTGATCCGGGACTGCCGCATACTCATTGAGGCTGACACAAATCTCGTCTGCCTGATCCAGCAGGCTTTGAATGGCCCAGATCAATGAGGTGGCCCGATCCGGTGTACTGGCGATGCCAATGCGCACTGGGCGATCCACCTCCACCTTCTTCACCAGATACGGCAAAATAAAGCGCGGCTGAGCCGATACTTTCTTTTTCACCGCCGTTGCCACGCGCCGATCAAAGGCCACGAAGGGAGCCTTGGGCCGAGCGACGTCTGGCTGGGTCAAGGGTGCATCGAAGACAGCCATAAGCTGATCGAAGGTCTTGTGCAGCCGGCCGGCCTGGGCACGCAGGGCCGCCACCTCCGACTGTGCGCGTTGCAGATCGCGCCCAACGGTATAATTCACCTCAAACAGACGCAGACTAGCCACCTTCAGCCGGTCGAGTTCAGCGCTCTGACGCAGCACCGCTGCCTCATCAGCACCCGGATCAGCCTGTCGCGCCTGCTGGCGCAGGTACCAAACGGTCCGGGCGTGCAACAGGTCGATGGCATCGCGGTAGTACTCGCGGTTCAGGAAAACAAAGGTGTCCGTCACCCCGGGAACGTGCGCCACGGCATAGTTATAGGGGCTGAGGAACTCCAGAATATCCCCGACCGCCAACCCATCTGCCGTTGCCAACACCACGGGCCGACAGCGGTGCAGGGTGTCGCGAGCCCCCTCCAGCGCGGCCATGCGCGCATCACTGCAATGAACGCGCAGCACACTGACCGGCTCAGCGCCGGCCACATAGGTGTCCACCGCGCCCAGGTCCACACGGGTGGCCTGACCGCGCGGCGTCATCGCCTCATAGCTTGTGACCCGCCGCCAGTCCGTTGGATCAACCTCACACCATCCCCAGGCTGAGCGCTCTGCGGCCGCAACCGGCACCAGACGCACCCGGGCGGCGCAGTCATTGTCCTCGAAGGTCTGGGTAAGGGTCGCAGAACGCTCCGGGTTGCCCTCAAAGATCGTCACCTGACGCCGCAAGACCCGCGCGAAGTGGGCCGCGTGGGTACCGATCTGGGGCGCTGTGTCCACGAATTGACCGCGACGCAGATCGACCAAGTCCAGGGCATCGAGCAACGCGCGATCGAACAGGGCACCGCTGTCCTGCATGGACTGAAACACAAACTCCCCCTCGGCGCCGGCGAATCGCCAGGCGCCGGTGGCATCGGTAAAGCTGACCATCCTGTCCGCCAGGAGCGATTGGCGAACAGATGTTGCCTCAGGGGCGCGACGGGCGGTCATGGGCAAAACCTGGGGAGACGACACAAAGAAGGAGGGAGCCAGCCCGAACGGGACGGGCAACCGGGCCTGGGGGGCCTCTTAACAGCCGGCTCCCAATCCTGTCCAGCAACGCCCCCGCGCCCAAACGGATCAGGGGCGGAGCAAGGGGGCGTTAACCCCTCTGGCATGAAACTTGCCCCTGGGTTTGGCTGCGACCGGTTGGACAGTGCCTGCCCCCCCTTTCCTCCTTCAACACGGGACCTTGCCGTGATGACCCAGGCACCGCAGACAACCCTGCCCGCACCGGCCGATCAGACAGGTGGCGCCACAAGCCATGCCCTGACCCTGCCCGGCCCGGCCCAGGCCGTTCTGCTGCGCGATCATCTGCAACAGACCCTGGCGCAGAGCACCGCAACGCTGCTCAGCCGCCCGGACGAGGCACGGGCGCTGATGGGTGGCAACCGCCGGCGGGGCCAGGGCGGCCAAGCGCTTACCCATGCCCTGGACGGGGCACCGCCGCTGATGGCCGAGTTGGGGGGGGCGCTGGACCGACGTCTGCAAGAACTGGAGTCGCTGTACGCTGAGTTGGATCAGGAGCGCCGACAGTTGCAACGGGCAGAAGCCCGTCTGGAGCGCACCCGCACTGCCCTGTGGGAACGGGACCGGCGCGCGGAGGAGGCCGAAGCCCTGCTGAGGGAGGTTCAGGCCAGCCTTGCCACCATCCAGCAGGAACGGGACGCTGCCCTGACCCGGGCCCGCAAGGCGGAGGCCGAGGCGAAAAAGATCCAGAAAGCCGCCACAGCCACCACCGCAGCCCTGAACAGGGCCCGCACTGATGGCCGCGCCGCCCAATTGCGCCATGAACAACGCCTCCGCGCCACCGCCCAGTCGGCCCGCCTGAACACAGAAGACACGATCACCTATCGCCTGGGTGAGTTGTTGATGCGGTGCCGCACCTGGAGGGGGCTGCTGCGCCTGCCAAGAAACATCGCCCTGTTTCGCCAACACATTCGCAGCCGTGCCGAGCGCCGGGCCCAACGCAGCCTGCAAATGCTGCACCTTGTGGACCCTCAGGAGGTCCACCGCCGGTACCAGGACCAGGGGGTGGACGGCGTCATGGGCCTGCTGGAGGCCGAGCGCCTGTTCCCCAGCGCCCAAAAACGGTTGCGGGCCCTGTTGCCCCCTGCGGTCAGCGCGCTTCTGGACGATGCGGACGGAACCGCGTCCAGGGCCAAGACTACCCCCACCGCTACCCCCAAGCCCGGGACCGCGCCGCCGCCGCTGGCCCCGGACTTGGCCGCAGCCCTGGGACGGGATGGGATGCACCTGCTGGCCTTGTGGCGCCAAGGCGGAGCAGCCGCCATCATCGAGCATCTGGAGCCCGATCATCCCGATGATCCTGGCGGCCTGGCTGCTGCCCTGACAGACCTCGCCCGCACCCTGCGACCCATTGAGCCGACCGCAGCCCTGGGCCTGGCAGAGGCAGCCGTGGGCTTACACCCCACCCCTGGGGGTCTGCGCGCAGCCTTCTGGTCTGCCCTGGAGGCCAATGCCTATCACGCTGCCGGCACGCTCCTGGACCGGTGGGAGCGCCTGCCCGAAGCGCTGAGGGACAGTGATGCGGAGGCCGCACAGGCCCTGGATGCGCTGCGCACAGCCCCGTTCTATCGGCTGCGAGGCCTCAGCTTGGTGGAACCGCGGCAGGACCTGGCCTTGCATCCCACCGCCGGCAAAGTCGCCTATATCCTGAGTGCCAGCCTGCCCCACCGCGTCAATGGCTATGCCACCCGAAGCCTGGGGGTGGCCCGCGGCCTGCGCGCCCAGGGGCTGGACGTGGTCTGCATCACCCGGCCGGGCTTTCCGCTGGACGACGGCTTGGACCTGACCCCTGCGGATGTCCCCGCCGAGCAGACCGTGGATGGCATCCGGCACCGCCACATCCTCAACAGCGTTGAGGGCGCCGCCACCTCCCCCTATGACGCCATTCGCCTGGCCGCTGAAGCCCTTGAGCTTGTGCTGCGGGAGGAACGCCCGGCGGTGGTTATGGCTGCCAGCAATGAGCGCACCGCCCTGCCCGCCTTGATTGCAGCGCGCCGCCTGGGCCTGAAATTTGTCTATGAGGTCAGGGGTTTCTGGGAGATCACCCAGGCCAACAGCGATGTCGCCTTTCGCCAGCGCCCGGTCTTCAAGCTGCAACAGGCCCTGGAGAGCGCCGTGGCCCAGGCCGCTGATCAGGTGCTGACCCTCACCGGCAGCATGGCGGAGGAGTTGGTCAATCGGGGCGTGCGAGCGGAGGCGATCAGCCTGCTGCCCAATGCCATCGACCCGGGCCAGTTCGAGCCCCGCCAAGCGCTCCCCAGTCTGCGGGGCCTGACACAGGACGGGCCTGGGCAGGACGAGTCTGAGCAGGACGCGGCTCCACGGTCGATGCCGGCGTCTGATTTGGCAGGGAAGCTGGGACTGCCCGCCGACGTGCCGGTGGTGGGCTATATCGGCTCCATCTTGGACTATGAGGGGTTGGACGACTTGGTCAGCGCCTGCGCCCTGCTGCGCCAACGGGGGGTCAGCCTGCGGGTGCTGGTGGTGGGGCAGGAGAAGCCCGCCCGCGATGGCAGCCTGCCTCTCACCCAGGCGCTGCAGTCCCGTGCCCGCCGGGAGGGCCTGGGCGACTGGCTGGTGATGCCGGGGGCCGTTCCCTTTGATCAGGTCCGCACCTGCTACGATCTTATTGATATCGCTGTCTTTCCCCGCAAGCCCTGGCCCGTCTGCGAATTGGTCAGCCCGCTGAAACCGCTGGAAGCCCTGGCCATGGGCAAGCCGGTGATCGCCAGCACCGTCGCCCCGCTCCAGGAAATGCTGCGCGACGAACAAACCGGGTTGCTGTTTGCCAAGGGGCAACCGTCAGCGCTGGCGGACCAGGTGGAGCGCCTGATCGCCGATCCCTTGCTGCGCCAGACGCTGGGCGCACAGGGGGCTGACTGGGTGCGTGGGGAACGAACCTGGGAGAGCACCACCGGACCCATAGCGCCGCTGTTGCGCGGGTTGATGGCATGAGAGGGGAACAAAGAGCCATGGGGGCGCTGAGTTGGATGGGTACCGCACAGGCCCAAGGGGAACAGCCACACCGGCACCCTGACCGCCTGGTGGTGGCGGCCATCGTCGATGAATTTACCGAGGTCTGCCTCAGTCCGGAGGTCTGCCTGATCCAATTGGACCCCGAACAGTGGGCGCAGCAGTTGGAGGCGGCTCGGCCGGACTTCCTGCTCATCGAATCCGCCTGGCGCGGCAAGGACGGGCGTTGGAAGGGCCTGGTGAGCGGATTGCACCAGGAGGTGCTGGACCTGTTGGCGCGGGCGCGGGCCTTGGGCATCCCCGTGGCCTTTTGGAACAAGGAAGACCCCGTCCATTTCAACACCTTCATCGGGCTGGCCAAGCTGGTGGACTGCGTGTTCACCACAGACATGGACTCGATCCCGCGCTACATGTCCCAGGTGGGCCATCGGCGGGTGTTCCTGCTGCCCTTCGCCGCTCAACCCCAGGTGCACCATCCGCTGGGCACCCCGCACCGCAAGCCCAAGGCTTGCTTCGCCGGCGCCTACTATCTGAAGTATCTTGAGCGACAGCGCGATCTGGACACGCTGATCCAGGCGGCAGAGGCCACCTGCGGCGTGGAGATCTATGACCGGAACTACAATAACCCGCACCCAGACTATACCTTCCCGGAGCGCTTTCAGCCCTATATCCAGGGTACGCTGCCCGCCGAGGAAGTGGCCACGGCCTATCGGGGGTATCTGGCCCACCTCAATCTCAACAGCATCAAATACTCACAGAGCATGTTTGCCCGCCGGGTGTATGAGTTGTTGGCATGCGGCACCCCGGCCCTGAGCAATTTCAGCCAAGGCGTCACCAACTTCTTCGGCACACAGGTCCTGGCGTCGGACAACCTGGAGGCCATTCGCCAGCGCTTTGAGGCCCTGCAGGACCCGGCGCGGTGGCTACAGATCAGCCGCACCGGCTTGCAGAGCGTGCTGAGCGAGCATCTCTATGCCCACCGCATCGCCTATGTGCTGGCCAAGCTCACCGATCAGCCCCCGCTGCCCAGTGCGCCGGACCCCATCTTGTGCGTGGCTGCGGTGGAGACGGAGGCGCAGGCCCGTCGCCTGGAGCAGACGGTGGCCGCTCAGACCCACGCCAATTGCCGATTGCTGCTGCTGGCCCCCACCCTCGATTCCCGCATCGGCGAGACAGATAGCGTGCGCCTGCCAAGCGCAGGCGCTCTGGGCCAGCGCCTCGCCCGCTATGTCGCGGATCAGCAGACAGCCTGGGTGGCGGTGTTGAACCCGGAAGACGCCTATGGGCCGGACTATCTGGCCGGGTTGCAGCGTCTGGCCAGGGTGTTCGGCGCAAGTTGTATAACCAAGCCCACCCATTTCACGCGACGCCAGGGCACCGCCGAGCTCTGCCAGGAGGAGGGGCCCGCCTTGGCCTGGACGACCGCGGCCGCTGCCCCTCGCCGCTCCCTCATGCATCTCACCGCCCGGCGAGTGGATTGGGTTGTGCAATCCCTTACCCAAGGGACCCGCTGGCAATGCCAGGATACCCTGGCCGCAGACGAGTTTGACTATTGCGCCCATAATCCCGATGCCCAGGACAGGGCCGACTACGATCGCGGCGCCGGGCTGTGGGACCTGCGGGCGGGGCAATCCCTGCACCAGCGCATCTGGCCGCTGGCGGAAAGTTTCACCGAGGGTGATTTGGTCCGTGGCAGCGTCGCCATGCCAGGTGCCATCACCCTGCCCGCCGCCCGGATGCAGTTGACCGCGCCCGGCTCGGCCCCGATCACGGTGGAGACCAGTTCCCGTGGCATTCGCGCGTCCTCCGCGTTGGGCGATGGCGTCCACGCCTATGTCTACGCCCGCAAACGCTTCACGCGGGAGGATCTGGGGCTGGTGCTGAGCAGCGAATACGCGCTGAAAGGCGCACGCCAGAACGCCCATTCGGAGGGCTTCAGCGCCCGCTTGCTGTTTGAGTACCAGACCGCCGAGGGCAAGAAGCTCAGCCATCAAATGTTTCCCCTGGACCGGCCGGGATGGCTATCCATGCCCACGGAAACCGCACAGATCCGCCTGGGGTTGCGGCTGGAGGGGGCCGGGACCGTGGCGCTGGAGGCCCTGCGCTTCGGCTCCGGCCAGTATCGCCAGCCGCGGGTGTTGGCCAAGTCCCGGGTGCTGGTGGTGACCAAGCAGTACCCAGACTATGATGACTTGTACAAATATGGCTTCCTGCACAGTCGCCTGCGCGCCTATCAGCGCGCTGGCACACAGGTGGACGTGTTCCGCCTGATGGGCGATGCCCCCAAGCAGTTCCGCGAGTTCGAGGGGGTCAACGTGTTTCAGGGACCCATGGCGGACCTGTCACCACTCTTGGACAGCGGCCAGTATGACCACGTTCTGGTGCATATGCTGGATCCTGCCATGTGGCAGGTGCTGGAACCCTTTGCCGACCGGCTGAAGGTGACAGTCTGGGTCCATGGGGCCGAAGCACAGGCCTGGGGCCGGCGCCACCATGACTTCGTCGAGTTGCCCACCGCCGAGCGTCAGCGAAAACAAGCGCTCAGCGACCAGCGTCTGAGCTTCTTCCGGCAATTGATGCTGAACGGACCGCCGTCGCTGTCTTTCGTTTTCATCTCTGAGAGCCAGTTGCTGGATTGTTGCGCGGATCTGGAGATCCCTCCGGATTTCGCCCGCTGTCGGGTCATCCACAATTTCGTCGACACCGACCTGTTCCGCTATCAGGTCAAGGACCCGGCGTTGCGTGGACACATCCTGTCGGTTCGCCCCTATCACAGCCGCATCTATGCCAATGATTTGGCCGTGGCGGCCGTGCTGGAATTGTCCCGCCGCCCGGTGTTTGAGCATCTGCGGTTCAGCTTCCATGGCGACGGGCCGCTGTTTGAGCGCACCCTGGCACCGCTGCGGGCCTTCCCCACCGTGGCCATCCATCAAGGCTTTTTGCGCCAAACGGACATCGCCGACCTGCACCGCCGACATGGGGTGTTCCTGGTGCCCTCCCGCGGGGACACCCAGGGGGTAAGCCGGGACGAGGCCATGGCCTCCGGCCTTGTGCCGGTGACCAACGCCGTTGCAGCCATTCCCGAGTTCGTGGACACCAGTTGCGGTTGCCTCGCGCCGCCGGAGGACCCTGTGGCCTTGGCCGACGCCATCGAGGAGCTCCACCGCTACCCTGATCGCTTCCAGGCGCTATCGGCCGCCGCCGCCGCCCGGGTCAGCCGCCAAAGCGGCTGGGCAGCCACCATTGACCAGGAACTGGGTCTATTGGGGGACCTCTGTCGCTAAAGGGTGTTGCAGCAAAACAGGGTCAGCACCAGTCGCACGCCCCCCGGGGTGGGGAGCACGCGGCCAAGTCAATCGTCCAGATAAACGACCTCGCGCTGGGTGTTGTCACCCTGCCGTTCCCCAGCACCGCCTGTTCCGGAGGCAGGGCGATGCTGGTAGCTTTGGTTCATGATCTCGTAGAATTCGAGGGACACAGCGTAGGGGAAAGCCCTATGATTGTAGCGCTGAGCCTTTTTATCCCAATAGAGGCAAATCTGCTCCAGACGGCCCAAGATATCCCCAAGTTGCCAATAGAAATATCGCGCGTTTGAGAGGAAGGCCACGAACACGTTGGGTTTGCGTTCGGTCAGAAGCTTGGCATAGCTATCCGCATACTCGGACAGAATGGTCCGGGCATCACCCCAGTCTTTCCGCACCTGCCTCAGCAAACGATCGGCAGCCTCTCGGAAGTATATACGCTGCTCCCGCGGCAGATTCTCCCGCGGCAGCGGATATTTCCGGAGCCACTGAATGAAATAACCAACCTTCTGCTGGATAACATGGAACTCATACTCGAAGTATGTGATCCCGGTCCAAGAGATGAAGGTTTCCGGCGCTTGATCTGGATTGATCCGCAACGCCTCCACCAAAGGATGCAGTTGCGGGTCTTCCGCATTTTCAACGATCTTCGTGACGAAGGTCTCCACCGCACTGCCCACCCGCACGCGGCTTTGCCCAAAGGCGGCAACCACCAGAGGGCGCAGACGGGTATAGAGGCGCTCACGAATGCGGGCCTTGATCTCTGGCGGCAACGCCAGCAGGCGATCGTCCACCTCATGCCCATTGCGCTCAAACGCCTCGCTCAGCAGGAAGGGGCTGAGGGTCGGCACCTCTCCAAACACACTCAGCTTGGCGTAGTCATTCTCCAGGCGCTCCGCCATATCGGGGCGGCCGTCCGTTTTATTGTAGAAAAAACTCTGCCAGGCGCTGGGGGCGAAAAAGAAGCTCTCCCCACCATCGTGGGGGCGCTCTGTATCATATGGAAAGTAGATTAGGGTTGGGAAGCGCCCAGCCTGTATCTGCTTGATATGCCGATCATGCTCATCGTAGAATTTGAATACGATGCACTGATTCAAGAAATCAGTGTCGAAAAGTGGCTGAACGGACACCTCATCATCTCTCAATTCAGAGAGTCGACCGCAAATATCAAACTTGCGCGATGGGCCGCTGCTCAGCAAACTCTCAAGTGTCGTACGGTCCATGTGTACCTCACTCGATATCGATCAATGGAGCACTGGCGCGCAGGGTATCAAATTTCCATATCGTCTCGATCCAGGTATCGCTTTCATTGACGTATTCCAGGACAAGGAAGTTATCGTCGATTCTAATAACTGACCCCTGGCAGGCATAATCCACAATCGGCAGGTAGCCTGCCTTTGATAGAAATCGAAGGTGGTGAACGGTGCCCGCCCCCGCGAGGGAGAAAGTTGAAGCATTTTCGCCATTGGCAAACGTGACGCGCACCGAATGGCTGGCAAGATCAATAATTTTGTGAGCCACGCCGTCGATCAGCAGTTCAAGGCCCTCTACGATAATCCGAGGGGACTTCCGACGGTCGGTCTTTTGATGCCACATCATCATCTGCCACTACCCCTCAGACAAACTCATGCTGGGTTTGCATTTTTCTTCTCTGCGCCTTGCGTGAAACAGAAATATAACTCTGCTTCATCACGCCATAGAATTCCTCACAAGCCTCATAGGGCAGCGCCTGGCCACCGTAGGATTTTTTCTTATCCCGCCAATAGCTGATGATCTGCTCCAAACGCCCCAGCACATCGCCCAGCAAGCCATAATTTCGACTTGCACCACCCAAGAATGCAACAAAACGCTTTGGTTTTTGCATCTTTAGCAGCTCACCATAACTCTCCCGGTATTCAGTGAGTATTTCCTTAGACATTTCCCAGTCTTCACGGATACGCCCTCTCAGATTATTTTTGAGGCTATCGAAATGAAGGCGCAGATCCCGGGGTAAATTTTCCCTAGGCAAACCATACTGACCCAGCCACGTCACAAATGATTTCAATGAACTTTGCAGCGCATGAAATTCCTCTTCAAAATACGTGATCCCCACCCAAGCTTGAAATGTTTGGGATGCTGTCTCTGGGTCCAGTCGAAGCGCCAAAATGAGGGGTTCAAGACCATCACGATCATTGCCCTCCACAAGCTTGTCAACAAAACTCTCTATCGCCGCACCTAAGCGCTTATTATTCTCACCAAAAGCCGCGACGACCAACGGGCGCAGGCGGGCCGCAAGACGGTCCCGAATGCGGACCTTGAACTCCATGGGCAAGGCCAGTAATCGCCGATCCGTTCCTAGCTGGTGCCGATCCAATTGCTCCGCAATCAGAAAGGGGCTCAAGGTCGGCAGGCTATTGAATATGTCTAGTAGCGGGCGATCCTGAAGAAGCTTGGGTCGCAGTTTTGGATCTGCTTCCGTGCGGCTGGCAAAAAACTCATCGAGATTGCGGTGAGTAAAGAAGAAGGACTCACCGCCCTCCGCAGGCCGGAGCGGATCATAGGGAAGAAAAACCAAAGTCGGAAACTGGTCATCCCGCAATTCACTCAGCGTGCGGTCACTCTCATCAAAATATTTGAAAATGATGCTGTGGTTGAGCCATTCCGTCGCAAAGGGTGGCTGTAGCGGAGGCTCCCCCTCAGGCACGCTTTCGCGCAGCCGGCGACAGAGGTTGAACATCCGCGACGGACCGGAGGACAAAAGATAGTTGAGAGTTGCACGATCCATGAGCTGACCCCGCCTTAAAACAGGTCAGCCAATTCGACACTGGCCAGCGCC
This sequence comes from uncultured Rhodospirillales bacterium, assembly GCA_964496805.1. Lineage (GTDB taxonomy): Bacteria > Pseudomonadota > Alphaproteobacteria > CAZCBM01 > CAZCBM01 > CAZCBM01. The sequence goes on along the minus strand of CAZCBM010000018.1, from coordinate 7,226 downwards.
GTGTCATAGCGGTCCAGGGTCTGCTGCCAATGCGGGTCTGTGTGGACATAGGCAAAGACGGCGAAATTCCCGTCCCAACGAACCAGGGTGCCCGACAGCGCCACCTCCAACGGCGGATGAAGTGGCCCAGCCTTCAGCACCATGCGCACCCGCGCGCCAAACCCATGGGCCTGCCACCGTTTCATCAGGTCTTCATCGGCATAGGTGACCCGCACAGCATTGACCGAGATGTCAATGATCTCATGCCGGGTCCCCTCGATCCACAGCGAGAGACCTTCAACAAACAAACGAGGATGGCGTCGACGTTCAGAGGCCATGGGCGGGGAATCCTCAACACGGATCGGCGGCGACCCTGCCAAGGCAGCAGGTCCTTGCGCACCAATTACCCGCAACGCTGCGCGCCCCCCGTTAACAGGCTCTGAAGCCGGGAAAGGCCACCTTTTGACTGGGCAAAACCTGCCTTACGGCCCCAGGCTCTCCACCGCCTCAATCACGGGCCCCGGCGACAGGTCGAACCACTCCCGCCGGTCCCCGGCGCCGCCGATGACCCCTCGGTAGGGCAGCCCGCGGCGATGGCTCAGCAAGAAATAGGTGTCCTTGATCTTGGTGGAGGGGAACAGTTCCACCAATCGGGCACCGGGCGGGGCAAACGCCATGTGGGTCAGTCCTGCGCCATGCGCGCCCACCACCGTCCGCGCCTCGGCAAACAAACGCACCTGCTCAGCAAAGGGCAGCCGGGCCAGCGCCACACTCTCAAAACCCAAGGCTCCAAGGGCGCGCTCCATCCCCACCTCATCCACCAGACGGCGCTTCTTGGCATCGCTGCGGGAGATGTAGAGCTTGCGCCATCCCGGCTGCTGCGGATCGATGCCATAGGCCTCAAAGTAGAGCCCGCGCAGGAAGGGGATGAAATCCGGGTCACAGAAGGTGGATTTGATCGGCTGTCGGATGTCGCACAGGTGCAAGCCCTTGAGCGCCCAACGCTCCCCCGCGGGCACGGCCTGAAGGCTCATCCAGGGATGACGACGGCACAGGACAGCCCAGGCATCCTGTTGAAACCCCGGCAGGTCCGTGTTGGTGAGCACCGTCGTGGGCTCGGCCCGGTCCGCAGCCCCCAGCCGATGCAGCCAGCCGTGGACATATTGCAGGCGATCAAACAGGAAATGGAAGAGGTGCCGGTGCCCCACGGCCGAATGCAGCAGGCTGAACCAGGGCCCGCCCTCACGCTCCACCAGGCGGGAGGGCATGGGCCGGAGGTCGTTGTATGTGACCCGGTCCAAGCTGGTGGAAAAGGACAGCACCGCCCGCGCCGCCTCGTCCAGCACCCGCCCGGTGCGCCCCACCAGACTGACCCCATCCAGCGAGATCAACTGCATCTCCCGCGTCACCGGGTCCGGCAGTTGATGGGGCAACTGCGCCGCGAACCGCTGTTGCCCTGGCGTCAGGCACAGGGGTTCACTGTCGATCCACCGGCTCACCCGCCCGCGCATGGTGGCCGGGGTCAGGTCGCGATACAGCGGCATGACCCGGTGCATGGCAGGCACCACGCGGGCCACGCCGGAGGCCGCAGACCAGGTCAGATAGCGTGAGGACAGGCGCTTCACCGGCAGGCTGGCTCCACGGAGGGGGGGAGAAAAGCGAGGCCGTCGCGGGGCGCACGCGGCCCGGCGGCTTTCCAAAACAGACCGGGTGATGTAGACCCCGCCCCGGTGTCGGGGCAAGCCCGCTGCCTGCCCGCTTTTCCTAACCGGTCCTCGCCTGCGCTGCCAGCCCCCGGCCCCTTGGCCAGGGTACCCCAAGCCGCACCGAAGCACACCGAGGCGCACCAAAACGCACCGAGGCGCACAGAGACGATCATGGTCAATGTCATCTGCATGCGATGGGGCACCGTCTACGGCCCCCATTATGTCAATCGCCTCTATGCCATGGTGCGGCGTCACCTCTCCCAGCCGTTCCGCTTCGTCTGTCTGACCGATAGCCCAGACCCCCTGCACCCGGACATTGAGACCCGCCCCATCCCAGAGGTGGAATTGCCGGGCCACCGCGGCCAGCAACCCTGGCGCAAGCTGGCCCTGTTCACCAGCCCGCTGGCGGACCTGGAGGGGCCGACTCTGTTTCTGGACATCGACCTGATCATCGTGGACAGCCTGGACCCGCTATTTGAGCATCCGGGTCAGTTCTGCATTATCGAAAACTGGACCCAGATGGGCAGTGGGGTGGGCAATTCCTCGGTCTTCCGGTTTGAGGCGGGACAGCACGGCTATGTGCTGGACACCTTCCGCTCCAAGCCCTTTGAGCATTGGTATCAGACTCACACCAACGAGCAGACCGTGGTCAGCCGCACGGTGAAGGAAGTCACCTTCTGGCCAGCAGACTGGTGTGTGAGCTTTAAGCACAGTTGCCTGCCGGGCGGGATCGGCGGCTGGAAGAATTGGGTGTGGCCCGCTGGCATCCCCCAGGGCGCGCGCATCGTAGTGTTTCATGGCCACCCCAACCCCGACGAGGCCGCGGCGGGGCGTTGGCCGGGCGGTCCTCACAAGCATCTGCGCGCCGTGCCTTGGATTGCCCAACACTGGCACGATAACGATTTGCCCTGAGCGCTCCCGAGCTTTTCACGCGCCCTGCCTACAGCAGGGAACACCGATTTGGAATTGGCGCCCCTGCTGTAGTTTCTTGGTGGTCGCTCGGATGATCCCCTGCTGGCGCACCTTTGGGCCACCCCTTGCGATCCTACTCCCGTGGATGGCCGGACAGGGGCGCGGGGTGGTCAAGGTAGGTGGGACCCGCTCTAGCCTGCTCAATCAGGCTGATGGTCGCCTGGGAGGCCTTGGGCCAAGGGTACCTGGTACTTAGGGTCCACGGCCAACCGGCGACGAAGCTGACGAATGCCCCAGCCCAGAACAGGCACTTGGCCATAGACCGGGCCGCTGCTGTCCCAATAGTCACGATGCAGTCTCACACGACCATCCGGGCCAAGGCGCACCTCGCTCACACCCTCAAAATCAAGCGCCACCCCCCCTCGCCGGGACGTGGCCTGGAAGCGCCACTTCAGGAAGCCGCCCCCGTCCACGGGAGCAATGTCCGTTACCCCGAATCGTGGGTCCTGCATCCCGGCAAACATGTGACGCAAAACCGCTTGCATGCCCCCATGACCATAGACCGTGTTGAACGGATCGCTGAATTGGACCTCTGGGGTGAAAACAGACGGCACCGCCTCGATGCTCTCAGGGGAGATCGCGCCCCACCAAGCTGCATAGCGCTGAAGGTCACTGAGGGAGGAGGATGGCGGGCCGCTCATTCCGTCGGGGCCTGCTGGGTTTCGCGCGGTGGAGCGCTGCCCTTCTTGAAGCCCAGGCCAGAGGCAACCAGGGAGAGATAGAGACGGTTATTCAGCCCGCGCAGCCGGTTCATAATGAACGTGAACAGCCAGGGAAACCGGATCTCGAAGCTGTTGCGGTCCAGGCCCCGGACCAACGCCTGGGCCGCAGGCTCCACCTCCATGCGCATGGGCATGGGGAAGGCGTTCTTGTCCGTCAGGGGCGTCTTGACGAACCCCGGACAAACGCACTGGACCTTGATGTTATAGGGCCGGGCCTCGATCCACAGGCATTCCGCCATGTTGATCAGTGCAGCCTTCGTGGCACCATACGCCAGGGAGCCCGGCAAGCCGCGATAGCCCGCAACGCTGGATACCAGGACGATCTGGCCGGATCGGCGCGCCATCATGGATCCGCGAACCGCATCAATGCACTGCGCCGTGCCCTTGATGTTGACCTCCACCTGGGTGCTGAAGCTGTCGATGTCGAAATCCGTCAACCCATCCTTGGTGTAGGTTCCGGCATTCAGCAGCGCCAGATCCACCGGCCCCCAGGCTTGGTCAATTTGGGCCAGCGCCGCATCCAGGCTGCCCCGGTCGGTGATGTCACACGGCACCACCAGCACCTGCCCAGAGGCGCGTTCCGCCAGCGCCTGCAACGGCGCCTCCTGCCGCGCGCTGATCGCCACGCGCCAGCCCTGCCGGGCCAACTCCAGGGCCGTCGCCTCACCGATGCCGCTGCTGGCCCCGGTCACCCAGGCAATGCGACCGCGGCCTTTGCTGGCCTTTTCCATCACGCCAATCCTTTCACCTCGAACGGGTTTATTGGTCATATAGCCAAGGTTTCAGGCGCGAAAAGGTTGCCCCTGCCCCCGCAGGCCGGTCTATAACCCACGGCTGTTGGACAGCGCGCTGGGGCGAGGCTGCGCGGCGCCACCGTCCACCACCCCCAGACACCCGTGTTCGGGCGAGGGAACGAGGCCCAAAACAGGCCAAAAACGGGGAGTTGTGAGCATGCAGTCGAAAGCCCTGATCGGCGTTGTGGGCGCCGTGGCCGTTGTCATTGTGGCGGTTGTGGTGTTCATGGGGGGTGGCTCGTCCGCCAATCCCATCTTGACCTGCGTGGAGGAGAAGGGCGGCGCCAACCGCGGTTTCGAGGCCTACATCGTGGATTTTGCCCAGTGCAGCGGCGATGCCAACGACGCCCACCCTCATCTGGAGACCGCCGCGTTCTTGGTGGAGGCCCTGCAAGGCGGGGGGCTCTATGATCATCTGGGGCAGTTCATCGGCGGCCCCAGTTGGGTGATCGCCAAGCAGAATGACGACATCAGCCACGAGGAGGTGGCCCGCCGTCGGCTGGCCGAAGAAGTCCTGCCCAATCTGCCGGGCCCCGGCATCCGGGCCAATATCGCCGACAAGGACAGCGAGCCCGCAGCCGATGGCTCCCTGCGCTACCTCGTTCAATTCTATATCACCGAACACTATGAGGCGGCGAACCGCACCTTGTTGTTCACCGTGATGCCCGCCGCCGATGGCGGCTGGTCCATTGCCAAGGTAACGGCCACCAACAGCCTGTGAGGCCCATGCGTTTGCGCATCCTGCCCCGGAAATGGGGGCTCTTGATCCTGTGGCTGTGCGTCCCGTCCCTCTGTTGGGCGCAGGACGCCTCGCCTGCATCCAGCCCACCGCCGCCTCAACCACTGGCGCTGACCCTGGCAACAGGCCCCGTGGGCAGCCTGACGTTTCCCTTGGGGGGAGCCCTGCAGCGGGTGGTGCGCACCGCCTCCGCCGATCCTGGACCGGAGATCGTGCCGCTGCTGGCGGTCACCACTGGCAGTCAGGACAGCTTGGCCGCCTTGCAAGCCAGCCGCGCTGACTTGGCCCTGTTGCGCAGTGACGTCCTGTATGCCGCAAGCCAGACCGGCGGGGAGAGCGGGGCCAACTTGGCTGTCCTGGGCGCCTTCGCCCTGGAACACCTGACCCTGGTGGTGCGCCGGGACGATGCCATCGCCACCTTCCAACAAATGGCCGATGCCCTGGCCGATGGCCGCTTGCGGGGCGTGGGACTGATGGGGCCACAGGCGCGTCAGTCCCTGGAATTGGCTTGGGCCATCCATGGGTTTGACCCCCCACCCACCGAGGGATCACAGGCATGGCAGGACCTGCGCTGGCCGCGGGACGCCGGGGCCCTGTGCCGTCAGGATGTCGGGGTCATGGTACTGTCCCTCGCCCACCCCAACCGCTCCCTTGGCCGCATCGGGGCGCTGTGTGAGGTGGCATTCGTCTCCATCGCTCCCTCTATGGCCGCGGCGCTCAGCAGCCGCTACCCGTATCTGGTGCCCAGCCAGATCGCCGGTGACGCCTATGGCTTGGCAGGCTCCACCAGCACCTTCAGCCTTTATGTGGCGTTGGCGGTGCAGCCGGATTTTGCTGAGGGACTGGCCTTCGATCTGACCAAACTGATGATGGAAGGGTTGCCCCAGATCCAGCGCCAGCATCCGGGTCTATTCAACCTGGATCGGGATGTCGTCTCCCCCCGCACGCTGGAGCGGCTGTTGCATCCGGGGGCGCGTCGATACTATCAAGCTGCAGGCCAATTGCCCGTGGCCGCCCCAAGCCCTTGATGGCTCAGCGCCTTTCAGCCCCACAGTGCCTGTGACCGATCTTTCCAGCCCGCCGCCAAAGTCCAAGAACATCCGCATCCTGTCGGCTCTCTGGCCCTATCTCAGGGGGCAGAAGCGGCTGATCCTGTTCACCGTAATCGCCCTTGTGGTGGCGGCCAGCCTGGTCCTGGGGTTGGGCCAGGCGGTCCGCGTGGTGGTGGATCGCGGATTGGGGGATCAAGGCGATGCCAGCTTGCTCAATCAGGCGCTGATCGTGATGCTGGGGCTGATCGTGCTGCTGGCCGGGGCCACCTATGTGCGCTTTTTGTGTGTGACCTTGCTGGGCGAAAGGCTGGTGGCGGACCTGCGGCGGGATGTGTTCGCCCATGTGCTGCGCCTGTCGCCGCCTTTTTTCGAGACCACCAAGACCGGTGAACTCATCAGCCGGATCACCGCAGACACCACCGTGCTGCAAACCACAGTGGGCAGTTCGCTATCGGTGGCGGCACGCCACGCCATCATGCTTGTGGGGGGGCTGATCCTTCTGATCTCCACCTCCGCGCAACTGGCGCTGATGGTGGCCCTGCTGGCGCCGCTGGTGGTGGTGCCGATCATCATCTTCGGCAAGAAGGTGCGCAGCCTCTCCCGCCTGAGCCAGGATAAGGTGGCAGACGTCGGGGCGCTGATGGACGAAAGCTTGCATGGCATCCGCACCGTCCAGGCCTTCACCCGTGAGCCGATGATTGCCGAGCACTTCAACCAGTCCGTTGAGGAGGCTTTTGACGCGGCCCGCAAGCGGGTCAAGGCCCGCGCGCTCATGACCGCCCTGGTGATCATGCTGGCCTTTGGGGCCGTGGTCTTGATCCTCTGGGTGGGGGGGCACGCCAAACTGGAGGGGGACATCTCCGGCGGGGAGTTGTCCGCCTTCATTTTCTATGCCGTGGTGGTGGCCGGGGCGCTGGCCGCCATCAGCGAGATCCTGGGCGACCTGCAACGGGCCGCCGGGGCCACTGAGCGCTTGCTGGAACTTCTGGACACCAAACCCGAGATCGTGGATCAGCCCAGCCCCCTGTCAGCGTCGGCGTCAGCGCCGGTGTCAGCGTCGGCGTCAGCGCCGGTGGAGACGGGTGCCGCCGCCGCACCGGTGATGCCGCAGAGACCGGCGCTCAAGCTGGACGGCATCCGGTTCGCCTATCGGTCGCGACCGGATCAACCTGCCCTTGAAGACCTGTCGCTGGACGTCCAGCCGGGGCACCCTCAGACACACCCTCAGACACACCCTCAGACACACCCTCAGACACACCCTC
>CAZCBM010000017.1:0-22810 GCA_964496805.1 uncultured Rhodospirillales bacterium | reverse complement strand
GCGCTGCGCGCGGGCTTTGGGTGGATCCGCTCGGCCTGGAGCGAGATGAGCGGTGCGATCTCCGACATCTGGTCGGGCAGCCTGGACGCCATTGGTGCCAGACTGGCCCGATGGCGGGATTATGCGATTGGCGTGTTCCGGGACATCAGCAATTGGGTCGGCAATCTGCTCTCGGACCTGCTGGGCCTGGAGCGCCGGGTGGCCGACGCCGGTAATCGCGCTGGTGGCAGGGACGCCCAGGGTTTTGCGAGGGGCGGCTTGGTGCGTGGACCGGGCGGGCCGACGGCCGATCGTGTGCCGGCCTGGCTCAGTGCGGGTGAGTTCGTGCTCAATGCCCGTGCGGTTCGCCAGTGGGGACTGGGCTTCCTGACCGCCCTGAATGCCAGGACCGCACCGCGCTTTGCGCTGGGCGGATTGGTGGAGCCCATGCCAGTATTGGCGGGTGGCATCGCGCGCAGCCTGGAGACGGGTGGGGCTGGCGGGCTGGCTTTGCGGCCGCTGGTGCTCAACCTGCCCATGGGCCGGTTTGAGGGCGCCATGCGGGTGGATGAGGCGCAGCGGCTTCGGCAGGCCCTGGCCCGCTCGGCCGCCGCACGGCCGGGCGACAAGCCGGACTGGTATCGGTGAGATCAATCAAGAACCGACACATCGAACTCTGCCATGGCGGGGTCAACAGAGACGAGGGTGAGACCTTCGATTTGGGCCTGAGCCACAAGCATACGGTCAAAAGGATCGCGATGTGAGCTTGCCAGTGCACCTGCTCGCTCGGCATGGGGCATCGTGATCGCCAAGGGCGCCAAGCCGGCAGCGCGAACGCAGCCGCTGATATCCTCTGCCACTGCTTGGGCATGGGGCAGTTTACCCAGACGGGACTTGGTGCTGATCTCCCACGCACTGGCTGCCGACACGAACGCTTCGTTCTCCGGATCGGCCAAAGGCGCGCGCAGATGCTTCGGCAAGGCTGGTGAGTCCAACACCATCCACAGAAAAATATGCGTATCCAGCAGAAGGCGCATCAACCTTCCCAGGCCTTGAGTTCAGTCTCTGGCAAGGGTTCAAAGAAAGCGTCTGTGATGTGACCCTCTACAACACCAAAGCGTCTTTGTTGTCGCTCTTGAACACCGGTCAATCGAGCAACAACCTGGCCATCCTTCAGAAATTCAATGCACTCACCTGACTGGGCGCGCTCGATGAGCGTCGTCAGGTCAGCCTTGGCTTGTTCAACTGTGATGGTGGTCATGAGCAGTGGCCTACTTGGATCAATGGGCTGAGTATAGGGACTGTCCACGGCAATGTCATCTGAGACCCTCCTTGCCATCGACGGCATCGTGCTGCCGCCGGGGGCGGCGCGTGGGCTGCGCCAAACCCTGGAGCCCATCGACAACGGGCCGCTGCGGCGCACGGTCAATGGCGCCTTGGTGGACCTGACCCGCGCGCCGACCCGCAAGCTGCGCTCCACCCTCACCTGCGATGACCAGGCAGCACCGGGGCTGGCCCAACTGTGGCGCGGTGCGCTGGTCACCCTGGACTGCGTGGCCACCCTCAGCCAGAGCGTGGCGCCGCCTGCGGTTTCTGTTGCGTTGGAACGTCTGCCCGTTGCGGTCAGCGTCCAGGCCTGGGCAACGGACGGCTCCGGCGTTGCGATCACCGGCCTCACAGGACAGACCGCCAGCTTCGCCACTGCAGTGGCGTTGGTGCGCTATCGTCCGCGGCTCACCATGCGGGTTATCAGCCGCAGCGAGGAGACCGATGAGGCAGGAGTCGGCGTGCTCTGGACCGTCACCCTGGAGGAGGCATGATGGTCCGGCGCCTGTTCTTCGCCTGGATCGAGTTCCAGGACAGCTTTGACGCCGCCACCCATGCCCGGGAGGATGAGCAGATCCTGTCCTTGGCCATCAGCCAGAGCGAGGGGGAGTTCGCCCGCGCTGAGATCGAGATCGCCGACCCGGCCGCGGGCCTTGGCAGCACAGGCCGCCAGCAATGGGCGCTGATCAGCGTCGAGACTGACAACGGTGTTCAGCCGCTGTTCAAGGGAAGGCTGACCACATGGCCGCTGACGCGCCAATCGGGAGCGGTCCGGCTGGAACTGATCGCCCAACCCGCTGACTGGTCAGAGCAGTATCAGGCGTGGCTGGAGACGCTCAAACTCAGCCCCTGGTTCGATCCCCTGTTTGTGCCAGAGGCCAATCGCGACAGCGACACCGAGATCCTGGCAGCCCGGTCGGCTCTCCCCCATTGGGACCGGATCACTCATGCCGTTGGCCTCTCGGACATCCTGGAGGGCTGGCGGATCATCGATCTCGGCGACAGGGTCTTCGAGGACTGGGATACCCGGCTCGCAGAGCCGCCCATCGCCCGCATCGACCTGGAGATCAGCGTCGATTGGGAGCAATACGCCCTGGGCGAGGTGGATGCCGGTGCTGCTTTACGTGCGGGCTTTGGTCTGGCGCCGGATGGCCAGCGGGTGGTCAACACGCTGACGCCTGCCAGCTTCGAGCGGGCCTGGGATGGCGCCCGGCCACCCAAGGGCTATGCGGTCAAGCTGCGCTCGCTGGAGCCGACCCTAAGCCATGGGTTGGGCGAGGCGGACACCTGGTCGCCCACGGCCAGTGTCTCGGCGGCGGACTATCCCAGGCGCGATGGCGACACCGTAGGCACGCGAGACTGCCGGGTGCCACGGGTCTGGTATGACGGCCAGATGATCCTCGAGGCCGACTATGAGCAGAAGCGCCGCGAGTTAGTAACTGCCACCATCACCAGCGCGCTGCAGGATCTGGCCCTGGTGGATCAGCGCAGCGAGACATTGAGCCTGACCTTGGAGACGCCGACGGACCTTGTCCAGGGACCCGCGATCCCGTTCACCGCGCCCAGCCTGTTCATCGATCGCGAGGGCGGTCTGTCGGCGCGCGGCCGCGCTGTGATTGACCCAGCTCCCTATTCTGGTACCCTCTACTCAATTGGTGGTTTAAATCTCTGACATTGGGTCAGAGATTTGCAGAGCTATGACCGAATTTGGGTGATGGCGGATCAGGCGCCGGCTGGCCGCCCGTCGTCCGGGTCTATGGTCCCGCGTCTGGCAGAGTCGGTGGTTCACCCCCGTGGGCATCGTGATAACCATACTCTACTTGGCCACGCTCTCCCGCTTTGCGCGTCTACCAGACCTGGAAACCGGGCTTGCCTATCTCTCCGTGGCCCTGGGCCTGATGTGAGCGGACATCGGCCCCGAAGCGCTCAGCCATGGCCCATCGGGACGGGCCGACGCAAACGGCAGCCACCATGCGCTATCCGAAATCAACTCTCAGGGATCGAGACATGAAGGCTGGCCGCCTTCACCAGCCCTCAGGGTGCCAAACAGGGTGCCTCACATCTCGCTCACCTTCGAAATCCCCGCAGGTCAAAGGCCGTTCCAACAGCCCCTCGGGGATCAACTGGTCAGTCGCAAATACAGCATTGGCAACCTTTCCGGCAGCCTGTCGATACGGTCGATTTGGACAACGTTGCGACGGCCGAAGATTGGATGCAGGTAGCTCTCGCCGGTACCATCCAGCCCGACGCAAAAAACATCGATCCCCCGATGGGCCAATGATTGCACGGCCCGGCGGGCATCGGCCACCAAGTAGGCTGGATCGGGACAATCCCGGTCAGAGGGCTCCCCATCGGTGATGACCAGGACTAGCCGGCGATGGGTCTGTTGAAGAGCCAAGTCCGCACCAGCGTGGCGCAAAGCGGCGCCCAATCGCGTGGAATAGCCTGCCTTAAGGCCCATCAACGCAGCCTGTGCCGCGCCATCGAACGGCTGACAGAAGTCTTTGACCCGTATGTAGCGCACATCATCGCGCTGATTGGACGCAAAGGCCGCAACGGCGAAGGGATCACCCAGCTGATCCATCGCATGGGCAAGCAGCACGGTTGCCTCGCGCTCTGTCTCCAGCACTGTTTGGGTGCTGCCGATCACTCTGTCCGCCGTGGATTGGCTGATGTCCATCAGCACCAGAACAGACAGATCACGATGGCGGCGGGCCATGGTCTGATAGACACCGGGGTCGGGGGTGAGGCCCGCACGGTGGTCGATTGTGGCCTCGATTGCCGCATCCAGGTCCAGGGTCTCCCCTTCGGCTTGGCGGCGCTGTCGCTGGGCACGGCTAACCTTGGCTTGCCGGATCAGAGCCGTCAGCTGGGCCACCTGGGTTGCCCGCCGGGCCAGAATTTGTCCAACACCGCCAGCATCGCCTGGGGGGGGCAGATACTCCAAGACCGTGGTCCACTCGGCCCGCTCGCGTCCGGTCAGATGATCATACTCTGGATACCGGGCCACCGGCACGCCCTGGTCGGCGTCCAGGGTGGCTGCTGATGCGCGGTTCGCCTCCTCCTGGTGCTCGGTCTCCTCCCGCTCCCGATCCGGCACGTCCTCCGGATCTTCAGTCTGCTGAAGACGCACGCTATCCAGGATCACTTCGGCCTGATCCTCTTCGGCGGGCGGCTCGTCCTCCGGTGGCGCCCACAGCCCGAGGCCGTCATCGCGATAGGGTGGCTCGACAACATAGGTTTTGGCGTTGAACTGTACGCGCATCTGGCCCAAGTCGTTGCCCAGCAGGTTGCCCATATGACGGGACAGCGACGGGTCACCCCAGCGGGCGCGATTGTCGAAAAACATCGCCTGGCCCTTGGCCACCCAGGCATTTGGATCGTGGAAGTGGGGGTCGATCAGGCTGCGGGCCAGACGCGCAAATAGCGAGGGCGCATTGGTCGCCCCCGTTGCCTGGGCAATGTGGAAGGGTAGCCAGAGCCGCGCCAATCCTGGCATTTCTTCCATCGCCAGGTGCTCCACCCGTGCATCTTCCACGATACCAACCAGAGCCAGTTGGACGGGTTTGAGTTTGCCCACCGCTATCGGTGGCCCGCCAAATCTGTAGTGCGCGCCGATGTGGGCCAAGGCCGCCCGAAAGATTGCCTCAGCCTGAGCGCCGCGGAATCCAGGAAAAGTCGGCGGCATCCGGATCAAACCGGGGGCAAAGCCCGCGCGGCGCCGGGATGCCTCCGGCGCGTTGCTGGCCGGCTCGCGCACCGGAACCCGCACGCCGAACAATGCCGCAAGATAAGCCTTCATCCGCCGCTCTTGATCAGCAAAAACGACCTCACCTGCCTCGCGCTGCAACCAGCGCTCAGCGTCGACACTCTCCATGCTGAAGAAGGCTAAACGCTTGTCGGCATCGTCGCCGCTGGTGCGAACACCGGCAAGCAGCCATGCCTCCAAAGCCGCCACGCCGCGCAGCGTCGACAACAGCATATCTGTGCGCTGCAACACGAGCACACTGCTTTCCGGCGCCAGGACGGCAAATCGCTCCATCAAAGACAGCCAACTGCGAAATCGCTGGTGATCAGCGGCCAAGCGGTCCACGGCCACGGGCGCCACTTGGCACAGCGTCTCGGCCGCCAAACGCCCCGCCTTAATGGCGACGGCACTCACCGTCTCCGTCAGTTTGAGCGCCGCCTCGGGCCCCACCTTTAGGGCGCACGCAGGTGCCGCTCGCTCGAACGCCTGCACAATGGCCTCGCCATAGCCGGCCCCGCGAATACGCCGGCAAGCGCGCAACCATGGGGCCGTGTAGGGCTCGGGAAAGGATTGCGCGGCCAGTGTTGACGGGGCCGGGGCCAGGGCATCCTGATCGGGGCTTTCCCCCACCAATCGCAAGAAGTTCCTATCCTTGGCGGCCATGCTGGTGCGTCCCTCGGTCCGGCTCAGCAGCACGCATCGATGGCGTGGCTCAGCGCATCGCGGACGTCCGGGTCATCCGTAATGGGCTGCACGATGGCCAACCGGCAGGCCTCCGGCAGCGGAATACCGCCGACAACCAGCTTGCCCGCATGGATCAGCATTCGTGTCGAAGCCCCCTCCTCCAGCCCATGCCCCTTCAGGTGGCGTGAGCGCTGGGCGATTTGCACCAGCTTGGCGGCGGCACCATTCTGCAAGCCGGCCTCGCGGGCGACGATCTCTGCCTCGATGCTGGTCTCTGGATAGCCAAAGTCGATGGCGCAAAACCGCTGTTTGGTGCTCTCCTTCAAGTCCTTAAGCACGCTCTGATATCCGGGATTATAAGAGATCACTAGATGGAAGTCGGGGTGCGCCCGGACCAACTCATTCTTTTTCTCCAGCGGCAATATTCGTCGGTCGTCGGTCAAGGAATGGATAACAACCGTTGTGTCCTGGCGCGCCTCCACAATCTCATCCAGGTAGGCGATGCCCCCTTGGCGCACCGCCAAGGTCAACGGTCCGTCCATCCATTTGGTCCCGCCGGCCTCTAACAGGAACCGGCCAACCAAGTCGCTGGCCGTCATGTCCTCATGGGCACTGACCGTGATCAGCGGGCGCTTCAGCCGCCATGCCATGTGCTCAATGAAGCGGGTCTTGCCACAGCCGGTGGGCCCCTTGAGCATGACCGGCAAGCGGGCACCATACGCTGCTTCGAACTGAGCAACCTCGTTGCCGGTGGGGCGATAGTACGGCTCGGCGTCGATCAGGTAGTCATCCAAGGCCACGGTAAGGAACGCTCCTGTGAAGGCTTAAACAGGAAAGCGGCGCGCAGCACAAAGGGGTGAGGGCTGCACGCCGCTGAGGATGGTGGCGCGCGCCCATGATCCGCGCATCGCCACCGATGGGAGGGTCTAGCGATGGGTGCCGGTCTTCTGGTTGGGGAGGCCATCCATCGGGCATTCCTCGGTTCCCACAGTGCCGCGGGTCAGTGCTTCCACCATTTCCCGCGTGCCTTCAGGGTCGGTGGCCCACTTGGTGTAGAAGTCATAGGGGCACGCGGCCAAACCCTTGTCACCGTCACCGGAATTGATCATGCCGGTATAGCCGCGGTGCAGAAGCTTGAAGAGGTGGTTCTGGGACTGGCCATTCTTACGGGCATCGCGAATGGCGGAAACGCTGAGCTGGCCATACTGGATGCCCATCTCTTCTTCGCCGCATTCGCCCAGGGTACGGCCATCAAACCCGACAATGGATGAATGCCCGAAGTAACTGTAGACCCCGTCGAAGCCGGTGGCATTGGCCACGGCGACGTAGACGTTATTGGCCCAGGCCATGGACTTGGCCATGACCACCTGCTGATCCTTGCTGGGGTACATGTAACCCTGGCAGCGCACGATCAACTCGGCTCCTTTCATCGCGCAATCCCGCCAGATTTCGGGATAATTGCCATCGTCACAGATGATCAGGCTGATCTTCATCCCCTTGGGGCCTTCGGTGACGTAGGTGCAATTGCCGGGGTACCACCCCTCGATGGGCACCCAGGGCATGATCTTGCGGTACTTCTGAACGATCTCGCCCTTGTCGTTCATCAGGATCAACGTGTTGTAGGGCGCCTTGTTCGGGTGCTCCTCGTGGCGTTCCCCTGTAATGCTGAACACGCCCCATACACCGGCTTCGCGGCAGGCTGCGGCAAAAATCTCGGTCTCATCCCCCGGCACTGTGGAGGCAGTCTCGTACATCTCCTTTTCGTCGTACATGATCCCGTGTGTGGAATATTCAGGGAAGATCACCAAGTCCATGCCCGGCAAACCCACCTTCATGCCCTTGAGCATTTCGCCGATTTTGCGAGCGTTGGCCAGTACCTCGTCCTTGGTGTGCAGGCGCGGCATCTTGTAATTGACGACAGCGACGCCGACGGTGTCGTTACTGCTGGAGATATCGCCGTGATACATTGCGGTGTGTCCTCATGCGTTGGTGTGGTTGGTTGGGGAGGGTGGGGCGCAAGCAGGGGTAGCACCCATGTGCCACGGGCCTGTGATCCGGGGGCGGATCGAAGGGGCCAGCGGCCGGCGTACCCAGGCGCGGCGGAGGGGATGGAGGCGTCGGCCAGTCATGGCGGCTGCCCATCCCGGATCACGGGCAAGAGCGCGCGGAAATCATCGGTGTCCGCCCGCTCCAGCCATTCAAACAGAACCATCTCTGTGGTGACGGCGGTTGCACCGGCCTGGGTGAGACGGTCGATACCGGTCTGCTTGTCCAGGACAGTGCGGCTGCCACAGGCATCCACCACCAGCGCCACCGACCAACCGGCGGCCAGCAAACCAAAGGCCGTCTGCAGCACGCACACATGAGTCTCGGTGCCAAAGATCACGGCCACCTGGCGGCCGTTGCTGCCATGGCGGGCCAAGCTCTGCTGCATCTTCGGCTCCGCGCAGGCGCCGAAATGGATCTTCTCCACCAGTTCGGCCCCTGGCCCCGCCGCCTCGATCACTGCCGGCACGCTGGTGCCCAGACCCTTGGGGTATTGCTCGGTCACCAGCGAGGGCACACCCAGCGTGGCTGCTGCGCGCAGCAGGCGGCAGGCATTGTGGGCAACCCGGTCGATCTCGTGGATGGCGGGGGCCAGCTTGGCCTGCAGGTCCACGGCCACCACCAAGCTCGTGCTGCGGCTGAGAGGTGTCGGGGCCGCCGGGGGTCGATAGGGCGTCGAAGGCGCGTTCACCGTCCCGCCTCTTGGTACGCGTGGGCCGCGCGCAGTACCGTCGCGTCGTCAAAGTGGCGCCCAGTGATCATCAGCCCCACCGGCATCCCATCCACCCCATGTACCGGCACGCTGATGCTGGGATGGCCCGTCAGGTCGAAGGCCGCGGTGTTCGCCACCATGTTCAACGCCTGAGTGATGTGCTCCGTGCGGTCCACCTCTGGCATGGCCGGGAGGAGATGGGCGGTTTGCGGTGTCGTCGGCATGACGATCAGATCGGCGGTGGCCAAGACCTGATCGTAGGCGGCGGTCAACGCCCGACAGATGTTCTGTGCGCGGGCATAATAAACACCGTCGTACTGCTCACGCATGTAATGCGCGACGATCGCTCCCATCTTAGCCGTGGGGCTGAAGTCGCCACCGTGGGTCTTCACCGCCCGCATCATCGCGCTTATCAACCGGGGATTGTAGTAGCCCTTGTGCTGATAGGCGGTGTGACCGTGATAAAAGCTGTCGATTCCGCCTTCAATGGCGATGGCATTCCACAGGGGTACAACCTTTGTGTGGTCGGGCACGCTAACCTCAGCCACCTCGGCCCCCAACGACATCAACTTCTGGATAGCACCGCGGACTGCCTTGTTCACCGCGTCCATGGCTTGTGGGGTTTCGAAACCCTCCTTCAACACGGCCACTTTCAGGCCCTTAAGGTCCCCGGTGAGGGCACCGGTGTAATTCGGCACGGTCAGGCTCGACGGCTGGCGCGGGTCGATAGCCGTGTCATCAACGCCGGCGATCACCCCCAACAACAGCGCACAGGCTTCCACCGTCGTGGCCATGGGACCGATATGGTCGATCGACATGTCGAAGCCGACGATACCGGTGTAGGGCACCAGCCCATGGGTCGGCTTATGGCCCACCACACCGCTGAAGGAGGCCGGGATGCGGATTGATCCGCCTTGGTCCCCGCCCAAAGCAATGTCCACCTGGCCCGTGGCCGGGGCCGAGGCCGAGCCATTGGAGCTGCCCCCCGGGGTGTGGGCTGGATTTGCGGGATTGCGGCCGGGCCCATAGGTGGAGGTATGCCCGCCGCCGCTGAAGGCAAAATCGTCGGTGTTGAGCACCGCTGTGATGTGGCCCCCGGCCTCAATGATGCGTTTGACCACCGTGGCGTCGACGTCGCTGGTGTAGTCGAACAGCAGCTTTGAGGCGCAAGTCATCGGCAGGCCGGCCACGCAGATCGTGTCCTTGACGCCAATGCTCTTGCCGCTCAGCGGGCCATCGGCAATCTCGGGCGCGGCCTTGACGCTGCAGGTGCGTACAATGCCATTGAGCGGATCTTCGGCGGGTGACGGGCGGGGCCCCGGGATGCGCACCGCCGGCGTCACCGCCCGCACCGGGTCGGGAAACTGATCCAGCGCGTCATAGCCGTCCATGAGGCTTGCAATAACCGGCATCAGTGTTTCCACCTCCGCCTCGGTCAGGTGGACGCCATAGCGGTTGGAGAGGCTCTGAACATCTGTCAGCGAAGGGCGGCGCAGGGTCATGATGGGGGCCTCATTTTTTGTGGGCGCGGGGCAATGACCCGCCGGTAAGATGCGCACGGGCCACCTGCCAGGCGGTGGTCAGCGCGCGGGAGAGAGCGACACCATCGCCGCAGAGAAAGCGGACCCAGGCGATGCCTCGATCCTCCAGTGCGGTAGCGCCAGCATAGGAGTCCGGCAGGCACTGCAGTGCCTCACCCAAGGCTGCGGCCGCAGCGGCGGGATCAGCGCTGCCAGCGATCAACAGCCAGCCCGTGGAACCGTAACTGCCGATGCGATCCGTCCAGCAATCCCCTGCCAAATCAGTGCGCTCCACCAGCAGCGGGACCGCGCTATTCTCGGCCGTGACCGTCAGACGGGTGGCCCACCGGTGGAACGGTGCATTGGCGCCATCGGGATCATGGGCCAGCGCGCTGTCGGTCAGGATCGCCTGGGCGTTGGGCGCCAAGCTCAGGGACTGATGGCTCTCCAGGTGTGCACCGGGGAACAGGATCACTGGGTCAGGGCAGACTTCCAACAGGCTTCCCGGACCCGCGTGCAGGTCAAGACGCTGGCGGGTGCGGCCCCCGCGGGAGGGGTGCACGACGCTGCTGGCCTGGGTGGTCACATGGGCCGCAGAGCCGGCCAAGGTTTCCACAGAAAGACTGAGGTCTTCGTCGCCATAGAGGCCGCCAGAGGAGGACTGGAGGTAAAGAGTGGCAATCCCTTCTTCCCCGGGGCGGTGGAACGGGCGGGTCATGTGGAAGGGATGGGGCGTGTGCTGATGGCTGAGGCCTGTGCGCCCGGCGACCCGCCGGAACTGCAAACTCGCATCCACCTTGCGGGCCTGTCTGCCACTGAGATTGGCAAGGCAACGCACCGGCAAAGGCGTTTGAGGCATGAGCACCGTCATGCCCCCCTGCCCGCTGTGAACAGTACCTCGGCCTCCAACAGCGCGACCACCTCTGCGATGCCCTGGCCGGTGCGCGCACGGGTTGCGATCGTTGGGCGCCCGCCGCGGATGGTCTTTGCCTCCGCCAAGATGGCCTCTGCATCTACCCCCACATGGGGGGCGAGATCCGTCTTGTTGATCACCAAAAGGTGGGATTGCAGGATGCCGGGCCCCTTCTTGCGGGGGATGTCATCGCCCTGGGCCACGTCGATCACAAACATCCACCAATCAACCAAGTCCAGGCTGAAGGTGGAAGCGAGGTTGTCTCCCCCGCTTTCAATCACAATCAGATCAAGGCCCGGAAACTGGGCTTCCAGCGCATCGGCGGCGGCGATGTTCAGCGTCGGGTCTTCACGGATCACGGTGTGTGGGCAGGCCCCCGCCTCAACGGCCGAAACCCGAGCCGGATCAATTAGTCCAGAGCGTTTGAGCCGCTCCGCATCTTCTTTGGTTACAAGGTCATTGGTGACCACGGCCAGCTCTATCCCGGCGGCGATGAGCGGCGGGATAACCGCCTCAATCAACGCGGTCTTGCCACTACCCACAGGCCCACCAATGCCGACCCTGGCGGCAGACCCGCCCACCGGACGCAGAGGATTGACCAGCGACGGGGCCCCCGGGCTCATCGCAGCATATACCGCTGGGCCAGCGGCAACTCTGTTGCAGGTTCACAGGTGGCCAGTTGGCCATCCACAAAGACGTCGAACGTCGCCGGGTCCACCTCTATCTTTGGCAGGGCATTGTTCAGATGCATGTCAGCCTTTGTCAGACCGCGGCAGCCCTTGGCCGGCAACAAGGGCTTGGTGAGCCCAAGTTCCCGATCCAACCCGCCCTCGATCGCCAGCGGGTTGACGAAGCAGGCCGACAGGGCTTGCGCCGCGCGGCCGAACGCCCCCCATTGCGGGCGGAGCGCCAGGGGCTCGCAGGTCATCAGGCTGGCCGCACTGTCCCCCATGGCGCCCCAGGCGATGAACCCGCCCTTGATCACCAACTCCGGCTTGATGCCGAAGAATGCCGGGCGCCACAGGCAGACGTCCGCCATCTTGCCGGGCTCCAGACTGCCGATATGGGGCTCGATGCCAAAGCAGCGCGCGGCGTTGATGGTGTATTTGGCGATGTAGCGCTTGATACGGGCATTGTCGCCCTTGGCCGAGGTTTCCTCCGGCAGGCGACCGCGTTGGCGCTTCATTTTGTCGGCAAGCTGCCAGGTCCGGCAGATCACTTCATTGATACGACCCATGCCCTGGCTATCGGAGCCCAGCATGCTGATGGCCCCCAGATCGTGCAGGATATCCTCGGCTGCGATGGTCTGGGCGCGGATCCGGCTTTCGGCAAAGGCTACGTCCTCCGGGATGGCCGGATTGAGGTGATGACACACCATGGTCATGTCCAGGTGTTCATCGAAGGTGTTGACGGTGAAGGGGTTGGTCGGATTGGTACTGCTGGGCAGGCAATTCGCCTCCCCCGCCACCTTGATGATGTCAGGCGCGTGACCGCCGCCAGCGCCCTCGGTGTGGTACATATGGATGGTACGCCCGGCGATGGCGGCCAGGGTATCCTCCAGGAATCCGCTCTCGTTGAGCGTATCGGTATGGATCTGCACCTGGAAATCCAACTCATCGGCCACCGACAGACAGGTGTCGATGGCGGCCGGCATAGAGCCCCAATCCTCGTGGATCTTCAGCCCGATACAGCCCTTGTGGATCTGTTCCACCAGCGCATCGGGCTTGTGCGCATTGCCGCGCCCAAGGAACCCGAAATTCATCGGCCACTGCTCGGCCGCCTGCAGCATCTTACCGGTGTTGAACGCCCCGCCGCAGTCGATCCCGACTGTGATGGGACCCAGGGAGCCGCCCAGCATGGTGGTGATACCGCTGGCGATGGCATGATCCACCAACTGGGCTGAGTCGAAATGGACGTGGACGTCGATGGCGCCGGCGGTGGCGATCAGGCCCTCGGCATCGCGCACCGTGGTGGCCGCCCCCACCAACAGGTTGGGGGCAACCCCTTCCATGATCGCAGGATTGCCAGCCTTGCCCAGCCCCACAATCCGGCCGTCCTTGATACCCAGATCGCCCTTGACGATGCCCAGCACCGGGTCGATCACCACAACATTGCAGAGCAGCATGTCCAGCACGCCCTCTGCCGACGTCGCACCGGGCACCAGGCCCAGGCCATCGCGGAGAGTCTTGCCGCCGCCGTGCAAGCACTCGTCGCCAGGAACCCCGTGGTCGTGCTCGATCTCCGCATGAAGCTGCGTGTCGCCTAGGCGGATCAGGTCGCCCTTGGTGGGGCCGTACATGGCCGCATAATCTGACCGGTTCATCTTTGCCATGACCTTCAGGCTCCCTTGAAACCGGCCGCGCGGGCACGCTCGATCGCGGCGGCTTTGACCGCTGGATCTTTGGCATCGCCCTGGGTGAGATTGTTCAGACCGCCGAGCACTTGGGTCCCACCGAAGGGGACCAGGGTGACTTCCTTGGCCTGACCCGGCTCAAAGCGCACCGCCGTACCGGCCGGAATATCCAGTCGCTGCCCAAAGGCAGCCGCCCGATCAAAGTCCAGGGCCTTGTTGACCTCGAAAAAGTGGTAATGACTGCCGATTTGCACTGGCCGATCGCCGGTGTTTGTCACCCTCAGCGTGATTTGGGGGCGGCCTGCGTTGATCTCGATCTCACCCTCTTCGGCCACGATCTCCCCAGGTGTCCCGATACTGGTGTCTGGCTCCGCGGCGCCAGGGCGGATCGGGTCATGGACGGTGACCAGCTTGGTGCCATCGGGGAACGTGGCCTCCACTTGCAGCATCGGCATCATTTCCGGGATGCCGGTCATGACGTCATCGGTGGTCAGGATCGTGGAACCGAACGTGATCAGCGCTGCCACCGATCGCCCCTCCCGCGCTCCTTCCAAAATCTCGTCGCTGATGAGCGCCGTTGCCTCTGGAAAGTTCAGCTTGAGCCCCTTCGCCAGACGCTTTCGCGCCAATTCCGCTGCGGTGAAGATCGTCAGCCGCTCCATCTCTGTGGGGGTGAGTAGCATCTCTCAGGGTATCCCAGGATCAAGTGGCAAAGAGGCGGGTATCGCCCGCCTGGCGGCGCATCGCAGCGATATCGGCCAGGGGGCTGAAGGCGTGGGGTAGGTCGTCGGCGCGTTGAGCCAGGGCGGGCGCTGCCCTCACCAGGGTCGCCGTTAGGGTCGCTTGAGCAGACAAGGCGCCCACCGCCCCGAGGCGGATGGCAGCCCCCATCAGGCCAGAAAGCAGGGTATAGAGCCCCGTCGCCTCCGCCTGTGGCATGCTCAGGCCCACGCCCCGGGCGACCACCCCTTGAACCACGATCAAATGCGGGCCATCTGCCGGATCCAGCAGCGTGGCCCCCGGTGTTTCAAGCCGGCGATGCACCATCAACGCCGCTTGACCCAACCGCTGGGAGGCAGCCACCAAGTCCGCCACGTTCATCTGGGCGTGGCACTCAGCATTGAGGCTGGACAGCCTCAGGGCATCCGCGGAACCCGCTGCAAGCCAGGCTTGGCCCAGATACCAGCGGTCCATCTCCAGCCAGCGCGGGACAACTTGGTGGGCCAGAAAATCGGCCAGGGCGCTTGCCTCGGTCAGCCGGCCCTCAGCGTGTAGAGTCTCCAGACCATGACTGAAGGCAAAGGCGCCGGATGGAAATGCGCTGTCGCTTATTTGCAGCATGCGCAGCAGCGGCAGGGAATTGGGCGGGGTCGCGCTCATGCAGCCCCCCTCTGCTGTTCCGTGTCCGTGTCCGTGTCCACAACAGTGATCGAACCGGCATCTAGAAAATCGGTCAGGCGATCCAGGTAGCGGGTCGGCTCGCCTTCCAGCGCCACCTGCAAATCCGTTCCGGCGAAGCGCACCCGCCAGTGCAGGTTGCCGACGTGAAAGCCCAGCGCCAACGCTACGGCGGCATCCCGAGGCCGCAGCGTGAGCCAGGCCTCCGCCTCCATGCGCACCAAGATCGCCCGCTGCTCTGTCAGCAGCAACACCGCGCCATCGCACAGGTGCTGATCGCGGGTCAGGGCGATGGCGATGTCCGTGCCGCGGTCCGTCGTCGTCCGCAAGCGACGGCGGGAAAGGTCGGCCCGTGCCAGGGTGATGGTCTCCACTGTGCCATGGTGCTCCAAATGGTGCAGTGCTCGATGGGTCTCTGGCTCGTCCCGATGGGACACAATGCGCTCGATCATCTCCATGGCCCCGTCCCCCGTCAGATCATCATGTGGCGGTTGATGAGTTCATCCGTGAGCGCGCTCATGGGGCCATGAGCAACAGCTCGGCCGTTCTCCAGCATGGCAAACCCGTGCGCCGCCTCCTTGGCGAAGCGCACATTCTGCTCCACCAACAAGATCGTGAGTCCCAACTCCCGATTTAGGCGGACGATCGCACCTTCGATCTGCTCCACAATGTTGGGCTGGATCCCCTCGGTTGGCTCGTCCATCAGCAAAACCTTAGGGTTTGCCGCCAAGGCCCGGGCGATGGCAAGCTGCTGCTGTTGCCCCCCCGAAAGCACCCCGCCTGGGCGGTTGAGGTTGTCCATCAAATAGGGGAACAGCTCGGGTACGATTTCCGGGATCCGCCGCGTGCGACCAGGGGCAGCAAAGCCACCCATCAGGATGTTCTGGCGGATCGTAAAGTCTGGGATTATCTGCCGGCCTTGAGGCACGAGGCCAATCCCGGCGCGAGCCCTTTGATGGGTCTTGGACGCAGAAAGGTCCCTGTCCCCCAAGCGCAAAGTGCCAGTCATGCGATCGGTTAGGCCCATGATCGTGCGCAGCAAGGTTGTCTTGCCGACGCCATTTCGCCCCAGGATCGCCAAGATCTGACTCTCTCCGGCCGATAAGGAGAGATCATGCAAGATATGACTGCGGCCGTAGTAACTGTTGATACCATTTAGCGTCAGGAAGGCCGCCTTATCTGGCGGCGTCACTGATTTGGTCAGGGCCACCTCTGCCATCAGTGGATCCCCCCGCTGCCCAAATAGGCTTCCTGTACGTCCTTGTTCTGCTCGATATCTTCAATCGTGCCTTCGGCCAAGTGTCGGCCCATGTGCATCACAGTGATTTTGCGTGCGATCTGGCGGACAAAGGCCATGTCATGTTCCACCACCAACAGTGTGTGGTCGCCGCGCATACGATTGATGATTTCGGAGGTTTTGCGGGTTTCAGCCGCTGTCATGCCAGCCGTGGGCTCATCCAGCAGAATAACCTTGCTCTCCTGCAAAATAAGCATGCCCAGTTCCAGCCATTGCATCTGACCATGACTAAGGTCACCAGCCCGTTTGGCTTGCACAGTCTCCAGGCCGGTGAGTTCGATCACCTCTGCGATCCGCGCGCGTTGGGCACGGCGCAACCCAAAACGCAGGCTGCTGAAGACGCTGGCGCCGCGGGTGACGGCCACCTCCATGTTCTGGCGGACGGTTAAGTCACGGAAAACACTAGGGATCTGGAACTTACGACCGAGGCCAGCGCGGGCTATCTCGTGCTCTTGGTGATTGGTGATCTCTCGGTCAAACAGATGGACTGTGCCCTCGGTGGATTTCGTCTTGCCGCTGATCAAGTCCATCAGCGTGGTCTTGCCGGCACCATTGGCACCCAGCAGGACCCGCAATTCGCCCTGATTGATCACCATGCTGAAGCAGTCCACGGCGCGAAAACCGCCGAAGTCGACAGACAGACCATCGATGGTGAGGGCTGCGGCGGTGGCAGGGGTTGATGTCATGGCGCTGACGCTCCTCTCATTCAGCCGGGGTCGGCTGGGGCTTGCGGACCACCCTGTCGCCATGGCCGCTGCTCTCGTCGTCAGTGGCGGCGCGCCGCTTGAAAAGGCGAGCGGTGCGGTCAACCGTGTCATGGGCCAGCCCGGCCAATCCGCGCGGCAAAATCAGCACCACCAGGATGAAGACAAGGCCCACAAACACCTGCCAGCCGCCCTCCTTTAGCCAGTCGTTCAGGCCGTCACGGCTGGCTTCCAGCAGGTTATTGGCCGCCAGGAAATCCACCACGCCATCTTCGGTGGCAAACACCTGCAAATAGGAGATGGTGACCGCGCCGATCATCGCGCCCAGCAGGCTGGCCCGTCCGCCCACGGCCGCCCAGACGACCATGGAGATGGAAAACGCTAGATCCATCAGTGTCGGGTCCGCGAAGTCTGCCACCAGCACAAACAGGGAGCCTGCGATGCCAGCGATAAAGGCTGAGGTAGCGAAGAAAAACACCTGATACCCGGCCACGTTGTAACCCAGATACCGGGCCCGATTGGCATCGTCCCGGGTGGCCTGGAGGATCATACCGGCGCGGGTGGAGACCAGGATGCGGGCCGCGATCAACACGACCACAACAGCGCCAGTCACAAGATAGTAGGTGCCGTAGTTGATCCACGCCTCATCATCATAGAGATAGGGATCGAACTCGTAGCCACCGATGGTCAGCCACCCCAGATCCGTCAGGCCATTAAAACCGTTGGTAAGCGGTTGCGCGTCAATGATGATCAGGCGCACCAACAGCACCAGGGCCAGCGTAATGATGGCAATGTAGACGCCGCTGATGCGCAACCGGAATACGGCATAGCCCAGCACCAGAGCCACAAGGGCCGGGATCACCAATGCCATCGCGAACCCAAACCATTGTTCCTGAAACGGGATCCAAAGTTGGGATCCTGGCAGGATGCAGCACAGGTCGATCTCCGCTCCCGGTTCGGAATTCCACATCATGAAGTCCGGAATGGGTTTGTCGCTACCCTGCTGCAAGCTGGTGTAGCTCTGCAGCTTTAGGCTCATGGCGGTCATGTACGCGCCGATGCCAAAGAACAGGCCCATGCCCAGGTTCAGCACCCCGGCATACCCCCAACTGAGGGCGACAGCGGCGGCCAAGAGGCCGTAGACGAGGAATTTTGCCAACCGGTTGAGGATGAATGTGTCCTCATTCACCAAGCTGGGCATGATGATGAGCAATCCGATGAGGCCGCCATAGAGGACGACCTCCAAAACCGTTAACAGACGCAATCGAGCCAGCATGAACCGTTACCGCCCCTTGAAGCTGAAAAGGCCCTGGGGGCGCCACATGATGAGCCCGATCACCAATGCAAACACCACAGCCCGGGCAAGGATGTCGTTGCCCCAGTCAGTGGAAGCGACCACCCCATTGACCTGCCCCAACGCCCCCGCGGTGACCACGGTACCGAACAGCGAACCGACGCCGCCGACCACCACCACCATGAAGCCATCGACCACGGCGGTGGATCCCATTTCTGGCTCGACAGTCTTGAAGCCCCCCAGCAAAACGCCAGCCACGCCGGCAAGCCCGGAGCCATAGGCAAAGGTGTAGGCGCTGACCCGGCGCACATCGATCCCGCAGGCCGCTGCCATGCTGGGGTTGCGCATGATTGCCCGTATCTGGGTACCAAGGCTGGTGCGGTAAATCAGGAGCCATGTCAGCACGGCCAAACCGCCGGTGACCAACAGAATGAAACCCCTATAGGCGGGTATCTCGAGGCCCAAAAAGTTGGTCGTCCCAACCAAAAACTGCGGCAGATCAAGGCTTTGGAGGCCAGGGCCCATGCCTTCGATCCGATACCCCAACATCGGCGCCAGCCCAAAAAACTCAAGCCGGATCATTTGCTGAAGCAGAATGGCGATGCCCCACGTTGCCAACAACGTGTCCAGCAAGCGGCCATATAGAAACCGAATAACCGATCGTTCGATAATGAAGCCCAACGCCGCCGTCACCAGAAAGGCCAGCGGGATGGCGACAATCATATTCACGCCCAAATGGATGCCGGCCAAAACCGCAGTATAGGCGCCGATCATGACCAGTTCGCCATGGGCCATATTAATGACGCCCATCGCGCCATAGACGATGGTCAGCCCCAAGGCGATCAGCAGCAGGATGGAGCCCAGCGATAAGCCAATGAACAGGATGTCCACCATGGGACAACACCACCAAACAGGGAAAAAAGAGGGTGGAGAGGGCCAATCGGCGCGCGATTGCCCCCCTCCGAAACGCACCGGTGGCGCAGGTTAGAGCTTGGAGGTATCCAGCCCGTCGGCCGTGCAGAACAGGTTCTCTTCCGTCTCCCCATAGGCGACGTAGGGTAGCGGACGGATCGGCTCAGGGTATTCGTCAATGATGGTGCCCTGGCCATCGGCCCCCCACTCAGCGATCCGCGGGGTCAGGTAGGTGTGCAAGTTTTCGGGATCGACGGTGACGGTGCCGTTGGGGGCATCAAAGGTTTGGCCCTTCACCCCTTCCAGGATCGCTTGGGTGGTGGCCTCGCCAGACTTCTCCACGGCCTGCTTGAACAGGTAGACCTGGAAGTAGCTGCTCTCCATCGCATGGTGGGTCACCGCAGACGGATCGTCCACGTACCGGCGGTAGCGCTCAATGAAAGCGTTGTTGGTGTCGGTGTCGATGGCCTGGAAGTAGGGGAAGCTTGTGTAGCTGCCGGCCGCAAACTCTGCCCCCATAGCCGCGATCTCAATTTCGCTGGTCACGGTTGCGCAGATGGGCAGCACATCGTGGCTGAGACCCTGGTTCTTGAACTCGCGATAGAAGCTGACGACGCTGTCCCCAACCACGTTGGACAACACAACGTCGGCGCCGCTCTCCTTGATCTTGTTGACCATCGCACCCCATTCGGAATGCCCGAGCTCCAAATACTCATCGGCAACCCACTCTGCACCCTGCTGCTCGATCAGGATCTTGGAGACCTTGGCCATCTCCCTTGGGTAGATGTAGTTGGAGCCAACAATGAAGAAGCGCTTCTTGCCCAGCGTGTTAACAATCCAGGGAATGAAGTTCGACAACTGTTGGTTGGGCACAGCGCCTGTGTAGACGACGTTCTTCGAACACTCGAAGCCTTCGTAGTAGGTCGGGTAGAAGTACAGGTTGCGGCGGCGCTCGAACACCGGCAGGACAGCCTTGCGGCTGGCGGAGGTGTAGGATCCAAAGACCATCGGCACGCGATCACGCACCACCAGTTTGTTGGCTTTTTCATTGTAGGTTTTGGGGTCGGAGGCGCCATCCTCCACGATCGCTTTGATCGGCCGGCCCAGCAAGCCACCCGCAGCGTTGATCTCGTCGATGGCCATCAGCGTGGCATCAGCCAGCGACTTCTCAATGATCGACAAACCCCCAGTGAGGCTGAACAGCACCCCAACCTCAATCTCGTCGGCGGCGGCAGCCGTTCTGACGAATCCGTAGGGCGCAATACCGGCAGCCCCCATGGCAGCGATGGACATGCCGGCAAAACGGCGGCGGGTCACGGTCATGACGTCACTCTCCTGGCGTCTGTTGGAACAAAAAGGTGGCCTGATACCAGCGTCACGGCGCAAGAGCCACGGCGAGGCCGAACACGACACAGCGCGACTGCAAAGCCTGGCTGGTTTTTGGATGCACAAAGGTCACTGAGGGTTGCTCAGGGCGGCCTAAGACCGCGCGGCACGTACCCTCAAAAACGGGACAACCCTGTCCCATGGGGCCTGATGAAGACCCAAGGCGGTAACCTTGCCACGGCGAGGAAGGATCAGGCCCAAGGAGGCGAAACGATCCTGCTCAGGGGCCGTGGCCGAGGCTTGCGAACAAACGGTTGCGCAAGAAAGGAACAACATTGTCCTTCAAGGCGACACTAATCAGACTTTGGGCGAAAGTTCAAGACATCATTTGCATGAATGATCGCACCTGCGATATCCGCCATCGGCAACCGCTTCGCCA
The DNA here is from genome assembly GCA_964496805.1 of uncultured Rhodospirillales bacterium. GTDB lineage: Bacteria > Pseudomonadota > Alphaproteobacteria > CAZCBM01 > CAZCBM01 > CAZCBM01. The sequence goes on along the minus strand of CAZCBM010000017.1, from coordinate 2,159 downwards.
TCGCCTGAACGCGGATGCATTCATGCGCCTGCTCCTCATCCATAGATTGAAATTTCATAAGTATGGACTTCGCCTGCGCAATTTTTTTCTGTCCCGCAATGCGGTCTTCCAACTTTCGGATGCGGGCATCCTGTTTGTTGCGCTGCACCCAAAGCGAGCGCACCAGCAACAGGTTGGTCAGCAAGCCGAAGGGCCGCACGGGCTTGCCAATGACGCCCAGGGCGTCGGTCTCCAGGACCAATTGAAGGGTCGCTGGGTTCTCGTAATCCATGACAGCGATGACTGCCGGTTTGGGATGACCACATCGCCGCAGCAAAGACATTAACTGCCCGTGCCGATCCCGCTCAATGATGGTCAGCAGGATGTCCGGCGATTGGGGCAAGGTCTCCGGCGGGGGCCAGTGGGCTTCAACCCGGCAACCGATGCGGGCCAAATGCTGCACCAACAGTGCGCCATCGCTATCGGGCGGGTGGATCACCGCCACGGCCAAATCTCTCAGGTCCTTCAGCAACGCGCCTGCCATCACCAGCGGCCTAACGGATACTGGCCAGGCGATCCTGCCAAGCCCCAGGCTCTGGCACGATCAGATAGGGGTCTGGCGCCACGGACGCTGCCGCCTCCTGGATCAGGGTGAATTGACCGGCGTTGTTGACCCGGGCAATGCGGGGCCACAGGTGGGTGTGGTGCGTCGGGCCATCCAAGCGGACGCGCCCTTGGGGTGCGCTCAGTTCGCTACCGGCAAGAGTTGCCTTCAGTGCAGCAATGTCCGCCTCCGGCCCAAGTTTACGGCCGGCCTCGGCGAACAGGTGCATCTGGAAATAGGCTGCCTCCGCGCAGGCGGATATTGGGGTTTGTGGCCCGAAGCGGTGGGCGAAGGCACGCACAAACCGCTGGTTCGCCACTGAGCGGATCGCCTGAAAGTAAGGCGCTGAAGTCAGATGACCCTCCGCGGCCTCTGCCCCAATCGCCTGCAGTTCCGGCTCTCCAGTGGTCAGGCTTCCAATCGGCATTGTTTCGCGGTCAAAGCCAGCGGCAGCATAGGCGCGATAGAAGTCGGCAGTGCCATCGCCCACAATTGTGCAGAGCACCGCTGCTGGCGCGTGCCGACGGATATCATCGATAATAGCCGCGATTTCCGCCGCTGACGGATGCAAAGGGATATAGCGTTCCTCAACTACCACGCCACCATTAGCGTTGATCATATCTCGCATGATGCGGTTGCTCTCATACGGGAATACGTAATTAGATCCAACTAAATAAAAGCGGTCCGCTACCGTTTGCATTAAGTGGCGCACCAACCCAACACTGTTTTGGTTAGGCGCTGCACCACCATAGTAGCAGGAATCAGAATATTCAAAGCCCTCATACAATGTCGGATAAAACAGAATGCCTTGGGCGCGCTCGACCACAGGCAGCAGTGCCTTGCGGGAGGAGGACATATAGCATCCGAAAAGAATTCGGATGCCTTCGCTCTCCACCATCTCCTTGGCCAAGTGCTGGTAGCGCTTTGGGTCAGAGCCCGGGTCTCGAAAAACACCTTCAACGGGCTGGCCCCAAAGACCACCGCTGTCATTGATCTCCGCCAGGGCCAACTCGATGGCTTGGCGCTGCGATCGCTCCACGACCGCAGTCACCCCGGTCTCGGAAAACAGGATCCCAAGCCGCAACGGCGATTTTGGATCAGCGTTCAAATTCATGAGCGAAAACCCCGACGTGGGACTGGCCGGGCCTCAACGCCCTAGCCCCTACGGCAAAGCACCGGGCGCGGGTGAGCGATCCCAAAATGGGGGCCTGCATGACATGAACAGCCTAGCCAGACGCCCTCGGCCAGAGCAAGAGGCTTTCGAAAGTTGCCAAACGCGCACCGCATATGGGGACGCCCACAGAAGCCGGCGGCGGCCTCCGACATCAGGCGTGCGGCATCGAAGACGATCCGTGCCTGATCGTTGCCTGTGGCCGCCGAGGAGACCGCGGCACACGGTTCGTCATCCAGGGCCAGCATGTAGAGCCCGGCCACTCACGGCAGCCGGTGCAGTGCCGCCCACAGATCCCTGTCGTACGCCACGGCACCCAGCGCCTGGATGCGCGACCGCGCCACCGGTGTCAGCCCGAACAGGTGAGCGGCCGGCACGCATCACTGACATGCGCACAATGGCGGG
>CAZCBM010000016.1:0-23655 GCA_964496805.1 uncultured Rhodospirillales bacterium | reverse complement strand
GGAAAGCGATCCCCTGGAGCCGCCCTGGCCCAGGGTGCTGATCACTGGTGGGCGGCAGGCCGTGGCGTCGGCGGTATGGATCAAACGCCAGGCTGGGGAGGGCTTGGTCTCCCTGATGGTGCAGGATCCCCGCATCAGTGCCCGGCCCTTCGATTTGATCATCTGTCCCGAGCATGATCGCCGCCGCGGTGAAAACGTTATCCCCACCTTGGGCAGCCTCCACCGTCTGCGCCCGGAGGACCTGACAGCGGCCCGCGCGCAATGGCCGGCCCTGGGGGCCCTACCCACGCCACGGGTGGCGGTTCTGGTGGGCGGCAGCGGCGGCGGTTATGTGCTGGAACCGCAGACCACCGGGCTGCTAGCGGATAGGTTGATGCGCGAGCATCAGCGGCTGGGGGGCTCTATGCTGGTCACCACCTCCCGCCGGACGGGCGCAGACAATGCCGCCATTCTTCAGGCACGACTGAAGGATGTCCCGGGGGTCTTCGTTCAACCCGAAGACACAACGGCCCCACCGCTGGCGGCGTTGCTGGGTTGGGCGGATGCAACCTTGGTGACGCAGGATTCGGTGACCATGGTTTCCGAGGCTGCCTTGCTGGGTCGGCCCCTCTATCTGGTGGATTTGCCGGGGGGCGCGGCGAAGTTCACCCAGTTCTATCAGGCCCTGGTGGAGCGTGACATTGCCCGGGCATTGACCGATGAAGTTGTCCTTGGGTGGGGGACGGTCCTGGATGAGACGGCGCGGGTGGCAGGCTTGATCCGCGCACGCTTGGGTGCGCGGTTGCCGCCCTCATCAACCGACTGAGATATGCCGAAGGCTCAGCAATGCCGTGATCGGGATCGTGGATGCTTGAGCACTGGATCGTTGGCGCCTAGGTTCAACCAAGTGCCCTCTGCCTCCCTCACGGATGAGGGTGCTTGGACACCGCTCGATCATCCCCGCGCGCCGCGTTGAGGTCCCCAGCCTGCCGCCCTAAGGAGCCTGTTTTGCCATGGCTGAAACCCGTCATGCCCCCATCCTGATCATTGGCTCCGGACCGGCGGGCTACACTGCTGCCATCTATGCCGCGCGGGCCAACCGGACCCCTCTGTTGGTGACCGGCCTGCAACCTGGCGGGCAACTGACCATCACCACGGATGTCGAGAACTATCCTGGATTTGCCGATGTCATCCAGGGGCCTTGGCTGATGGAACAAATGCAGGGCCAGGCTTTGAATGTCGGGACGGAGATCATCACCGATCTTATCGTTGATGTGGACTTCTCCACCCAGCCCAAGCGCGCCATCGGGGATAGCGGGACGGTCTATACCGCTGACGCCGTCATTATCGCCACCGGGGCTCAGGCCCGCTGGTTGGGCCTGGAGAGCGAGAAAAAATATATGGGCTACGGTGTCAGCGCCTGCGCCACCTGTGACGCTGCCTTTTATCGCAATCGGGAGGTCATTGTGGTGGGGGGCGGCAATACCGCCGTCGAGGAAGCCCTGCACCTGACCCACTTTGCCAAGCGGGTGACCCTGGTGCATCGTCGGGACAGCCTGCGGGCGGAGAAGATCCTGCAGGATCGCTTGTTCGCCCATGAGAAGGTGTCCGTGCTGTGGGACCATGCGCTGGAGGAGGTCGTGGGCCGGCACAATCCGCCCATGCCCGCCTATGTCACCGGGGCCAAGCTGAAGCATACCCAGACGGGTGAGATTACCGAGGTGGCGGTGGATGGCATCTTCATCGCCATTGGCCATGATCCCGCAACCAAGGTCTTCAAGGGCCATGTGGCCATGGATGGGGAGGGCTACATTCAGGTGCAGCCCAACTCCACGGCCACCAGCGTGCCAGGCGTTTTCGCGCCAGGGGATGTATCGGACAAGGTATTCCGCCAAGCGGTCACGGCTGCGGGCTTTGGATGCATGGCCGCCCTTGAAGCTGAGCGCTACCTCTCCGCCCTGGACACCCCCGAAGCAGCGGCCGCTGAGTGACGGGGCCGCTGAGTCGCTTGCCGTGCTTCGGGACCTTGCCCCAGTGCCTTCACCGTTTCGGCTCTTGGCTTGGGGGACTTGTCATGACGCGCGTTCAGGTCCTCAAAGGCCTTGGCGTCTGTCGCAACACCTCATGACGCCTGAGCGTCGCGGGTGCCCAGGGGGCAGGTGTCTGTGCGGTTCATGGTGCCGGTGATGCCCATGATTGTCAGGCTCAGGGTGTCCGGGGAGGTCCCGGGGGTCAAATGGCCCTCCACCGGCGTGTTCATGGGGACGATCTGAGTAAGCGGGACCTGTTGACCGCCCATGGCCAGCGGTGGGCCCTCAATCTGGCTGAGGGTGGAGATCAGGCGGGGTCCCCGCTGGACCCAATGACCCTGGGCCCTGTAGCGAAAGCTCACCGACCCTTGCACCAGGGGAATCGTGCTTTCGGCCAATTGGATAAGTGTCCCGTCTGGCTCATACCACGCGCAGCCGACCTCGCCGCCCCCGGGGACCTCCATACGGTAGATCCATTGGCCCTCCATGGAGGGGACTGTTTGTGCTTGCAGCGACGGCACGCCAATCACCAGCACCATCCAGGCAGCCAGGGCGAGAATACGGTGGCCCATAAGGTCTTCTTCCTCCGATCAAAGTTGGGACGGGAAGCCGTCCCTGACGGTCTCCCGCGTGCCAAGACCCAGCCCCGATGTCTAGGGAAAAGCGCCCAACGCGTGGCGGATTGCCCTGTGGGGGTGAGGGGCTGGTGCGGCCTCTATCCCGGCACAACGCGCTCTGTCCGTCGCTCATGGCCCCCGCAGGAACGGACCACTGCCCCCGTGTGCCGGAAAGGCCGATGTCGCTTTGGCGTCGCGATCCACAAGGGTGGGCGATTGACCGAAGGGGCGCCTTCCGGTTTCCACCCCGGGCACATACCCTGCCGGCTGGTCCTGCGTGAATGCGGTCTTGCTCAGGACTGGCTTAGGGGGGGCATCGTCGATCAGCACCTTATCTGCACCGCCAGATGTGCTAAAAGCCCTCGCTCGACCGCTGGATCACGCTGATCCCAAACGCCTGCGCCCCCCGGCCCCAACCGTTCGCTGCCCTTTGTCCATGGCCAAACCCCCCTCTTCTGCCCCTGCGTCCCCTGACGATCTCCTGGCGGCCCCCGTCGCCACCGATGCAAGCTACACCGCCAGCGCCATCGAGGTGCTGGAAGGGCTGGAGCCTGTGCGCCGGCGGCCCGGCATGTATATCGGCGGCACCGATGAACGGGCCCTGCACCATCTGGTGGCCGAGGTTTTGGACAATGCCATGGACGAGGCTGTGGCAGGCCATGCCAGCCGCATTGAATTGGCCATGGAGGAAGACGGGCACATCCGCATTGCCGACAATGGTCGTGGCATCCCCGTGGATCCCCATCCCAAGTTTCCTGATAAATCGGCGTTGGAGGTCATCCTCACCACCCTCCACTCCGGCGGCAAGTTCTCCGGCAAGGCCTATGCCACCTCGGGCGGATTGCACGGGGTTGGCATCAGTGTTGTCAATGCCCTGTCGGAGAGCCTGACGGTGGAGGTGGCACGGGACCGCCGTCTGCACAGCCAGCGCTATAGCCGCGGGGATGCACTGGAACCGATCCAGGATCTGGGAGCCGTCTCCAACCGCCGTGGCACCACGGTGCGGTTCCGTCCGGATCCGGAAATCTTCGGTGCAGATGCCCGCTTGCGCGCCCACCGGATCTATAAGTTGGCCCGGTCCAAGGCCTATCTATTCAAGGGCGTGGAGATTCGCTGGTCTTGCCCGGCCAGCCTGGTGGAGAGCGATCATCCTGTCCCGGAAACAGAAACGCTGCACTTCCCGGGCGGCTTGGCCGACTATCTGCAAACGCTGCTGGGCAGCCGCCCTTTGCTGTCCGAGGGGGTGTTTGCCGGGGATGCCGAGTTTCCCGATGGCCAGGGCCGCGTGGAGTGGGCCATCGCCTGGGTGGACGACACCGGCGAGCCGACCGTCGCCAGCTATTGCAACACCATCCCCACGCCCCAGGGCGGCAGTCATGAGACCGGGATGCGGGCCGCGCTGACCCGCTCGCTGAAAGACTATGGAGAGATGGCAGGCAACAAGCGGGCCAGCCACATCCAGTCCGATGATGCTCTGTCAGGGGCAGTTTTGCTGCTCTCCTGCTTTATCCGGGAGCCACAGTTCCAAGGCCAGACCAAGGAAAAGCTGGCCACACCATTGGCGACCCAACTGGTTCAGACGGCCTTGAAGGACCGCAGCGATCAGTGGTTCTCCGCTGATACAGCGCGGGCTGGGCGCATTCTTGAACACGCGATTGAGGCCGCTGAGGAACGTCAGCGTCGCCGCAAGGAGCGGGAAACCCAACGCAAATCTGCCACCAAGCGGCTGCGCCTGCCCGGCAAGCTTGCGGATTGTGCCAATGCCACCGCCGAGGGGACGGAGCTGTTCATTGTCGAGGGGGACAGCGCTGGCGGCAGTGCCAAACAAGCAAGGGACCGCAAGACCCAGGCCATCTTGCCCCTGCGCGGCAAAATCTTGAACGTCGCCTCCGCCAGCCGGGACAAGCTGAACGCCAACGCGGAACTATCTGACTTGGTGCTGGCGTTGGGCTGCGGTCGCGGCCGGGACTTTGAGCCGGATAAGCTGCGCTACGAGCGCGTCATCATCATGACCGACGCAGACGTCGATGGCGCCCACATTGCCAGTCTGCTGATCACGTTCTTTTTCCGGGAGATGACCGAGCTTGTGAAGCGGGGCCACCTCTATCTCGCATTGCCGCCGCTTTATCGCATCGCGCAGTCAGGTACGGTGCGCTATGCCATGGATGATGCGGATAAGGATCGCCTGATGGCGGAGGTCTTCACCGGCAAGGCCAAGATTGAACTCAGCCGCTTCAAGGGCCTGGGGGAGATGCCCCCCCGGCACCTGAAGGATACCACCATGGACCCCTCCAGGCGGTCCCTGATCCAGGTGCAGGTGCCTGACACCACCACCGCGGCGGATGATCATGCGGCGACGGTGGATTTGGTGGAGCGATTGATGGGCAAACGCGCCGACGCCCGATTCCAATTCATCCAGGATCACGCCCGATTTGTGGAGGATGTTGATGTCTGAGGACGCAAAGCCCAGCCCGAAGCCGGACGAAATCCTGCTGGAGGTTGTGCCCTTTGGCAACGCGTTGCGCATCACGGCGATGCACCCGCCCACCTTGACCGAGGTCACCTTTCAGGCGCCGCCGCAGTTGACCACCGCGGAACTGGGCCAGTTGGCTGCCCGCAAGATCGCCTACAAGCTGCGTGCTCAGGCTGAGAAGGACCGTTCATGAGCACTCCTCCACTAAGCTGGCTGCCCCGCCTTGTGAAAGTCGGGGTCGTGGCAGTCGGCGTTGTGACAGCCGGGCAGCTTTTTGGCGCCACGCTGGTTCGCGCGCAGGACGAGGCACCGGCTGCTGCCCCCACGCCTACCGCCAGCGCCACTGACGCCTCCGCCACTGATGCTTCCGCAACTGAGGCCACGCCTGCTGACCCCGCACCTGACGACCCCGCCGCTCCGTCATCTGCGGTGCCGCTGCCACCGCCCAGCCCCCATGCGCCCGGGGTCATCATCGGTGCTGTGCTGCCGCTGAGTGGCCCCTTGTCCGACTTTGGGCTTTCCGCCCGCGCAGCGCTGGAGTTGGCCGTGGAGCGGATCAACGCCGCAGGCGGGATCGGCGGGCGAGACATCGACCTGATGGTGGCCGACGGCAAAGGGCAGCCAGCGGACTCCCTGCTGGCTGCGGCCGATCTGATCGACAATCGCGGTGCAGTGGCGCTGATCGGACCACTATCCTCCGCTGCGGCGCGTCCGGTTGCGGTGAAGCTGGCCGTCCGGCGCGAAGTGCCCATGATCGCCATCGGCGCCACCGCCCGCGGACTGGAAGCATTGTCGGACAGCGGCCTGGTCTACCGCATCCTTCCTGGGGACGCTCATCAGTCCGTGGCGCTGGCGAACTATGCCGCCAGCATTGCCCAAAAGCGCACCATGAGCTGCTTGTTCCTGCGCAACAGCTATGGCGCCAACATGGCGCAAACCTTTGTGCTGTGGGCGGAACAACGCCAGTTGGAGACCGGCCCCTGTCTGGCCTACGATCAGGATACGCTGGTGCCGGAGCTGCTGGGGTCTTTGCCGGACAAGGCCAGCGAAGCCCTGTTGGTGGTGGGCGCTGCGCCAGACGCCTTGGGCCTGGTGGGGGCGTTGGCAGAGGCGTCGCCGCAACGGCTGTTGTTGCTGACCGAGGGGCTGCGGGTGCCGGGCTTGCTTGAGGTCATTCCGCCCGATCGTCAGGGGCAGGTGGCCCTGGCCGGGGCCTTCCTGGATCGACAGGGGCCAGCCTGGACCAGTGTGCTGGAACCGCTGCACAGCCAGCAGCGCGAGGAGCCCCTTGCCCTGGATCCCACGGCGGACCTGATAGCGGCGGCAAGCTACGACGCTATGGCGGTGTTGGCGCTGGCGCTGGAGGGGCGGACCACCAACCCGGACGCCAGCCTGAAGGACGCGATCATCGCTGTCAGTGCCCCCCCGGGGCAGACGTTCCTCCCCGATGGGCTGGCACAGGCCCTGGAGGCTGTGCGGGAGGGCAAAGATATCGACTATGACGGCGCCAGTGGACCCATTGATCTGGATGCCAAGGGTGAGCCTGTCAGCCTGATTGCCATCTGGCGCCTACGGGATCAGGCCTTTGCCCTGGACCGGGTGTTCCGCAGCTACCGCGCGCCGCAATAGGCCGTGCTGCTTCGGCCCCGAGCGTAGGACCCCGTCCGTGGCATCGCCACGGAGGGGATCATCCCAGCGACCGCCGGTAGGCTACTGCGGGCGTACCGAGTTAAGGGCTGGTGGCCTCTGCTGTGGACCCAACGCCCCGGGGTCGGGGTTCGGCGCCCTCGACAGCCCTGGACACTGGAACGAAGGCCGAAGGGGCAAGAAGGCCGAAGGGGCAAGGAGGTTGAAGGGGCGCTAAGCGCTATACAGGTCTGCGCGATAACGCTGGACCTCTTCATCCTCGACCAGTTCCAACACATTGCCTTCTGCATCTTTCACGAAGGCGGTCTCGAGACCGGGGCGCACCTGGACCGGGCGCAGGCCGCTCAGCAAAGTGGCAGAGGCATCTTGGCGAATGTGGGCCAGCACCAACTCCACATCCTCAATGTAGAAGGTGAGGAAGTGGGTCGTCCGCACATCCAGCGTGTTGAAGCTGGGGGTGGGTGCCCGAGGGGGGACGCTGGGCTGCACAAGGCGCAGACGCTCGCCAGCGGGGGTCTGGAGGATGGCCACGCGGTAGCTGCCCTGGGTCAGGCTGAGCTGTTTGGCCTTGTCGCCTGGCACGTCCAGCATCTCAACCAGGGTTAACCCCAACGTCTCCGTGTAAAAGGGCAGAAGCCTATCCAACTGCTCAACGACGATGGCGACTTCGAGCGGGGTAGTCATGCGCATGGGAGAGCGATCCGGTCTTGGGGCAGTTGGGTGGGGCTGGCTGGGGATGGAGACTGGGAGACGAGGCCCGGACTACGCCGCCGAGCCCGCGCTTGACGCGGGGCCGGTGGTGGCAATGCTGAAGGGTGTCGGCGGCTCATCGGCAGGGGGGCTGGTGTCCGCCGCTGCCGCCAAGGATGCTTGCTTGACCTCCAGCAGGCCGCTGGTGAGCTGTTGGATCAGCCGGTCATAGCGCGAAACCGGGAGCGCGCTGCCGGGCGCTGGGGTCAGGGTCAGGGCGGAACGCGTGAGCGGCAGCGTGAGCTGTGTCTGGTCGGTCTTGGTGAGCACCAGGTCCGTGGCATGTTGGGTGGCGTGGAGCACCTCAGCCCCTGGCCCAAGGTTCAACGGGCGGGGGGTGGTGCGGGTCACAGCGCCCACCTCCACCACATCGGCCCACAGCAAGCGGCTGATCTGTTCGCGGGTCTGCTGACCGGTCACCAAGTCCGCGGTTCCCTGATAGATGATCAACTGGTGGGCGGTGGCCTGCAGGACCGTCACCTGCATTGGCGAATAGGCCAGCAGTGGCCCGACCCCTGGCTCCCGTGCGGCCTGCTCATCAACGCCGCTGACGAACCGCAGGCGGCCCATCTCAAAGGCGCTTTGCCCCGTGAACACGACACACCCCGACAGCTTGTCCCCCAGCCGGCCGGCCAGTTGCCCTGGGGAGAGCCAGTCCGGCAGGCGCAGATCATCATCAACCGGGATGGGCTGTCGCTGGTGTAGTGGGACAGCGGCCAAGTCCAGACCGCGTAGGATCAGCGCCAGACCATCGGTGCTGCGGGCAGCCCGGAAGGCCGGCCAGCCGGCTGGCGCGGCGGGGGTGGTGGCCTCCCCAGCGTCGGCCCCGCGGAGCGCCACCCCCAGAGTGACCACCCCCACCAATGCCCCCACCATCACAACCGCCAAGGCCAGCCAGACGATCCCCTGTCGGGCGACTTCACCCAGGGGGATCACTTCCAGAGCGCCGCCGACGATCACGGCCAGACAGGCAACGGCCACCAGCGCCCAAAAGGTCAGGCGCACCTGCATGCGTTGCCTGCGCTGGGCAGGGTCGGCCATGGGGCCGGGGTAAAAGAACGCGTGGATGCCGACGCGGGAGCTCTGAGCGTCGCTCACGGCAGGCTCACTTGCCGCCCAGCTCGTCCGCCATGTCTGCGGTCAGCTGGTCCAGCCGGTCGAAGACGGCTTTGGCGTCGGCTTCGCGATCCATGTGGGTGGACAGCAAATCCCCCAGCGCCAGCAGCACCAAGGGATGCTCGCCATCCTCCTCCAGGATCTTGCGATAGAGGGCCTCGGCTTCCTTATAGGCACCGTCAAAATTGGTCAGCACCTCAGCCAAGCCCACCTTAGCCTCGATGGATTCGTCATCCATCTCCAGCGCCTTTTGATAGGCGGCGCGGGCTTCCTCGTACTTTTCCGATTCAGCCAACAGATCGCCCAAGAACACCAGCGCGTCACTGTCGTCCGGCTCCAGCGCAACATAATGCCGGGCGTAGGTCTCCGCCTGTTCCAGGTCCGTGCCTTCTTCTGATAGGACCATGGCGGCCAAGCCATAGGCATCGGCGGGCAGGTCCTGGGCTGGGGTGCCCATCAGCGCCGTGACCCGGGTTCGGGCGGTGGCGAGGTCGTCGGCCTCAAACGCCTCATAGATGGCATCCATCTGGGCCTGGAGGTCTGGAGTTGCCGTCATGGGAACTGCCTTGTCGTACACTGGGGAAGGGGTCGCATTGGCCGGCACCATCATGGGCCGGTGCTGCCCGGTCAAGCCTTGGCTGGCCGTTAGTGGACGGTTTGCTGCTCAGGTGGCCCCGGTGACGCGGGCGAGGCCCTTTTCGGCCGCGCCCAGATGGGCACGGCGCGCCAGAGCCTCACGGTACCATTGGGCCGCACCCTCCACATCCCCGGCTTGCTCGGCCAAGTGCCCCAATTGCAGCGGCGCCCAGGCGCCCGACGGGTCCTGATCGCTCAGCAGCATCAGGTCGGTTTCCACCGCCTCGGCGGCTCCCTGATCCAGGCGCAAGGCAATCCGGCGGGCACGGGCCATCCGCGCACTGGCATCCAGAGCAACGGCTTGGTCATAGGCATCCAACGCTGAGGGGATATCTGCCAAGCGCTCCTCCTGCACCTGGCCCACTTGCGTCCACAGCCAAGCAAGACGGCGCTTGGGACCCCCCAAGGCAATCAGGGCCTGGAAGTGGTCCAGGGCCGCTGCCCCCTGACCCAACTCATGGGCCAGCACCTGTGCCAGCGCCAGCCGGGTTGATGGCAGGTCGGGGTCAACGCGCAACGCTTCACCATAAGCAGCGGCTGCCTGAGCGGGCTGGGCCAGCCGATGGACGAGCACATCACCCAGGCAAGCCCAGGCCTCCGCTGCGTCCGGGTCCAGCGTCACGGCCCGGCGCAGTGCCCGCTCGGCCCCCTGGGGGTCCGCCAGCGGTCCTTCGTAGAGATACCCAAGGGCTGCGTGGAGGGCCGCCACCGCCGGGAAACGTCGCACCGCACAGACCAGAACCGCCTCGGCGGCCCGGGGGTTGCCGGCTTCCTCTGCCAGCAAGCGGGCCTTGAGAAGGGCGATGGAGGGGCGCGGGGCCTCTGCTTCGGCCTTGTCCAGGCGAGCCATCAGCGCCTCCCAAGCACAACGGCGCCGGGCGTCGCTGTCCGGCGCCCGGGCGGCCTCAAATCCACAATCTAATAGCCTCAACTGGTGGGCCAGCCCTTGCCGTTCCCGGTGGGGCGCGCGAGGGAGCAGGAGGGCTAGGGTCCAGGGGCATTCCGGATGCAGAGCCAGCGCTCGGCGCAACAGCGAAAGACCCGCCAGCGGATCACCGTTGGTGCACAGCCGCAGGGCCGCAGAGGCCAGCGGATTCACCGCTGGCCGGGCTGCCATGCCTACGCTGTCTGATTTTTGCCGGGCCTGGGCCACCGCGACACCTCAAACACGCCACAAAGCCTCCATTTTTCTTACGATACGGCGCGAGGGTATGCAAGCGCTGTCCTGCCCGTGACCCAGCCTTGGGCGGACACGGACCACGGGTTTCCCGGTGCCGATCGGGGTGGACAAGGCCTGGGCCGGATGTCATGTTTGACTGGTCTGTTGTGCCGAGTGCAGGGGTCTCAGGGCCCTCCTCGTTTCGTTGAAAGGCCCCGCGCCTATGCGTCAGCGCGCCGCCCTCACCGTCCTGCTGCTACTCCGCCCCTGGTGACCGGGGACGGCATACGCCGGGCTGCGCGGTCATCAGGGGCTTCCCTGTTTCGCCGCCGCAGCCGAGCCCACCCGACAGACCCAGACACCTGATCCAAAGACGAGAGTACCCGCCATGATCTCGGCAGAGCATCCCGCCGGCCGTTCCGCAATGGACAAGCTGCGCGACAATCCCGACCGCGTCATCATTTTCGACACCACCTTGCGGGATGGGGAGCAATCCCCCGGCGCATCCATGAACCTGGATGAGAAACTGCGTATTGCCCTGTTGCTAGACGAGATGGGGGTGGATGTCATCGAGGCGGGCTTTCCCGCCGCCAGCAATGGCGATTTTGACGCGGTCCGCCAGATCAGCCAGACCCTGACCCATGCCACCGTGGCCGGCCTGGCCCGGGCGAAGGAGTATGACATTTTGCGCGCGGCCGAGGCGCTGGAGGGGCGGGAGAACCGGCGCATTCACACCTTCATCTCCACCAGCCCCCTGCACCGCGAACACAAGCTGAAGATGACCAAGGACCAAGTCCTGGATGCCATCACGGCCTCGGTGACCCTGGCCCGCAGCAAGGTGGCCGATGTGGAGTGGAGCGCTGAGGATGGGGGGCGAACGGAACTGGACTACCTCGCGCGCTGTGTGGAAACAGCCATCAAGGCCGGTGCCACGACGATCAACATCCCGGACACCGTTGGCTATACCATGCCGGAAGAGTTCGGGGACCGCATGCGCCGGCTGATCGAGATGGTGCCCAACAGCGACAAGGCCATTTTCAGCGTCCATTGCCACAACGACCTGGGCGTTGCGGTCGCCAACAGCCTGGCCGGTATCAAGGCCGGCGCCCGCCAGATCGAATGCACCATCAACGGCATTGGGGAGCGGGCCGGCAACGCCGCCCTTGAAGAGGCGGTGATGGCGATCCGCACCCGGCGGGATTTCCTGCCCTACTTCACCGGGATCGTGACGGAGTATATTACCCGGGCCAGCCACCTGGTCAGCACAGTGACCGGCTTTCCGGTGCAGCCCAACAAGGCCATCGTTGGCGCCAATGCCTTTGCCCACGAAAGCGGCATTCACCAGGACGGTATGCTCAAGCATGCCGGCACCTACGAAATCATGACGCCGGCGTCCGTGGGGTTGTCCAAATCCAGACTGGTGCTGGGCAAACACTCTGGGCGCAATGCGTTCCGCACGCGCCTGGTGGAACTGGGCTATACCCTGGGCGATAATCAACTGAACGACGCGTTCCAGCGGTTCAAGGACTTGGCCGACCGCAAGAAGGAGGTGTTTGATGAGGACATCATCGCCCTTGTGGATGATGAGGTCAGCCAGGCCGGGCAGCGCATTCGCTTTGTCAGCTTGCGGGTGATCGCGGGCTCCGAAGGTCCCCAGCAGGCCACGCTGGCCCTAGAAGTGGACGGCACCGTTGAGACGGTTGAGGCCACGGGCAACGGGCCGGTGGACGCGGTGTTCAATGCCATCCATCACCTGTTTCCCCACCATGCGACGCTGCAACTCTATCAAGTGCATGCCGTCACCGCCGGCACCGATGCTCAGGCAGAGGTAACCGTGCGGCTGGTGGAGGACGGCCGGACCGTCAATGGCCAAGGCGCGGACGCTGATACGCTTGTGGCCAGCGCGCGGGCCTATGTCCACGCGCTCAACAAGCTGCTGGTGAAGCGCGAGAAGACGGCGCCGGACAGCACACCGCAGGATCGCATGGCCGTTTGATCCTCCGTGCCGGAGGGTTTGCCCGGGGAATGGGTTCCCCTCTCTGGACCCTTCCCCGGGCGTTCCTCCCTGCCGTCCCGCCGGTCGCCGGGGCGGTCCCGGTCACCGCAGCAGGCCAGCCATGGATCGCACAGACGTCATCATCCTGGGTGCCGGAGCAGCCGGCATGTTCTGCGCCATTGAAGCGGCGCGACGGGGCCGCCGGGTCACCTTGATCGATCATGCCCGCAAGGCGGGGGAGAAGATCCGGATCTCCGGCGGTGGCCGGTGCAACTTCACCAACCTGCACATCGCGCCGGAGCGATTTCTCTCCGCCAATCCCCATTTCGCCCGGTCGGCGCTTAGTCGCTACACCCAGTATGACTTCATCGCCCGGGTGGACGCCGCGGGCATCCCCTGGCACGAGAAGACCCTTGGCCAGTTGTTCTGCGATCACTCGGCGCAGGATATTCTGGCGATGCTGTTTCAGGATATGGCTGAGGCTGGCGTGGAGCTGCGCCTGGGGACAAAGGTCACCGACGTCCAGCACGACGCCGCGGCCGGGGCCCCCTATGTTGTGTCCACCGAGAAAGCGGCGTTGGCGGCCGAGGCCTTGGTGGTGGCAACCGGCGGGAAGTCGATCCCCAAGATTGGCGCCACCGGGTTCGGCTATCATCTGGCGCAGCAGTTCGGCCTGCGGCTGGTGCCCACCCGTCCTGGCTTGGTGCCGCTGACCTTCGCCGACAAGGTGCGCGCGTCCATGGCGGCGCTGTCCGGCGTGTCGGTGGCGGCGCGGGTATCCTGCGGCCGGGCTGCGTTCACCGAGGGCCTGTTGTTCACCCATCGCGGTTTGTCCGGCCCGTCGATCCTTCAGATTTCCTCCTACTGGCAGGAGGGGGAGGCCATCACGGTGGATTTGGCTGAGGGTCGGGACATCCTGAGCGATCTGCGGGGGAAGCGCACGCAGGCGGGGCGGGGTTCGGTGAAGAATGCCCTGGCGGAGGCTGTGCCAGAGAAACTGGCGCGGGCCGTGGGGGAGCGTGCCGGGGTTGCGGGGCGACTGGCCGACCAATCCGATGAGCGGCTTGAGCGGTTGGGTGCCGCGCTTCATCGCTGGCAGGTGGTGCCGGCGGGGACGGAGGGGTATCGCACGGCAGAAGTCACCCTGGGGGGCGTGGATACCCGTGACCTGGACTCCCGGACCCTGATGGCGCGGGGTGTGCCAGGGCTGTATTTCATCGGGGAAGTGGTGGACGTCACCGGATGGCTGGGGGGCTATAACTTCCAATGGGCTTGGTCGTCCGGATGGGCAGCAGGGCAAGTCTGCTGAGCGCTGGCTGGGCCGGGCGCAGCCCGCGGCCCCTACCGCAGGGAGGGCGGTGTCCCCTGCCATAGTCCTTCCAAACCAAACGATAGGAGAGCCGCCTCCGGGCAAAACGGCTACCCACGTTCTGTTCGGGACAACGGGCAGGCCACCTACAGCAGCGACACCGATTTGGACTCGATGCCCCTTCTATAGCTTTCTCGTGGTTGTTCGGATGGTCCCCTCCGTGGCGTAGCCACTTTGGGATCCTACGCTCTATGTGCGGCAATTCATCGCTTGATCACCACTACGCCTGCGTTGTAGCGCACGCCCAAGGCTATCTTAAGAGAGGGGTTTGCTATGTATGCTTGTCCGGATTGCGGGAGAGGGCGCAACGTCAACGCCATTCCGTGCAAATATTGTGCATCGAATCAGAAAGCCGAATACAGTCGTAAAAAGATGGCCCTGGCGATTGCGGGCGTAGTGCTCGGGTCCCTGCTTGTAAAGGCGGTGATCGCTGCCGGGAAGTGAAACCTCCAATACCCCAACTTGAAGGACTGAATTGACCTGTCCCCAGTTCTCAGCTTGCTTCGGTTTAGTGGTCGCTTGGTAGGCTCTGGGGAAAGGTTCGCGGCTCATCGGGGTGTCTAAGTACCCGGTGCCCCCCCATTGGTGTGTTCACCGGGCAAGTCTGCTGAGCGGTGGCTGGGCTGGGCGAAGCCCTTGATCTGACCGCAGCAGCGGGCAGGGGGGTCAGGCACCCGGTGCCGCCTTGGGCAACCCGCCGGCGCTGGCAATGAAATGCAGGATGGTGTCCACACCGTCACCGGTGACCAGGTTGGTGAACACGAAGGGACGCTCACCGCGCATCCGCTTGGCATCGGCCTCCATAACCGACAGGTCGGCACCCACATGGGGGGCAAGGTCGCTCTTATTGATGATCAGCAGGTCAGAACGGGTGATGCCCGGCCCGCCCTTGCGCGGCACCTTCTCTCCGCCTGCCACATCGATCACGTAGAGCGTTAGATCGGCCAGTTCCGGGCTGAACGTGGCTGCCAGATTGTCGCCACCGCTTTCGATGAAGACCAACTCCAGATCAGGATGGCGCGCCACGGCGCGATCGATTTCTGCCAGGTTGATACTGGCATCCTCGCGAATGGCCGTATGGGGGCAGCCGCCGGTTTCCACACCGACGATGCGCTCTTCGGGAAGGGCCTGGAGGCGATTGAGGATCAGCGCGTCCTCACGGGTATAGATGTCGTTGGTGATGGCCACCAGGTTCACTTTGGGATGAAGCGCCCGACACAAGTGGGCCAGCAAGGTGGTTTTGCCGCTGCCCACAGGGCCGCCCAGACCCACACGAAGGGGGCCATGCAGGGGAAGGGTATGGGATGCAGTGGCTGAGGGCGCTTGGGTCATGGGGCGGCGTTCATCAGGAGCGGAAAAGACGGGAATACTGGGTCTCGTGGACAAGGCTGAGGACCTCCGCCCGCGGCAGGGAAAGTGGGACTGGTAGGCTCTGGCGCAGCGCCGTTTCGGCCTGGGTGAGAATCAGGGGTTCCAATTCGGCCAGAAGCTGTTGCGCGGTGGTCTGACCCAGGGACATCAGCCTCAAGGCCGCTGACAGCAGGTTGGCCACGGCGCTGTGCAGGGTGGCTGTTACGGTTGCGATGGCGGGCAGGCCATGGGCGGCGGCGGTGACGCCGATCACCACGGGCAGGCTGAGGGTCGTCGCCGCGCGCGCTGCAAGCTCAGGCAGGCGGGCAACCCAGGGGTGCGGCCAAGCGGCGGCGGCCGTGGCGCAGAAGGCGTCCCCTTGGCGGCTGGTCTCCAGCGCCTGCTCGGCCGTGGTGCGTTGAGCCGCGCTCAGGCACATCACCTCTGACAGCGCCGCCTCGTCTCCGGCGACCCGGTGCGCAGAAGCGCAATAGGCGGCATCCAGACCGATCATGCCATAGGCGATATCCGCGCTGAGCCAGGCTTTCAGCGACTCCCGATCCTCCACGGCGCCCGTGTCAACGGCCGCTTCCAGACCGCCGGAGTAGCTGAAGGCGCCGATGGGAAAGGAGGGGCTCAGCCAAGTCTGAAGGCGCAGCAACTGAGCAGGGTCAATCATGGCTGTGGGCGTGGGAGTGATGGTCGCCGTGATAGGCGCCGCGTTCTGGTTGGAACGGTGCCTGGAGCCGCTCCGGGAGCGCGCCCAAGCCCTTCAGCATATCCTCGATAACATGGTCATAGGCCATGCGAATGCGCGGCGGGCGGTCGCCGGTGCTGGGGACGATCTGCACCGCAAGATGACGATTGCCCAAGTGCCAAGCGTAGCGCGCCAGAGTGTCGGCGTGGGTCGCGGTGACTTCCAGAACGTCTTCCGCTGCTGCGCGAACATCCAGGATCCCCCCCTCCTCCAGCTTGAGCCCATCCCCCTCCGCCAGGAAAGCGGGACGCGGGAGGTTGAGCAGGAAGGGTTCACCCGGGTCTGTATGCAGGGCCACCCGGCGGCGCTGGCGCTGCTCCCAGGTCAGGGTGACCGTGGCGATGGTGTCAGAGGGGTCCCAGGTGCCCGCGGGCAGGGCTTCAACGGCGGTTTTCATGGATCAGCGGGCCTCAAAACAAGAAGTAGCGTTGCGCCAGGCTCAGCACCTCGGCCGGCTCACAGACCAAAAGCTCGCCATCACAGCGGACCTCATAGGTCTCTGGGTCCACCTCCAGGGTGGGTTGGTAGTTGTTGTGGATCATGTCCGCCTTCATAACCTGGCGGATGTTGCCCACCGCCTCCAACTGGCTGGTCAGTCCCAGCCTCTCCCCGATGCCATCGGCCAGCGCTGCTTGGCTGACGAAGCTGACCCTGCCGGCGGGAAGGGCGCCGCCAAAGGCGCCGAACATCGGCCGGGTATAGACCGGTTGCGGTGTGGGGATGGAGGCGTTGGGGTCCCCCATCTGGCTGGCGACAATGGTCCCGCTCTTGATGACCAGATCGGGTTTGACGCCAAAGAAAGCAGGTGACCACAGGCACAGGTCCGCCAGCTTGCCCACGGCAATGGAGCCCACCAGGTGGGCGATCCCATGGGTCAGCGCCGGGTTGATGGTATATTTTGCGATGTAGCGTTTGACGCGGGCGTTGTCGTTGTCGCCGGTCTCCATCGGCAGGCGGCCGCGCTGGCGCTTCATCTTGTCGGCGGTCTGCCACGTGCGGATGATCACCTCCCCCACCCGGCCCATGGCCTGACTGTCGGAGGCGATCATGCTGAAGGCCCCTAGATCATGCAGGATGTCCTCGGCTGCGATGGTCTCCTTGCGGATGCGGCTGTCGGCGAAGGCCACATCCTCCGGGATGCGGTTGTCCAGGTGATGGCAGACCATCAGCATGTCCAAATGCTCATCCACCGTGTTGCGGGTGTAGGGCCGGGTGGGGTTGGTGGAGCTGGGCAGCACATTGGCCAGACCCGCCACCTTGATGATGTCCGGCGCATGGCCGCCGCCGGCCCCCTCCGTATGAAAGGCGTGGATGGCGCGGCCCTTGAAGGCGTCGATGGTGGTTTCGACGAAGCCGCTCTCATTGAGCGTGTCGGTGTGAATGGCCACAGAGACATCCGTTTCCTCCGCGACGCTGAGGCAGGTGTCGATGGCCGCTGGCGTGGTGCCCCAGTCCTCATGGAGCTTCAGCCCGCAGGCGCCCGCGCGGATCTGCTCCTCAATGCCCTCTGGGCGGGCAGCGTTGCCCTTGCCGAAGAAACCCAGGTTCACCGGCAGCCCGTCTGCGGCCTGAAGCATGCGGGCAATGTGCCAGGGTCCGGGGGTCACGGTAGTGGCCTTGGTGCCCTCCGCCGGGCCGGTGCCGCCGCCCATCAGCGTGGTCAGGCCACTGGCCAGGGCGTCCTCCACCTGTTGCGGGCAAATGAAGTGGATGTGCACATCCAGGCCGCCGGCGGTGAGGATGCGCCCCTCGCCCGCAATCGCCTCTGTGCCTGGCCCGATAATGATGTCCACGCCGGGCTGAACGTCCGGATTGCCTGCTTTGCCAAGGGCAACGATGCGGCCGTCTTTGATGCCGACATCGGCTTTGATGATGCCCCAATGGTCGAGGATCAGGGCGTTGGTGATGACGGTGTCCACCGCCCCGTCCGCGCGGGTCACCTGGCTCTGACCCATGCCGTCACGGATGACCTTGCCGCCGCCGAACTTCACCTCCTCGCCATAGACGGTTCGGTCTTCCTCAACCTCAATAATCAATTCAGTATCGGCCAAGCGCAGGCGATCCCCCGTGGTGGGGCCGAACATGCTGGCATAGGTGGAGCGGTCGATCTGGATTGTCATTGGTCAAGCGCTCCATTCACGGCGGCGGTGAAGCCCCACACAGTGCGGGTACCGGCATAGGCCACAAGGGCGACGGTGCGCGTCTGGCCCGGTTCAAATCGCACCGCTGTACCGGCGGGGATGTTCAGGCGGAAGCCCCGCGCCGCATCCCGGTCGAAGGCCAGGGCGCCATTGGTCTCCGCAAAGTGATAGTGGCTGCCCACCTGGATCGGGCGATCGCCGGTGTTGGTGACTTCCAGGCTCAGCG
Source organism: uncultured Rhodospirillales bacterium (assembly GCA_964496805.1). GTDB lineage: Bacteria > Pseudomonadota > Alphaproteobacteria > CAZCBM01 > CAZCBM01 > CAZCBM01. The sequence goes on along the minus strand of CAZCBM010000016.1, from coordinate 5,409 downwards.
TATTGCGGCCGGCATTCAGGGTGATGTCTCCTTCGCCCGGCAGCAGTTCTCCGGGGGTGGGGGCCGGATCCGGTTTACCCTGATGGCGGATGGGGTGATGAACGGTCACCAGTTTGGTGCCATCGGGGAAGGTCGCCTCCACCTGGATATCGTGGATCATCTCCGCCACGCCGGGCATCACTTGGTCGCCGGTGAGGACCCCCGCCCCGGCCTCCATCAACTCGGCGACGGTGCGGCCATCTCGGGCACCTTCCACGACATAGTCAGTGATCAGCGCCACGGCTTCGGGATGGTTCAGCCGCACCCCCCTTTCCAGGCGACGCCGCGCCACCATCGCTGCCACGGAGATCAGCAGTTTGTCCTTTTCGCGGGGGGTCAGGTTCATGGCAGGTCCTCGGGCAAGGTGACGGGCGGGCGGCGAAGGGGCTGGTGGGGGATAGGCTCCGGCGGCCCCGCCCAAACACTGGGCAGGGCTTGATGGCAATGTAAACCCTCCTGGCGCAGGCGTCGCCAGAGATCCACCAACGCGGCAAACAGGGCATTGGGCTTGGCGGACAGCAGGCGCGCAATCACCAGCCCGCGATGCTGGCCCACAGCCATGTCAACAGAAGGGGGCGGACAGCAGCGTTCCCGCAGGTGATCTCTCAGCGCCTCAGGGTCTGGCATCTGCGCCACAAGCGTTGCCAGGGCCGTCGCATGGCCCAGGCCACCGGAGGAGACAAAGCCCGCTGGGGCGGTTTCTGGGTCCAGCAGCAACTTGTCCAGGAAGATCAGACGGCCGTCACGGCGAATGGTCAGGCAGTCCTCGAACCGTCCTTGGGTCCAGGGCTCAGCATGCCCTTGCCGGCCCAGCACCGTGATATCCGCCCAGATCACCCGCGCCCCGGTGGCAAGCTCCAGCCTGTTCTCGCGCCTCAATCGTGCGTTTCGGAACAGGATCAGCGGCTGAGGCGGCATCTCTGCGGTGGCCCCATCGGCCACGTGCAGGCAGGTCTGAAGATGGGCGGCTGTAGCATCGGCTTCTGGCGCGCGGTACACGCGTTCAGCCGCCTGGGGGGTGATGATCCAGCGACCACCGGTGATGCTGACATCGCTTCGTAGATGGTCGCCTGAAGCGACCCCGCCGCCCACATTCGCGGTGATCGCCAGCCGCGGTCGATCGCGGGGCTGAGGCGGGATCTGCGCACGCAGAGGGGGGGCCTGATGAAGCTGCTGGACCCCGTGCGGACCCAGCCCCAGCACAAGGCGCCCGGCGCGAAAGCGCTGGCGTGGAGCGGTGGGGGCAGAGGGGTCTTTGGGCATCACCAATTGCGCATCACCAAGGGGGCAAGGTTGTGACAGAAGCAAGTAAGCACCTCTGCCCGAATAGCGGTCAGGCGACAGGATCGCAATGCCTACGGGCGGGACCGCGTCGGTCAGGGCAGGGTGTGATGCCGGGCCATGCCCCCTTGCTGCCGTCGGTCACCTCCCCCATCCTTGAAGCGCGGCCCTGCTGACCTTCTGCGCCCCGATCACGCCCTCACCCGGACCTGCTCCCCCCATGACCTCCGCTTCTTCTGCTTCTGCCGATCATCCCATCCTGGCCGGCCTCAATCCCCAGCAGCGGCTGGCCGTGGAGACCACCGAGGGGGCGGTTCTCATGCTGGCAGGGGCCGGCACCGGCAAGACCCGGGCGCTCACGGCGCGGCTGGCCTGGTTGCTGGCATCGGGCAAGGCCATGCCTGGGCAGGTGCTGGCGGTGACCTTCACCAACCGTGCCGCGCGGGAGATGATCCACCGCGTCGAAGGCTTGCTGGGGCACTCGGCCGCCGGCTGGTGGTTGGGGACCTTCCATGCCCTCGCCGCCCGGATGTTGCGCCGCCAGGCTGAGTTGGTGGGCCTGCAATCCAATTTCTCCATCATCGATACCGATGACAGTCTGCGACTGATCAAGCAGCTGATGACGGCAGAAAACCTGGACCAGAAGGCGACGCCGCCCCGTGCGCTGTTCACGCTGATCAGTGATTGGAAGGACCGGGCGCTGACGCCACAGGCGGTGCCCGCCAGCGAAGGGGCCGACTTGGCAGGCGGCAAAGCCATTGCGCTCTATGCCCAATATCAGGAGCGGCTGCGGCAGTTGAACGCCTGCGACTTCGGCGACCTGCTGTTGCATTGCCTCACCATCTTTCGCGCTGGCGGTGAGCCCTTGGCCCATTGGCACCGTCGCTTTCGATACGTCCTGGTGGATGAGTATCAAGACACCAACACCGCCCAGTATCTCTGGTTGCGGCTGCTGGCCCAGGCCAGTGGGAACCTGTGTGTCGTGGGGGATGACGATCAGTCCATCTATGGCTGGCGGGGCGCCGATGTGGGCAATATCTTGCGGTTTTCCAAGGAGTTTCCGGATGTGACCACGATCCGGCTGGAGCAGAATTATCGCTCCACTGGCCACATCCTGTCCGCCGCCAACGGCGTCATCGCCAACAACGAAACACGCCTGGGCAAGGAGCTGTGGACGGCTGAAGGCGATGGGCAACGGGTTCAGGTCCAAGGCCTCTGGGATCAGGATGCAGAGGCCCGTCACATTGTGCGGGAAATCGAGGATCAGACCGGCTGGCCTGGTGGCGCTGGCCACCTCAGCCTCGACGAGGTGGCGATCCTGGTACGGACAGGCAACCAGATGCGGGCCTTCGAGGAGCGGCTGAACACGGTGGGCATGCCCTACCGCGTGGTGGGTGGTCCCCGCTTCTATGAGCGGGCGGAGATCCGGGATGCCCTGGCTTACCTCCGGGTGACGGTTCAGCCCAGCGATGATTTGGCCCTGGAGCGGATCATCAACACGCCCAAACGGGCCATCGGGCCGGGTGCCTTGGCGCAGTTGCAACAGTTGGCCCGCGCGGAGGGGGTGAGCCTGCATGAGGCCTGCCTGCGCTTCATTGACCGGGGCGAAGGCCGACCACAGGTGCGGCGCAACCTGTCCGACCTGATGAAGGGTTTTCAGCGCTGGCGTGATGCATTGCAGGCTGGCGATCGTCCCCCCTCAGCGCCGGAGGGAAGCGTGCTGGCCCTGGATGCGCCCCCTACCCCGGACCGCCTCACCGGTCCGCCCCATGTGCGGCTGGCCGAGCGCATCCTGGATGAGTCCGGCTACACGGAAATGTGGGCAAAGGAAAAGAGCCCTGACGCCCCTGGGCGATTGGAGAACCTCAAGGAACTGATCTCCGCCCTGCATGAGTTCGACACCCTATCGGCGTTCCTGGAGCATGTGGCCCTGGTGACCGAAGGCGCGGAGGCCCAGGATGGGGCAAAAGTCACGCTCATGACCCTCCATGGCGCCAAGGGGCTGGAGTTCGATCTGGTGTTTCTGCCCGGTTGGGAGGAGGGCTTGTTCCCAGGCCAACGCACCCTGGAGGAGAATGGCACCGCTGGGCTGGAGGAGGAGCGGCGGCTGGCGTATGTCGGCATCACCCGCGCCCGCAAACAAGCCATCATCAGTTGGGTGGCCAATCGCTTGCTGCGGGGCAGTTGGATGAGTTGCATCCCCTCCCGGTTCATTGCTGAACTGCCCGACGCCCATGTCGTGACCAGCCAAGCCAGTGGCCTGGGGGCGTTCAGTGGCGGGCGCGGCGTGGGCGCAGGCGGCACGCCCCAGTGGGGCGAGTTGCCCGTCATTGATATGGAGCCTGCCGGGGGCACCGTGGGCTATCAGCCGGCGCGCCGTCCGGGCCACAGGCCGGTGAGCAGTGGCGCCGACGGCACCGGCTATAAGGTCAAGAAGCGACCCCGGACAGACGGCAGCTTCAACCGGGGGGACAGGGTGCACAGTGCCAAGTTTGGCGATGGCACCATCATCGCAGTGGAAGGCACCATGGTGCAGGTCGAGTTCGATGACGGCCCCACACGCAAACTGGTGGACCGTTTCGTGGAACGCCTGGACGGGTAGGGCGGTACGGGTCTGGATCAGGGCTGCGCTATCCGCCAAGGACCCAGGGCCTGTTGAACCGGTGCGGGCAGCGTGCCGGCGCGCCATAGCCGGTCCAGGGTCAGCAGGCCACGCTGACTGATGACATCGCGGATGGTCCCGTTCTCGGCCAGGGCAATGGCCCTTGCCGCTGGCACCAGCCACAAGGACAGGGCCTCATCTGGCTCTGGGGCTGCGTCCCCGACCTGGATGTCCCAGGCCAGCCACAGTTCCCCCACCTCATCGGTGCAGGTCTTGGACAGGTCATAGGCACCGATCTGTTGCCATTGATGGGCCGTCCATCCCGTCTCCTCCTTCAACTCCCGCTGCGCCCCCTGCTGGATGCTCTCGCCCACCGGGACGCCGCCTTCCGGAATTTCCCAACTGACCGCCTGCATGGGCACCCGCCATTGCCCCACCAGGGGGACCCGTCCTTGACTGTCCACCGCCACCACAGCCGCCACGCGGTTCAGGAAGTGGACGACGCCATAGATGCCACTGCTTCCATCGGGTTGGGTGACGTCATAGTGCCAGACATCGATCCAGGGATTGACGTAGGCACGGCGTCCCTTGTGGATGCTGAAAGCCTGGGTCTGGATCGGGGGCGCATCAGCGGGTTGGGGCCGGACCTCATCACGGGGGCGGCGGCAGCCGGGGAGCGGGTCCTTGGGCATGGTCGATCTTTCATCAGGGGCTGGGAATGGCGGGCGAGGCTGTTGTGACGCGGCAGTAACATGAGCGTGCAAGTGTCCAAAACACTTGATGAGAATGGGCAGTTGGGTCACCCTACGGCTCAACCTTTGGGGGCGCTTGGTCCTGCGCCCCGGGCAGCCCTGGCGGGCAAGCCCTGTCCCATCCTTGATGGAGCCTCTCTCCCATGCGTCTGTTGACTGCTGCCCTGGTCCTGTTTGTGGGCCTGAGCCTGACCCCCGCTGCCCATGCCCAGCTTTGGGACACCACCTGGAAGTTCCGCGAGTATCGGTTCGGAGGGTATCAGGCGGTCGTGGAGGGAAGCGACGGGTTCCTGGCCTTTTTCTGCAAGGGCGGCGCCCAGGATCCCCACCTTCAGTTTGAGATCTTCCCCAACAACGCGGCCCGGTTTGGCCGCGAGGCGTGGAACGGCATGGCCTTCCTGTTCACCGTTGATGGCTCGACACAGTTCGCCGCCCATGGTCGATGGTTCGACCATGGCTATCAGGTGGCTCGCCCGACGGAAGACTTTGTTGCCGCCCTGCGCCGGGGAAGCGAGCTGCTGATCCAGGCCAGAGAGTTTGGGTTTGAAAGCCGGTTCAGCCTCAGTGGCTCTGCCCGCGCCATGGAGGAGGTGCGGTCCCGCTGCAATGCCCCTCCTGGCACGGCTGGCACGCCCACCAGCGCGGCGGCAGTGCCGGTGCCGGTGAGCCGGGAGGCAGCCCAGGCCGATGCCGCTTTGGCTGCGCGCCCTTCCGCCCCGCCAAGGCCCAGCACAC
>CAZCBM010000015.1:0-23808 GCA_964496805.1 uncultured Rhodospirillales bacterium | reverse complement strand
GGTGGAGCGGGTTGCCGTCCTGTATGACGCGCGCGGCCATGGCCTTGGCCGGCAGGTGATGCAGGCGATGGAACGGGATGCAAGGGGGCGTGGGTTCCTGCGGATTGCCTTGGGGGCACAGGTCAGCGTCATCGGCTTCTATGAACGTCTGGGCTACCGGTGTGAGGGGCCGGAGTTTATGGAGGCGGGCATCGCCCATCGCATGATGGCGCGGGCCCTGTGAGCCATCCTGACAGCCATCCTGAAAACGCCAACGCCCCCGCTAGTCCATCCCGGCCGGGTCTGGAGGCGCCCCCTCTGGCGGCAAAGGGGGGCGGCCAAGGACATGGCCAAGGGGGCGTTGGAAAGGCGACTGTTGGCCAGGAGGATGTTGGCCAGGAGGGTGTTGGGCGCAATCGACTGGGCCTGACCCTGGCCCCCATCGGATTCCTGTGCCTTTGGTCCATGGGGTTTTCCTTCGGCAAATTGGGGCTGGGCGGGGCTGAACCGCTGACCTTTCTGGCTTGGCGCTATTGGCTGGCCTTGGCTGCCATGATCCTATTGGCGGTGATCCTCCGCCCACGGCTCCCGCGGGGGCAGGCGCTGTTGTCCGCGGCGTTGGTGGGGTTGCTGATCCAGGTGGGCTATTTCGGGTTTGGGTACCTGTCGTTCCGCTATGGCCTGTCCGCCGGGCTATCGGCCCTGATCCTCAGCCTCCAGCCGATCTTGGTGGGGCTTCTGGGACCCATCATGACAGGCCAGCCGGTCAGTGGACGGCAATGGCTGGGGCTGGGCCTTGGCCTTGTCGGGGCTGTCTGGGTGATCTTGGCCCAGTCGGGTGCGCAGACCATCGTGGCCAGCCCCGATGGGCAGGGGGGCGATCGGGTGCTGGCGCTTGTCTTTGGGCTTCTGAGCCTGCCCTGCATCACAGCGGCGTCGCTGGTGGAGGCGCGCATTGGCCGACCCACCCACCCTGTCAGCAACAACATGATCCAGTACGCGGTGGGGCTGGCGGTGGTGCTGCCGCTGTCACTGGTGCTGGAGCAGGGGCTGATCGATTTCACCACCCCAACGCTGATCGGGCTGGGTTATGTGGTGATCGGCAATTCCCTGATCGCCGTGAGCCTGTTGATGTTCATGCTCCGCGCGGGCGAGGTGGCGCGGGTTTCCGCCCTGTTCTACCTTATTCCACCGCTGGCCGCGGTGGCCGCCTGGGTGATCCTGGGAGAAGCCTTAAACCCTTGGGCATGGCCCGGGATGGCTGTTGCCCTGGGCGGTGTGGTGATCGCGCGACGCGCCTCACTGCGTCGCGCAACGGCCCAATGAGGGCGAGATCGCTCAGTTGGCGTATTTCACGCTACAGCCATAGGGGCGGGTGATAGGGGTGCTGATGCGCTCCCCAGCCGCCAACTGGGCCAAGCCTGTCAGAACATAATTCTCGGCCAACTCGATATCCGCCGGATTGGCGCTGGGGATGCTATCGATGCCACCCATATAGACCAGCGCCCCCTCCCCATCGATGATGTACATATGGGGCGTGGTCTTGGCCTCATAGGCACGGCCGATGGTGCCTTCCGGGTCCAGGATCAGGTGGCTGACGGTGGCGCCCCGATCGCGGGTCAGGGCTTGGGCTTCAGCGGCGTCCACATAACCCTGCTCCCCCGGTGCGGAAGAAATCACGGAAATCCAGACCACCCCTTGCTCCGCCGCCGCAGCCTGGGTCGCCTGCATGTTGCCCGCGCCATAGTGTTTACGCACGAAGGGGCAGTCATGGTTGGTCCATTCCAGGACCACGGTCTGACCGGTGAAGTCGGACAGGCTGATGGTTTCCCCGGCCATGGTGGTCCCGCTGAAGGCCGGGGCGGGAGCGTCGATCTGAGGGGCGGCCTCGACCGGGCGGGCCAGCAGGGCGGCGGTGAGCGCAATGGCCAGGGCGGTTCCGGCGATATGGAAATGGGCAATAGACATGGCTCTGGCTCCTCCTCCAGGGCGGGGGTGACGGGGTAGTGCCCCTTGCGCGCGGGATCAATCACGGTCCTGTGGCGAGGGCGTCGGGTCAAAGGCGGTGAGGGCGGCCGGCAGCGCAGGAACCCACGCACCGCGGCGGCTCCCTTGCTCATCGGTCCAGCCCACCAGCCCCTGGATGGTTTCAGCGGCTGGCTTCAATGGTCCCGCTGTCCATGACAGGACAATGGGGCCATCTGAGGGACGGTGGGTTACTTGTGGTGCTGCATGGTCCACATGGCCCCATTCCAGGGCGAAGAAGTACAGGTCATCGGGCGGGCGCGGCTCTAGGCCGAACAGTGAGTCATCGATCTCAAGGGTATACGTCGTGCCAGCGGCCTGGATGGGGCCTGCGATAGCCTGTCGCGCCTGTGGCGCTTCTGGTGTGTCCGGCAAGGCGTCCGGCCAAGGTCCCGTCGCCACCGGCAAGGTGGCGCTGATGCTCTCCGCCAGACAAATGTCGGCGCAGACCAAATAGTCGGCCGCGGCCTCAACACGCACGGCGCCCTCAGGCAGTGCCACGGTCAGCGGAAACAGCACGCGCCCCGTGTAGCCATAGGTGGTGACGCCCAGGCTCTGGAACTGCTGCGGGACGGGTGCTGGCAGCGGCGTCAGGGATGCACCCTCGGGGGCGTTCAGGCTGATCTGCGGCCCGGCACCGGAATCGCCGCTGTTCACAAAATAGGTGTGCCACCCGCGGGCCAACTGGATATCCAATACCAGCATCGCCCGAGATCCGGCGTCGCTGGGGCTGAGATGGAGGCGGGCCGTGGCCTGCGGCGTCTGATGCGGGGGACTGGATGACCAGCCGGGTCCCAGGGCGACGGCCCGTGGGGAAGCGATGGTGGTGATGGCCGCAAAAAGGGCGAGGATGGGCCCCGTTCTCGATGGCACGTTCACCGGCGTCCTCCTCTGTTTTCGGTTCCCAAGGCGCTTGCTCCCCCGCAACAGTGAGGTCCGGGAGTGAACCGAGCGCGATCCTCGGGTGAGGTGCACTGAAGGGATCACCAGACAAGGGGCTTGATCTTTCCTGCCGCTTGTGCGCAGCTAAAGGTTCATCTCACACCTTTGCTTGCGCAGCGTTTGGGGAGACATCCCAGCGCCATCGCATCCGGTCCGCATTCAGGGTCAACAAGTCCCGCGGTCTTGGCAGAGGGAGGTTCAACCGGACAAAGACGAGGAAAGGACACCGGCATGGCTCCGCCGACCTTCACCATGCGCCAGCTGTTGGAAGCTGGCATCCACTTCGGGCACCATACCCGTCGTTGGAACCCCAAAATGCAGCCCTATCTGTTTGGCGTGCGCAACGGGGTTCACATCATCAATTTGGAACTGACCGTCCCCATGCTGGGCCAGGCTTTGGAAGCCCTGCGCGCGGTGGTTGGCAAAGGCGGACGCGTGCTGTTTGTCGGCACCAAGCGCCAAGCCCAGGAACAGGTCAAGGAATGCGCCAACCGGTGCGCCCAGTACTATGTCAACAATCGTTGGCTGGGTGGCATGATGACCAACTTCAAGACCGTCAGCCAGTCCATCAAGCGTCTGAAAGACCTGGAGGTTCAGGCCGAAGATGGCACGCTGAACCGTCTGACCAAGAAGGAACAGCTGACGGTCACCCGCCTGCGCGAAAACCTCGATCGCACCTTGGGCGGGATCAAGGACATGGGCGGCCTGCCGGACATGCTGGTGGTTATCGACACCAACAAGGAAGCCATCGCCATTCAGGAAGCCAAGCGACTGAATATCCCGGTGATTGCTGTGGTGGATAGCAACTCCGATCCGGACGGCATCGACTACCCGATCCCGGGCAATGATGACGCCCTGCGGGCGATCGAGCTTTACTGTGAGCTGTTCAGTGACACGGTCCTGGATGCCATGCAGGCGCAGATGGCCGCGGATGGAGTGGATCTGGGGGCGCTGGACGATGCGCCAGTGGAGTATCTGCCGGAGGAACCCGCATCGGCTGAGGGCGAGGCCGTGGCCGAGCCGGCGCCGGAAGAGGTTGCCAGCGCCTGATAAGGCTCTTATGACCCTGCGGAAGGGTGGCGCCCGTTAGGGCTGGCCGCCCTCCCCACCCTGTCCTTCGACCGGGCGGTGCTGCAATTCCTGCGCGCCGCCCGATTTGTGCGCCCGCGAGGCACCGCCCCTTGTCCGGCGCGCCCCTGTCTCCAACCAATCCCTTCCCGTTTCAAGTCAAGACGAGCGAACCACCATGCCTGAGATCACAGCCGCCCTGGTCAAACAGCTCCGTGAAATGTCCGGCGCTGGAATGATGGACTGCAAGAAGGCGCTGGCCGAAACCGACGGCGACCTGGATGCGGCCATGGATTGGCTGCGCACCAAAGGCATTGCCAAAGCCGCCAAGAAATCCGCCAAGACCGCTGCCGAAGGGCTGGTGGGCGTGGCTGTTGAGGGCAGCAAGGGCGCCGCGGTCGAGGTCAACAGCCAGACCGACTTTGTCGCCCGCAACGAGCAGTTCCAGGGGTTTGTCTCTGCGGTTACGCCGCTGGCGCTGACCACCGGGGATGATGTCGAGGCGCTGAAGGCTCAGCCGTATCCTGGCAAATCCCACAATGTGGGTGAGGAACTGGTGGAGCTGGTGGCCACCATTGGGGAGAACATGACCCTGCGCCGCGCCGCGGTGGTGGAGGCCAATCCCGGCGTTGTGGCCAGCTACGTCCACAATGCAGCCGGCGACAATATGGGTAAGATCGGGGTGTTGGTCGCCCTGACCTCCGAGGGAGATGCCGCCGCCGTTGCCGCTTTCGGCAAGAAGATCGCCATGCACATTGCCGCCACGAACCCGGCCGCGCTGTCCGTGGACGAGTTGGACCCGACGCTGGTGGAGCGTGAGCGTCAGGTGCAGATGGAGAAGATCGAGAACGACCCTGCCGAGGCTGACAAGCCCGAGAAGGTCAAGGAAGGCATGATCAAGGGCCGCATGAGCAAGTTCTACAGCGATGTGGTGCTGATGGAGCAGGTCTTTGTCATGGCCCCCGATGGCAAGCAGAAGATCAAGGATGCGGTCAAGGAAGCCGCGAAGGAGATCGGCAGCGATGTCGCCATCGCGGCCTATGTCCGCCTGCAACTGGGTGAAGGCATCGAGGTGGAGGAAGACGATTTCGCCGCCGAGGTTCAGAAACTGGCTGGCTGAGCATCGGCCTTTTCCGTTGATAGGGTGTCTTCAGTAGAGCACCTTCGGCCTCGGCGAAGGCGCCGAGTGCCGCCTGGGGTCCGGCAACGACAATGCCGCATGCGGTTTTGTGTTTGCGCCGAATGCACAACCGCTTTTCGGAAAGGTGGCGGCAATGCGGGTGATGGTCCTGGTGAAGGCAACCGACGACAGCGAAGCTGGCCGGATGCCGTCGGCTGAACTGCTGGCTCAGATGGGTGCGTTCAACCAAGCCCTGATCGACGCCGGGGTCATGGTGGCTTGCGGGGGGCTGAGGCCGACGGCAAAGGGCACCCGTGTCCAATTTGACGGGGAGGGCCGGACGGTGGTTCCTGGACCGTTTTCCCCGGCCCAAGAGCAGGTGGCCGGCTTCTGGATCTGGGAGGTTGAAAGCCTGGATCACGCTCTGGAGTGGGTCCAGCGTTGCCCCAACCCAATGCCTGGACCCAGCGACATCGAAATCCGGCCCCTCTATACCGAAGAGGACTTTGCCGATATCGCGTGAGGGTGGGGCGCGCGTCCCACCGGCGGGGTGGCGGACCCGTCCGCCATGTCCCTGGCGCCCCTCCGCCTTGCGGTCATGCCCTGGACAGGGATGGCGGCGGGGGCTACACCCTCGGCCCAGGGGGCTAGCCGCACTGGCGATCCCAAACGCTGCGTCCAGAATGCTGCCGGCCTCCGGGGTCGAAGGGTGGGGGTTCAGCGATTGCGGGCACGGCCGCGCTTTGGCTTTGGTTCCTTCCCCTTTGTCTCCCCCCTGTCTCTGCCCCGTCTGAGAGCCTCCCCTCGCATGTCTTCGCTGCCCTTCAAGCGCGTAATGCTCAAACTGTCCGGCGAGGCCCTGATGGGCGGTCGGGACTATGGCCTGGATCCGGACACCCTCAGGCCAGTGGCCGAGGACATCAAGCGCACCCATGATCTGGGGATCGAGGTGTGCGTGGTGGTGGGGGCAGGAAACATCTTCCGCGGGGTTTCCGGGGCAGCCAAAGGCATGGACCGGGCCATTGCCGACAATATCGGCATGTTGGGTACCGTCATTAACGCGATGGCCTTGCAGAACGCCATTGAGCAGGTGGGCCTGGAAAGCCGCGTTCAATCGGCCATACCGATCCCCACCGTATGCGAACCCTTCATCCGCCGCCGGGCCATGCGGCACCTGGAAAAGGGTCGTATCGTGATCTTTGCCGCCGGGACGGGCAACCCGTTCTTCACCACCGATACCGGGGCCGCCTTGCGTGCCAGCGAGACGATGTGCGACGCCTTGCTCAAGGGCACCTCGGTGGATGGCGTCTATGACAGTGATCCCAAGCTCAACCCGGACGCCAGCCGTTACCAACGCCTGAGCTACCATGATGTGCTGAGCCAGGACTTGCGCGTCATGGATGCCTCGGCCATCTCGCTGATGCGCGAATCCAACATCCCGATCCTGGTTTTCAGCATCCGTCAGCCGGGTGCGTTCAGCCAGGTGGCCGCGGGGCAGGGCCGCTTCACCATCATCTGTGACGAGGACTACAACTATGTCGGTGGATCTGAGTGATCTGCAGCGCCGGATGGACGGCGCCATTGAGGCCTACAAGGCCGATCTTGCCGGTCTGCGCACGGGCCGCGCGTCGGCCAGCCTGCTGGAGCCGATTGTGGTGATGGCCTACGGTTCGCCGATGCCTATCACCCAGTTGGCGTCGCTCTCCGCCCCTGAGCCCCGAATGCTGAATGTGCAGGTGTGGGACAACCAAGTGGCGGGGGCAGTGGAAAAGGCCATCCGCGACAGCGACTTGGGCCTGAACCCGCAGCGCGAAGGGGCCGTCATTCGGGTTCCGTTGCCGGACCTGAACGAGGAGCGGCGCACCGAACTGGTGAAAGTTGCTGGAAAGTATGCCGAGCAGGCCCGCGTGGCCGTGCGCAATGTGCGACGCGATGGCATGGACGCCCTTAAGAAGGGCGAAAAGGACGGCGACCTGAGTAAGGATGACGCCAAAACAATGGCGGACAAGGTCCAGAAATTGACAGATGACCACATTAGCATGATCGACGATCTGCTGGGCCAAAAAGAGAAGGAAATCCGGCAGGTCTGAGGAATTCGCCTCCGTCGCAACCCCTCAGCCATTGCCGGTGCCGTGCATGTTCGCCAAGCCGCCCCCCTCAGCCCCAGCCATCCCGCGCCACGTTGCCATCATCATGGACGGCAATGGGCGGTGGGCCCGCCGCCGCGGTTTGCCCCGCAGTGCCGGCCACCGCGCCGGGGTGGAGGCCGTCCGCCGTACCGTAAAAGCCGCCCGGGCGCTGGGGATCGAGTATCTCACGGTTTTTGCCTTCAGCAGCGAGAACTGGCGCCGTCCGGCTGACGAGGTCGGGGAACTGCTGCGCCTGTTCCGCCACTATCTGCGGGCCGAGGTGGCCGAGCTTCACGCGGAGAATGTGCGTTTGAGGTTCATTGGTCAGCGTGATCGCTTGCCCGCAGACATCCGGGAGATGGCCGAGCAGGCGGAGGCCCTGACGGCGGAGAACACCGGCAACACCTTTATTGTGGCCCTGAGCTACGGCGGGCGGGCGGAGATCGCCAATGCCGCCCGTGCCCTGGCGGAGAAGGCGGTTGCCGGCGAGATGGACCCCGCTGCCATCACCGAAGAGGCACTGGCGGGCGCGCTTTATACCGCCGACATCCCCGACCCCGATCTGTTGATCCGCACCAGCGGAGAGCGCCGGATCAGCAACTTCCTGCTGTGGCAGTTGGCCTATGCGGAGATGGTGTTCATCGACAAGTTCTGGCCGGACTTCCAAGCCGAGGATCTGAGTGAGGCCATCGCTCATTTCGGCCAGCGAGAAAGACGCTTCGGTGGCATTTTCCGCAGCGGCGGCCGATGACCGGGGGCGCTGGTGCCCGGTCTGGTCTTCAGTCCCGGTCCAGCTTGTCTCAGCGTTTGCTGACGGCGGCCATTGCGGCGCCGCCAACCCTTGCCTTGCTGCTTCTGGGACCCGTAACCACCGCCGCGCTGGTGGCGGCCGTGGTCATTGCGTCGGTGGAGGAATGGACCCGGCTTGCGCCGCAGCGGCCGTCAGGGCAGCCACCGGCGCGCCGGCGACCTCGGCCTTCAGCATGGGTGTTGGGGGCGCTCAGCGTGCCGCCGGTTCTGGCGAGCCTGGGGCCAATCTTGATCCCAATGTTTCAGCCTGTTTGGGTGCTTTTTGATCTCCTGTTGCTGGCGCCGGCGGCGGCGGCCCTGCTGGTGTGGGCGCTGAGCGCGATCCTGGGCCTGGGGCAGGGTCGACACCATGCCCGCGGTGCCCTTTATCTCAGCGGGTGTGGGCTGAGCATCGTCTGGCTGGCCTTGGTTGACCCGACCGGTTTGGCCCTGCTGATCGCCCTGGTTTGGGCCACGGATATCCTGGCTTTCTTCGGCGGGCGCGCCTTTGGGGGAGCGAAGCTGGCCCCTGCCATCTCCCCCAAAAAGACTTGGAGCGGGCTGGTCTGCGGCATGATCGGCGCTGGTATCGCCGGGGTGGTGTGGGCCCTGCTGACCCAGCGCTTCCCTGCGGGGAGTGCCTTCTTGCTGGGGCTGGGGATTGCGGCCCTGGCGCAGATGGGTGACCTTTACCTGTCAAAGCTGAAGCGACAGGCCGGCGTGAAAGACAGCGGCGACCTGCTGCCCGGACATGGCGGTATTCTGGACCGTATTGACGGTCTGCTGCCCACTGCCCCGACCCTGACGGTGGTGTTCATCCTCGCCGCCCTGTTCGATTGACCCTGTTGGCCCGCGTCTGTTGGCCTGCCTCCTGTTGAAGTGTCACCGTTGGACTGACCGGACCCATGACCCAAAAGCGCATCATCCTGCTGGGGGCCACTGGCTCCATTGGCACCAGTACCCTGGACATCATCGCAACCCATCCCGACCGCTACCGGGCCAGTGTCCTCACGGCGCACAGCCAAGCACAGAGGCTGGTGGACTTGGCCTTGCGACACCGACCCGATCATGTGGTGATCGGGGATGAAGCCCGCGCTGACACGGTCCGCGATGGGTTGGCCGGGACGGGGATCACGGTGGGCGCAGGGCGGACGGCGCTGATTGAGGCCGCGGCACGGGAGGCCGACCTGGTTATGGCCGCCATTGTCGGCATGGCGGGTTTGGAGCCCATGATGGCAGCGGCACGCCAGGGCACCGACATTGCGCTGGCCAATAAGGAGGGATTGGTCTGCGCCGGTCCCCTGCTGCTGGACGTGGTGGCGCGGCATGGCGGCACGTTGCTGCCGGTGGACTCCGAGCATAATGCCATCTTCCAATGCCTGGAGGCCCACAACCGCGATCAGGTGGAGAAGATCACGCTGACCGCCAGTGGTGGACCCTTCCGGACCCGTAGCCGGGCTGAGTTGGTGGGCATTACCCCTGCCGAAGCGGTGGCGCACCCGGTTTGGTCCATGGGGGCCAAGATCAGCGTGGACAGCGCCACCATGATGAACAAGGGCCTGGAGGTCATCGAGGCGGCGCTGCTGTTCGGTCTCAGCGAATCGCAGATTGATGTGCTGATCCATCCGCAGTCGATCGTGCATTCCATGGTGCACTACCTGGACGGTTCCGTGCTGGCCCAATTGGGCACCCCGGATATGCGAATCCCCATTGCCTCTGCCATGGCCTGGCCAGAAAGGGTCTCTACACCCGCAGAAAGACTTGATCTGGCCGGCCGCGCCCTGAGTTTCGAGGCACCGGATGAGGCGCGGTTCCCCGCGCTGGCCGTGGCGCGGGAGGCTTTGCGACGAGGCGGATATACGTCAACCCTAATAAATGCGATAAATGAAGAGCTTGTGGCGGCTTTCTTAGATAATAGATTAAAATTTCTTGAAATTGATGCCGCTTTGGTTACGGTGCTGGAGGAGGACGGCGGTGGCCCTCTGGGCTCGCTGGATGACGTCCTTGACATTGATGCCCGTGGTCGGGCCTGGGCACGCGCCCATGTGGCCCGCTGCAGCTGAGCGCATCCGCTTGCGGCGCTGAGACACAGAAAATGGTGCTGAAAAGACCGCCAGAACATGGCGGGGGCCGGCGTTTGGCCTAGCTTGCAGGCTCTCAGGGAGTATGGTTGGTGATCCGCACGATCAGTGCGAACGCGGATCGCCCTTTTCGGTTTGGCCTGAAGGGTCGGCCACCACGGGGGACATGGGACCGTCGGACCAATGTTGGAACTGTTTGAACCGCTCTTCGATTCTCTCCAATACGCCTTCAATTTCCTTATTGTGCTGTCCATCTTGGTGGCGGTACATGAGTACGGTCATTACATCGTTGCCAAGTGGTGCGGTGTTAAGATCGAGGTGTTTTCGGTTGGTTTTGGCAAAGAGATCGCTGGCTTTACTGACAAAACGGGGACACGGTGGAAATTCAGCCTGATCCCGCTGGGTGGCTATGTAAAGATGTTTGGGGATATGGACCCCAACATCAAACAGGAACTTTACGAAGATAAGCTGCAACGGCACCGCGCTGCTGTTGACCGGGCCGAGGCTGCCGGCAAGAAAATGCCGCCCGCGCCCGTGGCTCCGGTTCCGATCTCTCCTGAGATGGAGAAGGTGAGCTTTTTCCATAAACCGCTGAGGCAGCGCGCCCTGATCGTGTTTGCGGGACCGCTGGCCAACCTGCTGCTGGCCGCGGCGATCTATGCCGGGATGCTGTATTCCTTCGGGCGTCCGGTGACGCCACCGGTGCTGGCGGGTGTGGTCCCCGGTGGGCCGGCTGCGGAGGCGGGCCTGCGGGCAGGGGACAGGGTCCTGGCGGTGGATGGGACCGCCATCGAATCCTTTGAGGAATTGAACGAAGCCATCAGCATCAATACCGGTACCCCTGTGGTGGTGCAGGTGGACCGCGATGGCACCACCTTGGCCATCACGGCAACGCCGCGCGTGGTCATGATGAATGCTGAGACCCATCGCCCGGTGCCGGTGGACAGCGACGGCGAGCCAGTGGGCGGCGCCAGCACCTATGCCCTGGGCGACCTGGGCGTGGCAGCGCTGCCGGCACAGGTGGCGGCTGTACAGCCGGGGTCCCCGGCGGAGGCGGCGGGCCTTCAGCAAGGCGACATCATCCGCCAGGTGGATGACGGTGTGATCTATAGTTTCCGACAAGTGGTGGACCGCATCGGCGCCAAGGCCGGTGAGCCGGTGCGCCTGAGGGTGGAGCGCGACGGCGAACCCTATGAGGTAACCATCGTCCCCGAAGCGGTGGCTCTGGATCGCTCCGGTAATGTTGTCGAGATGGATGCAGAGACGGGTCGCCCCGTGGATCCTGATGCCGTTGTGACACAGACCATTGGCCGGATTGGCGTGGTCAATGATATCAAGCAGGAGCGGGTCGATTACAGTCTTCCTGGTGCCATTGTCGCCGGTGTGGTCCGTACTGGCGTCCAATGTCAGCGCTATCTCCAGGGGTTGTGGCAGATCGTCAGTGGTGCGCGGTCCCATAAGGAGATGGGGGGACCGATTCGCATAGCTCAGATGTCCAACCAACAAGCGGAGGCAGGTGTTGCCAATCTGATCCTTTTCATGGCCGCGTTGTCCATTGGTCTGGCAATCATCAACCTGCTGCCAATTCCGGTCCTGGACGGCGGTCACCTGTTCATGTATGCGTTCGAAGCCGTACGCGGGCGACCGATGAGCCACAAGGCGATGGAGTATGCCTTCCAATTTGGGGCTTTCATCCTGCTGTCGCTCATGGTGTTTGTGTTCGTGAATGATATCAGGCAGTTGTTCGCCTAGCCTTCAGCGGTTGGACCAACCAGAGATGACTTCCCTTGCTAAGCCACGGCCCGTCGCTGTTGCGTGGCTGCATCACCTGCACATGGTAGTTGGTCTGATCCGTCGGGATCGGGCCGACCTGCCCTGCTCGTCGGCGATGGTGCGTTGCACAAATTTGATGCGGAGCTTGGTGCTGGCGCTGGCTCTCGTCTGCGGGGGGCTCCTGGCTCTGCCGGGCACGGCTATGGCCCAGGGGGTGGACGCTATCGCCAACCCCGGTCCTGGTCGGATCCAGGCCATCCAAGTGAACGGCAACCTGCGCGTGGATGAGGCCACGGTCCTTTCTTATATGGAATTGGGTGTTGGCGACCCCTTCGACCCCAACCGCCTCAACGACACGGTGAAGGCCCTGTTTGAGACGGGGTTGTTCTCCAACGTGCAGATGCAGCGCGCTGGCGGCACGCTGATCGTCGTTGTGCAAGAGAATGCGGTGGTCAACCGGGTGGCGTTTGAGGGCAACCGGGCGATTGAGGACGATATCCTTCAGGCGGAAGTGAACATTGAGCCCCGGCGGGTGTTTACGGCCACCCGGGTGCAGGCTGATGTGGAACGCATCCTGGAAATCTATCGCCGCTCCGGCCGCTTCGGCGCCCAGGTGGAGCCGAAGATCATCCAGTTGGATCAGAACCGCGTTGATGTGGTCTTCGAGATTTTCGAAGGTGACAAGACGAAGGTGACCCAGATCAACTTCATCGGCAATCAGGCCTTCACGGACAGGCGGTTGCGCGGCACCATTCGAACGTCAGAGGCCAGATTCTACCGTATCTTGGCGCAGGATGACACCTACGACCCTGACCGGTTGCAGTTGGACCAGGAACTGCTGCGCGTCTTCTACCGTCGCAATGGCTATGCCGATTTTCGGGTCCTTTCAGCGGTGGCCGAACTGTCGCCCGATGGCAAAGACTTCTTCATAACGTTCTCTGTTGAAGAGGGCCCGCGGTACGATGTGGGGACCATCACTCTCCTGAGTGAGGTAGAGGGGGTTGACCCTGAGAGCGTGCGGGACCTGCTGGAGATTGATGAGGGCGACGAGTATGACAGCGTCCGTATCGAAGACAGCGAATCAGCTATCGTCGATTCCCTGAATAAGCAGGGTATCCCGTTTGTCCAGGTGGACACCACGCTGGCCCGCCGCAGCGGCGACGCTGCGGCTGACAACGAAGCGGAGGAAGGCGAGCGGTTCATGGACCTGACCATGACCATCAAGCCGGCTCCGCGCGTGTTTGTTGAGCGCATCGATATCGATGGCAACGTCCGGACCCTGGACCGGGTCATTCGCCGTGAAATGCTGCTGGTCGAGGGCGATCCCTACAACGCTGCCAACCTGCGCCGCTCCGAACGCCGGATCAACAATCTGGGCTTCTTCCGCCGGGTCAATGTGGAGACCGTCCAGGGCTCAGCCCCGGACCAGCAAGTGGTCCAAGTGGAGGTTGAGGAGCAATCCACCGGGGAGATCCAGATTGGTGCCGGCTACTCCAACAGTAGCGGCGTTGCCGGTGACTTCTCCATTACGGAGCGGAACTTCCTGGGGCGCGGTCAAACCGTTTCGCTGTCTGCGCTGTTGTCGTTCCGCCGGTCAGAGGTGGATTTCAGTTTCACCGAACCGTATTTCTTGCAGCGGGACTTGGCGGCCACGGTGAACGCCTTCCACCGCACCGTCGACTTTAATGACGAAAGCGGCTTCGATAGCCGGGACACGGGCGCGGGTGTCACCTTTAGTTATCCCTTGGGTGAGTATTTGCGGCAGTCGGTTGGGTACCGCATCCAGCAAACCCGCCTGACGAATATCGACACCAATGGCTCGCAGAGTGTGTTGCTGGCCGATCGTGACACCCTGCTGTCCCAGGTCTCCCAGACACTAACCTACGATACCCGGGATAGCCGTATTCAACCGGGACAGGGCCATTTGGTGCGCCTCTCCAACGATCTGGCGGGCCTCGGCGGCGATCGTCGATTCCTGCGGACCGTGGTGGAAGGTGAGATCTACACGACGCTGAGCGAAGGGGTTGTGGCCAGCATGGTGGGCCGGGTGGGCCACATTCAGGGTCTTGGCCGGGACGTTGACATCAACGACCGCTTCTTCGCTGGTGCCGATAGTTTCCCTGGGTTTGCCGCGCGCGGCATCGGCCCGCGGGACACCAACACCAACGATAGCGTCGGTGGCAACACGCTGGCCATTGGTCGGGCCGAGGTCGCCTATGAGTTGGATAACATCCTGCCCGGTGAGTTGGGCTTGCGTGCCCATGGGTTTGGCGTGGCCGGAACGGTCTGCGGTGTGGATGAGAACTATGCCGGCCTGGAAGATGGCTGCGCCCTGCGCGCCTCGGTGGGTGTTGGTATTTCCTGGCGCTCCCCGTTCGGACCAATCCGCGTGAACGCCAGCTGGGCCGGCCTGCATGAGGACTTTGACGAGACCGAAATCTTCGGCTTCAGCTTCGGGTCGCGCTTCTGATCCGTGGTGTGGTCTGAGTCCGGTCGCGAGCTGAAGCTGGGAGGGTTCGTCCTGGGGGCTACCAGGGATGCCAAGCCTTCTGTCCGGCTAACGGCTGGCGGCGGCGGCAACGGGTTTTCAGCCTCGTCCCTGCTCTGTTCTGGGCCACCATCTTGCCCTGAGCTAGAGCGCGTTTCGGCGAGACAGAGTCCACGCCAGCCCCGCGCCCCCACCTGGCGTACCTTTGGCCGGCCACCCATTGGTATGATACTGGCGTGGGTGGCTGGGTGGGGGCGCGGGGTGGTCAAGGTAGGTTGGACGGGCTCTAGCCGAAGCGCATGGCGCAAAAGCCGCGGTGATCAAAACTCCTGGGGCCGGAGCCGGCTCACGACTTGCCTGTTGGCAGCCAGGACGTTAAGCCAACCCTCCAGTGGTGGATGGCCGGTCGGCCTTGGCTTCGATCCCGTGCCCCACTGGTCCCCTTAACCGGGGAGCATGATGTCTTTGCCGAGCTGCCGGCCCGCTACTCTCAGGACCCCTTTCCATGGCCGATCCCCGTTTTTTTGATCGCGCTGGCCCCTTTACGGTCAACCAGTTGGCGCAGGCGGCCGGGGTCGTGGAAATCCGCACCCCCGACGCCGACGCCCTGATTACCGATGTGGCACCGTTGGACAAGGCGGGCCCGGGCCAGCTGAGCTTCTTGGACAATCGCCGCTACGCTGATCAACTGGCCGTCACTGGGGCTGGTGCCGTCTTGCTGGCCCCCGCCTTCGCGGACCGTGCCTCAGAGGGCACCACCCTGTTGCTGACGCCCGAGCCCTACCGCGCCTATGCCCGCTGCGCGCAACTGTTCTATCCAGACCGGTCGCCCGTTGGCGGCATCCACCCCACCGCCGTGATTGATCCCTCCGCCCTGGTTGGGGAGGATTGCACCATCGAGGCCTATGCCGTGATCGGGCCTGCCGCACGGATCGGGCCGCGCTGCTGGCTGGGGCCACATAGCGTCGTGGGAGCCGGTGTTGCCCTTGGCAGCGACTGCCGCCTTGGCGCCCACGCCAGCGTTACCCATGCCCTGTTGGGCGACCGGGTGCGGATCTATTCCGGTGCCCGCGTCGGCCAGGATGGGTTTGGCTTCGCGATGGGCGCGGACGGCTTCACCAAGGTCCCGCAGCTCGGCCGGGTGATCCTGGAGGATGATGTGGAGGTGGGCGCCAACAGCACCATCGATCGCGGGGCCGGGCCCGACACCGTCATCGGGCAGGGAACCATGATCGACAATTTGGTGCAGGTGGGACACAACGTGCAAGCGGGCCGCAATTGTGTTCTGGTCTCCCAATCCGGCGTCGCCGGCAGCACCAGGCTGGGTAATTTTGTGGTTCTGGCAGCCCAAGCGGGCGTCGCCGGGCACATTACCCTTTCCGATGGGGTTCGCCTGGGCGCGAAAAGCGGTATTCACACCAATCTGGAGGCGCCCGGCGACTATGTCGGGGCGCCGGCCATGCCGGCCCGCCAATTCTGGAAAGAACAGGTTGCCCTTCGCCGCCTTCTGGCGGCCGCCACCCAGGGCAAACAGCGCCACACCAAGGCTGAAGACGACGAGACATGACAGAGACCCGAGTGCCGCGGCAACTGGACATCAACCAGATCAGTGAATTGCTGCCCCATCGCTTCCCGCTCCTGATGATCGATCGGGTGCTGGATTTTGAGGAGGGGGAATGGGCCATTGGCATCAAGAATGTCACCATTAACGAGCCCTTCTTCGTCGGACACTTTCCTGCCCATCCGGTGATGCCCGGTGTGATGGTGATTGAAGCCATGGCGCAATTGGCCGGCGCCTTGGTGGCCCAATCCATGGGCATCAATCAGCACGGCAAGCTGGTGTACTTCATGAGCATCGAGAAGGCGAAGTTCCGCGCCCCCGTGGTCCCGGGTGATCAGGTGCGGATTGAGGTCCATCGCGTCCAGCGACGGGCCACGGTGTGGAAGTTCTCCGGCGTTGCCACGGTGGAGGACAAGAAGGTCGCTGAGGCCGAGTTCGCCGCCATGATCATCGACGCCTGATGAGTACCCAGATCCATCCCACCGCCGTCGTCGATCCCGCGGCCCAGTTGGGGGCGGACGTGGTCGTCGGCCCCTACTGTGTCATCGGCCCCCAGGTCAGCTTGGGCGATGGCTGCCGTCTGCATGCCCATGTGAATTTGGACGGGATCACTCATCTGGGTCCGGGGTGCGAAATCTTCCCCTTCGCCAGCCTGGGCACCATTCCGCAGGACCTGAAGTTCGGCGGTGAAGAGACACGGCTGGAGATCGGCGCGAGGAACCGCATCCGTGAGCATGTGACCATGAACACCGGTACCGCCGGCGGCGGCGGGGTAACCCGTGTGGGTGACGGCGGGTTGTTCATGATGGGTTGCCATGTGGCCCACGATTGTGTGGTGGGCGATGGGGTCATTATGGCCAACAACGCCACCTTGGCGGGCCATGTGGAGGTGGGGGACTTCGCCGTGTTGGGCGGGTTGTGCGCCGTCCACCAGTTCGTGAAGATCGGCAACCACGCCATGATCGGCGGCATGACCGGTGTTGAGCAGGACGTGGTTCCCTTTGGTTTGGTCCAGGGGGAGCGGGGAACCCTGCATGGGTTGAACCTGGTGGGTCTGCAGCGCCGCGGCTTCACCAAGGAGGCGATCCGAAGCCTTCAAGAAGCAGTGGCGATCCTCTTTGCGCAAGCAGCAGAAGGCGGGCCGGTTGCCAAGCGGGTGGAAACCCTGGCGGACCGCTATGCCGAGGAGCCAGTGGTGCAAGCCTTGGTGCAATTCGTCCGTGATCGCTCCCGCCGCGGCCTGTGTGGTCCGGCCACGGGGCACGCTCTCAAGTGAACGTTGAGGGCAACGATCCAGGCCCGTTGATGGTGATCGCGGGGCGCGGTCGCTTGCCGGAATTGGTGGCCGAGGGCGCCGTGCAGAGCGGCCGGGAGGTCGCCGTCGTGGTGATCCAGGGCCAGGGCGACCCGAGCGCCTTCGCCCATTTACCCCACAAGGTATTCCGCCTTGGGGCAGGGGCCAAAGCCGTCGCCTATGCCCGGGAGAAGGGCGGTCGCGAGGTGGTGATGGCCGGCGGCATCCAGCGCCCCTCCCTCACCAGTGTCATCCCCGACGGAGTTTCGGCGCGGGTTCTCACTCGTGTGGGGTTCAAGGCCCTGGGTGATGATGGAATCCTGAAGATTGTGCGCCAGGAAATGGAGAAGTTGGGTTTCGTCATCCGCTCCCCGGCCGACTTCGTTGATCAGTTGCTGATGCCGGAAGGCAACCTGGGACGTGCCCGACCCGATGAACAGGCGTTGCGGGATATTCGCCATGGCCTGACAGTGGCCGAGGCTTTGGGTCGCGTGGATGTGGGCCAGGCGGTGGTGGTGCAGCAGGGCCTTGTGCTGGGCGTGGAGGCCATTGAGGGCACTGACGCGCTGATCGCCCGGTCTGGCGCGCTTGCGCGGGAGGGGCCGCGACCTGTTTTGGTCAAGTGCCCCAAGCCGGGGCAGGATCGGCACCTTGACTTGCCGACCCTGGGGCCGGAGACCGTGCGTCAGGCGGTGGCTGCCGGCTTGGCCGGGATTGCCGGGGCCGCAGGCGGATGCCTGTTGCTGGACCGGCGGGAGGCTGTCAGCCTGGCTGACGAAGGCGGTCTGTTCCTGCAGGGCTTCACCGGCGCTGTGGGGCCGGAGGAGGCACCACAAATCCTTCCAGGGGGGTAAAGAGCCATGACACGGCGGATCTTTGTGATCGCGGGGGAAGCCTCTGGCGATGCTCTTGCGGCGGCGATGTTGCAGGCCCTGGCCAAACGCCTGGGGGAGCCCTTGATCCTGGGGGGTGTGGGCGGCCCGAGACTGGCCGAGCAGGGGCTGGAGAGCCTGTTTCCCCTTGAGGACCTGGCCGTGATGGGCCTGGTGGAGGTTGTGCCGTCCCTGCCGCGCATTCTCAGCCGGATGCGGCAGACGGAACTGGCAGCGCGGGCTTTTGACCCGGATCTGGTGCTGAGCGTGGATGCGCCGGACTTTGGGTTGCGGGTGCAACGCCGGCTGCGGGGCCTGGATACGCTGCGGGTTCATACGGTGGCCCCCTCGGTCTGGGCGTGGCGGCCGGGCCGGGCCAAGCGCTTGGCCGAGGTGGTGGATCACCTGTTGTGCCTGTGGCCGTTTGAGCCGCCCTATTTCACGGCCTATGGGTTACCCTCCAGCCATATCGGCCACCCGATCCTGCAAACGGGCGCCGGTGATGGGGATGAGGCCAGATGCCGGGACGCCCTGGGCCTTGCGGCGGACGTGCCAGTGCTTGGGGTTCTGCCGGGCTCGCGATCGGGCGAGGCAAAGCGCCTGTTGCCCGTGTTCCGCGAGACGGTGGCGCAGTTGGTGGCGAAACAGCCAGATTTGGTCAGCCTTGTGCCGGTGATGCCCCGGACCCAGGCTCATGTGGCGGCGGCCCTGGCGGATTGGCCAACGCCTATTCACACAGTGGATGGCACCGACGTTGTGGCTAAACGGGATGCCCTGGCCGCCATGACAGGGGCGTTGGCTGCCAGCGGGACGGTCACCCTGGAACTGGCCATGGCGCAGGTCCCCCACCTGATCGCGTACAAGGTCAATCACCTCACGGGTCTGATCGTGGTCCGGATGTTGAAGACCCCGTTCGTTAACCTGATCAATATCGCAGCCCAGACCCAGGTGATCCCGGAGTTCCTGCAATACAAATGCACGCCGGAGGCTCTGACCGAGGCCGTAACCCCCTTGCTGTTCGACGCCGACGCACGATCACACCAGCGCCAGGCCATGACCGAGGCGCTGCACCAAATGGGGCAGGGGGCTGAAAGACCGGCGGACCGGTCCGCGGAGGTATTGCTGGGATTGCTGCGCTAGACCCTGTCTCAGCGAGCTTGACCGCCCCACGCGCCCACCCGGCCACCCACGGGAGTATCAACGCAATGGGCGGCCGGCCAAAGGTACGCCAAGTGGGGGCGTGGGGTTGGTGCTGACTCCGCCTTGGCGCAACGCGCTATAGGGAAAGGGGAGGACTGGATTACTCCAGCACGTTGCCCTCTTCCCGGGGCGCGTGTTTGGCCAGAATCCGTTGCAGCGTCCGGCGATGCATGCGCAGGCGACGGGCCGTTTCGGAAATGTTGCGCTCGCACTGCTCATAGACGCGCTGAATATGCTCCCACCGCACCCGGTCTGCGGTCATCGGGTTCTCCGGCGGCGGGGGCAGGGGCTTCTCCTCGGTGTTCAGCAGGCTGGCCTCCACCTGGTCGGCATCGGCCGGCTTGGCGAGATAGTCCACAGCACCGGCCTTTACCGCTGCAACGGCGGTGGCGATGTTGCCGTAGGCTGTCAACATGACGATGCGGCATTCCGGTTTGATCTCCCGAAGGACCCAAACCAGGTCGAGCCCGCTGCCGTCGCCCAGGCGCATGTCCAGGATGGCGAAGTTGGGCTTATGCTCCTCCGCCACATAGGTGGCTTGCTCCAGGCTTTCGGCCCGATGAACCGTCCAGCCACGACGCTCCATGGATTGGGCCAGGCGATTGCGCAAGGGCGCATCGTCATCCAGAATCATGAGGGTGCGCTCGATGCCAGAGAGCGGTGCGGACATGGGGGCGGTTTCCCTTTATTGGAAGGCCGATCGTGGGGTCATCGTCGGCGTTATTGTTGAGCCTGCGCCTTGGTGATGTCGAGGCTTGGCGGCCAGAAGGCTGAAAACAAAGCACCTTCTACCGTCTTAGCCAGCGATATTGACACGCTACCAGTAAGTCAAGGCGAGCCCCATCTCAGAAAGGGGTCGCATCCTCGCGGTGGCGTCCTGCAGCAGGGAACATCGATTTGGAATCGGTGCCCGAGTTGAAGCCTGCGGGTGATCGCTCGGATGATCTCCTCCGTGACGTTGCGAGTTTGGTGGCTCACGCTCAAGCGCCTTAACCCCGGTGCCTCCCTAGGCGCTCTCGTCCTGGTGTTAGCCGCCGGCGCGGTATCAACCCGTATAGCGGGAGTCATGCGAACAAAAAAACCACCCTTGAGGGTGGTTTTGATGGATACCCGGTAAGCCTGTACGGCCTAACTGATTTCTAGCGCAAAAGTCCCCTTGGTGGGAGTGACGATTGCCCAGGAGATGCAGGGGGCTGAGGGGGGGATCACCGCCTGCATGCCGTCACTCCCACCGTCGGGGCCTCATGCTGACCAAGTGCTAAACACCATAGAGCCCCAGGAAAGGCAAGCATAAATTTCAGGTGCAGGCGGTGGGATCAAATGCCCAAAGCAAAGGCGGTGCCAAGCTGGATTTCGCCTGGTGCAAACATAGCCCTAGGCTCGGCTGTTGGGTATGGATATTAGCTCAATGGCATGATAATATCAAAGGGATGTGGCTCAAGAGGAAAAAATATTTTCTGTGTCTAAGTATAAAGTGTTCCAGATGGCTTCTTGTGTTTCTCGGATTTGACAGCAGGCGGAGTGATAGCAGCGAGCGGTCGCACGAACATTCAAATGTAATTCAGTTATTTCTGATATTTCGGAAATAGTAGTTTTTTGATATTCGGTAAGTTCCGTAATAACGATACGTCGCGCACGTCCTGTTGGGCAGGCGTGCAATGACTCCCACGGATAGTGGACACCCGGCGCGCCGTCGGCCATGAAGGCCCCATGACCACGCCACCTTTGGAAACTTATTTGGCCGCTGTCGCGCAGGCCATGGACGCTGCTGGCCATCCACCGGAGGCGGTGGACACCATGGTGAGCGGCTTGCGTCACCAAATCCTTTCCACATGGCGGCGCAGCCGGACGCCAGATGGCGAGACCTTGCAGCTTATTCTGGACCACTATCCCTCGCCGGAGACCTTCGCCACCGGCCGGATTGAGCCACCCTATCAGCGCCGGGGCCTGTGGGCGCTGGTGGTTCTGTTCGCGGCGGTGCTGCTGTCTCTGGGCTTGGCCTTGGCGGGGGCACTTGTCGGATCGGCTGCTCTGCTGAAGGGGGCTGCCCTGCTGGCGCTGGCGCTGGTGGGGGGCAGTTTGGTCCTGGCGCACGGGGCCCTTGCCAGTCCCTATGGGCGGCAGGCCAGAACCCTCGCCCTTGCTTTCGGCCTGGTGGTGGCTTTGGCCTTGGGGGTTTGGCAGGCGATCTCCCTCTGACGCCAGAGCATAGGGCCCCAGAGTGGCAACGCCACGGAGGGGATCATCCGAGCGACCACCAGAAAGCGACAGCAAGGGTGCCGATTCCCAATCGGCGTCCCCCGCTGTAGGCAGGCCGGTCTGTCATCGGGCGCTGCGCGGGACCCTGCGCCCCTGTGGACGGTTGGCAACACCCCCACCTGCTTGCTACTGCCACAGGATACATCGTGCGGCCTGGTCGGCCGCCTGCGCGCCCCCCTCTTCCAGGACCTTTCTCATGAGCGACCAAGCCTACGACGTCATCATCATCGGCGGTGGCCCAGGTGGCTATGCCTGTGCCATCCGCTGCGCCCAGTTGGGCTTTAAGACCGCCTGCGTGGAGAAACGCGCCGACTTGGGGGGCACCTGCCTCAACATTGGGTGTATCCCCTCCAAGGCCTTGCTGCATGCCAGCGAGGCCTTCGCAGAGGCGCGTCACCATATGGCGAGCATTGGCGTAAAGTTCGAAGGCCTGAGCCTCGACCTGCCGGCGATGATGGCTCACAAGGACGCGGTGGTAAAAGCCAATACCGATGGCATCCGCTTCCTGTTCAAGAAGAACAAGATCGATCATCTGCACGGGCTGGGGACCCTGGCCGGCAATGGCCAGGTGACCGTGACGGCCGACGATGGCAGCACCGCGACCTACAGTGCCAAGCACATCATCCTGGCCACCGGCAGCGATGTGATGAGCCTGCCCTTTCTGGAGATTGACGAGAAGCGAATCGTCTCCTCCACCGGTGCCCTAACCTTGGAGTCGGTGCCGCGCCACATGGTGGTGATTGGGGGCGGCGTCATTGGCTTGGAGATGGGGGCGGTTTGGTCCCGGTTGGGGGCAGAGGTGACCGTGGTGGAATATCTCGACCGTATTCTGCCCGGGATGGACGCCGATATCTCCGCGGAGGCCAAGAAGATCCTGGGGCGCCAGGGGTTGGCCTTCAAGCTCTCCACCAAGGTGACGGCCGCCCAAGCCACCGCCGAAGGAGTGAGCCTGTCGGTGGAGCCAGCTGCCGGTGGCGAGTCGGAGACCATTGAGGCGGACATTGTGCTGGTGGCAGTGGGGCGCAAACCCAATACCCAGGGTCTGGGCCTGGACGCTGCCGGCGTGGAGACCAGCCCCAAAGGCCAAATTAAGACCGACGGGCATTTTGCCACCAATGTTGCCGGGGTCTATGCCATCGGCGATGTCATCGATGGCCCCATGTTGGCACATAAGGCCGAGGAGGAGGGGGTTGTGCTGGCGGAGTTGCTGGCCGGCCAGCGCCCCCACATCGACTATAACCTCATCCCCGGCATTGTTTATACCCATCCCGAGGTGGCCAACCTGGGGGCAACCGAGGCTCAGTTGAAGGAACAGGGGCGCGCCTATAAGGTCGGTAAGTTCCCCTTCATGGCCAATGGCCGGGCCCGGGCCATGAACGCCACGGAGGGCTATGTGAAGTTACTGGCCGACGCTGAGACCGACCAATTGCTGGGCGCGCACATCATCGGGCCAGAAGCCGGGACGCTGATCCACGAGATTGCCGTTGCCATGGAGTTTGGCGCCTCGGCCGAAGATGTGGCGCGCACCTGCCATGGCCATCCGACCCTGAACGAGGTGGTCAAGGAAGCGGCCCTGGCCGTGGCTGGTCGCGCGATCCATATGTAAGCGGGTGACGCTGGGCTGGGCCCGTGGGCAGGGCAGGGGTGCCCTGCTCTTGGTGCGCGGGCCATCGGTGTCGGGATGACCCTTGCCCCCTGAGAGATGACGATGGCGACTGAGCCAGAGCGGGTTGGTGCATCAAACGAACCGGCGGTCACGCACCTGCTGCGCCCGGCGGCAGGGTGCAAAACCTTCGAGGAACTGCAACAACGCCTGGAGTCCCGGCCCCTGTCCGTGGAGGGGCAGGAGCGCTGGTTTATCTCCACCCGACGGGTGCCACGGCGCTTGCAACCGCCGGCGCCGGGAGCCTCTGTTTTTTGGATCATCGATCGAATGATCCAGGCCAGGGCGGCGATTGCAGAGGTGCGTGAACTGCCGGAGGGGGAAGGGGGCGGCTGTCTGGTGCTGTTGGTGCCCAGCTTGCACCGGGTCCGGCTCCAACCCCATCCGCCCTTCCAGGGCTGGCGCTATTTGCCGGCCTCTGGGGCGCCCGGGGATGTCAGAGGCATGGTGGGCGTGGGTGGGCTGCCCGTGGGCTTGCGCCGGGAACTGTGCCGGCTGGGGTTGGTGTGAGGCCCCAAATTTGGGGGTTTGGAGATTTTTTTGGGTTTGGGATGAATTTAGAGAT
>CAZCBM010000014.1:0-23926 GCA_964496805.1 uncultured Rhodospirillales bacterium | reverse complement strand
CGCCTCAACCTGCCTGGGATGGATGCACAGAGCCCCGGTGGCGCCGAGCCCACGGGCGGCACGGGCCGCGGCCAGCAGGGCGTCGGCGTCGTCGAACCGGGTGAGGGTTTCAGGCACCGCCCACAAGGCCTTGCCGGAGGGGCGCGCCGCCTCCGCCAGCCTCCCCACCGCTGGTCCCAACAGCGCTGGCCCGGGTGCCACCCGCATCTGGGCCGCGTAGTCCTCTGGCCCCAGTGCCAGGCCGCAGACCCGCGGAAGGGCGGCAAGCGCCCCTGCCTGGGCAAGACCGGTGACGCTTTCCACCAAACAAACCACGCTCATCGGCGCCACCGATGCCCCCGCGCCCGCGGTCGCCTCCAGCGCCTCCAGCGCCTGGCTGAGCAACGCCACCACGGCCGGGCTCTCCGCCTTTGGCAACATCAGCCCCTGCACACCGGGCAGGCCGACCACCGCCCGCAGATCCTCGGCCAAATCCAGCAAGGGTCCATTGACCCTGACCAGCAGCGGCTTGGACGCCAGCGCCCCCTGGCCCAACCGATCCCGCAGCGCAACCCGGGCTGCCGGCTTATCTGCCGGCCCCACTGCATCCTCCAGATCCACGATCACAGCATCGGCCGGACCGGCCAGCGCCTTGTCCAGGAGTTCCAGACGCGTGGCTGGCACAAACAACGCAGACCGGATGAGGCTGGCGCGGTCCGCAGACAGGGCGGGAGAAAGGCCGGGATCGGTCATCACAGGCTGGCCTCTGCGGTCTGCGCCACAACACCATCGTGGCGGAGGACGGCCAGGCTGAGCCCCGCGGCCTGCGTCCGCAATGCCAGTGTCAGCGTCTGCCCCTGGATGGCCGGCGCCTGTCCTCGAAAACGAAAACGGCTCAACCGGTTGGTGCCCACCTGTGCCTCAGCCAACAACAACAGCGCCTGGGCCATCAAGGGACCATGGATCACCAGCCCAGCATAGCCCTCCGTTCCCCGAGCATAGTCCGCATCATAGTGGATACGGTGACCGTTGAAAGTCAGCGCGGAGTAGCGGGCCATCATCACCGGGTCCGGGGTGAAATCCCGGGTCACCTCCCAGTCTGGCGATACAGGCGCGGAGGGGGGCGCAGGGGCGGGCGCAGGCGGGGTCGGGTCACGATAAACAAGGGTCTGGTCTTCGGTGACCGCCGGCCCCGCGGCACCCTGCCAGACATGATGCACGGTCACAAAGACCAGCCGGCCACTGCGCCCGTGCTTTTCCGTTATTGCCGTGATCTCCGTCTCCCGCCGCACCGGTTCGCCCAAATGCAAGGGGTCATGGAACATCACGTCAGATGCAGCCCACATGCGGCGCGGGACAGAGCCATCGGCCCCGGTGATCGGCGGCAGAACTTCCCCCAGGGCAGGATGACCGTCCGGCCCCAAGCGATCCGCCGCAACCACATCCGGGGCCAGGGTCCAGTGGATCCCCTGTGGCAACGGCGCCCCCGGGTCCGTCACAGGGTCCAAGCCCAAGGTGGCCGCGAATTCGCTCGCCAGCCGAGGGGTCAGGTGGTCCTGCACGGTGAAGCGCCGTCCCACCCACGCCAGGGCATCTTCACCCAATCCCATGCTGACCTCTTCCCATGCCGCTTTGCCTTCTTCCTTCCGCTGTCGGCCAGCGCCCCCTATACCCTGGCGCCGCCGCGCCGTTCAGGCTGTCCGCTTTAGATACTGGGTCCCTCGCAGGCCACTTCAGGGCAAATGCATTTTGACGATGACCGTTAGAATAAGCAGGTCTAGGGTACCCGCCCAATCAACCAATACCACCCTACTCACCGGAGAAGCGCCATGGAACCACAGACCATTGTTCAGTTGGGGGCCGCCCGGATTGTTGAAGCGCTTCACGAGGGCCGGTTGACCGCCGAGGCCGTGACGGCGGCGCACCTGGACCATATTGCCGACCGCCAACCCCTGATCCAGGGCTGGACGGAATTGTATGATCGTGAGGCGCTTCTGGCCCAAGCACGCGCGCTGGACGCGCTGCCAGCCAGCCGCCGCCGTCCCTTGCACGGCGTCCCCTTCGGCATCAAGGACATCATCGATACCGCCACCCTGCACACCCGCTGGAACAGCCCCATTTGGGAGGATCGGGTGGCAGGCCGCGACGCTGCCTGCGTGACGCTGGCCCGCCAAGCCGGCGCTGTGATCTTTGGCAAAACCGTCACCACAGAATTCGCCACGTTCCACCCCGGCCCCACTCGCAACCCGCGTAACCCTGATTTCACTCCCGGCGGGTCCTCCTCCGGCTCTGCCGCGGTGGTGGCAGACGACCAGGCACCGCTAGCCTATGGCACGCAGACCATCGGCTCAGTCAATCGCCCCGGTGCCTATTGTGGGGTACCGGCCTACAAGGCCTCGGTGGGGCAGTTCAGCCTTTCCGGCGTGATGGCGTTGGCCCAGGCCTATGACAGCCTGGGATGGTACGGGCACACGGTGGCCGACCTGTCGGTGTGCTGGGATGGGCTGATGGGCCTGGCACGCCCCAGCGTCCTGGCGCCGATACCTGGGACCGTCTCCCTGGCGCTATGCCCCGGCCCGCAGGCCGACCATGCGACCCCTGAAGCCCTGGCGGTCCTGGAGTCGGCCGCCGCCGCCGTGGCCCGCAGCGGTCAAGCGCAAATCAGCCTGCCGGCCCTGCCGCCGGCCTTCGGCACGGCCTCGGAAACGCAATTCAAGGTCTTCGCCTTTGAGGTCATGCGCAATCTGGCCCCGGAGCTGGAAGGCCATCCAGAACTGGTCAGCGAACGATTCAAGAGGGTGGCGGCCGTTGGGGCGGAGGTGACGCCGCAGGAATATTTGGACCTGCAACGGGCCATCGTCCACATGCGCCAAGTGTTTGACCAGTTTGCCCAATGGTATGACGCGATCCTCACCCTTCCCGCGCCGGGGGAGGCGCCACGCTTTGAGGACGGTACAGGCAATCCCATCTTCAACCGCCTGTGGACCATGCTGGGGGTGCCGTCCATCACCCTTCCCGCTGGCACCGGCCCCAACGGCATGCCCTTGGCGGTGATGCTGGTGGGACGTTGGAACACAGACCGGCAGTTGCTGCGCGTCGCCCACGCCGTTGAGGCGGTCATTCGGCCCACCTGATCCCCTCGGCCGGCACCGTCCACTGGGGTAGGCCACTGGGGTAGGCGCCAGGGATAGGGACAACCATCCCCGGCGATCTGCAAACCCCATCGCCTTATCCAGTCAACCGGCCCAGCCAGCCGGCCCAACCAACACGACCACGGGGTCAGGCCGGCGCTGGCTTTTCCGCCCCCGAGGGCTGCGCCATGCCTGCCAGCAGGCCGGGGGCCAGCGCCTGGGTCAAGTGAACGAAGTTCTGCACCAGTGCCTTTTTCCGGGTGGTGTTCCAGACCAACTGGACCTCCAGCGCCTCCCCCTGAGTGACCAGGGGGCGCACGGTCAGGCCGCTCATGTCATAGCGCATGACCTCGCCTGCAAACAGGCTCACGCCCAGCTCAGCCCGCACCATCCCCAGCACCGCCACCATGGTGGACGCTTCCTGGGCCACTTGGGGAATCACCCGCGCTCGCCGGAAGACGCGGTCCAGGACCCGCCGGAAGGCACCCCAGGCCGCGCGATCCCCCAGGATCAGCGGCAGTCGGGACAGGTCCTGGGGATGGATCACCGCCTGAGCGGCCAACGGATGATCGGTGGGCAGAACGACGGTCAGCCGGTCCCGCTTGATGTCCCAGCTTTCGGTGTTGGGGCTATCGAAGGGGCCGATCATGAAGCCGATGTCGATGCGCTGTTCCACCAACAACTCCCGCTGCAACTCCGACCAGTAATAAACCAGATCCACCTGGATCTCAGGAAAGGAATCACGGAAGGCCCTCAGAATGGGCGGCACCAGATCGTGGATGGCGAATTCCATGTAGGCCACCGTGAGACGACCCTGCGCGCCCTGACCAATGTTGCGGGTCATCAGCGTGGCACGGTCCAGTTGCGCCAGCAGGGTCCGCGCCTCCCCCAAAAAGGCCTGGCCGGCCTCGGTCAGGCTGACACTGCGGGTGGTCCGCTCCATCAATCGCACGGAAAGATGGTGCTCCAGATCCGCGATGGTCCTGCTGATCGCCGGTTGTGCGATCCCCAGACGCTCAGCCGCGTGGCGGAAGTTCAGATCCTCTGCGACCGCGACAAAGGCCCGCAGGTGGCGCAGATCAATGCGTTGATTGATGCTCATGGGGCATTAGTTTATCGGAGAATAATATTTCCTCAAGGGCGTTTTGCCCGATAGCATCCTTCCATACAGCTGGGTGCAGCGCAGCAATGCTTTCATATAGGGCATAGCCAGCGACTGAGCGCCACAGACGATGGACACCGAGCGCCGCGCTGGTCCAGCGCCATGATGGAGGCACGCATGCCAACAACCGAAGAACTGGACCAAGCCCTGCAGACGCTTTTCGCCGCAGGCAGCGAGCTTTATCAGGCACGGGGATTCCAACGGAAGATCGGGTTCGGCAAGCGCCCCGCCTTGTTGATTATCGACCTGGCCAATGCCTGGACGCAGGAGGGCCATGCCTTCACCTGCGAGGGCATGGAGGAGATCATTCCGGCGAACCAAGCCCTCCTGGAGGCGTTCCGCGCCCGTGGGCTGCCAGTGGTCTACACCACCACCGCCTACACCGTGACCGATCGGCAGAGCCGCGCCACCGACATGGGCCTGTGGCATCACAAGATCCCGGTGGAAGTGCTGGAGGAGGGCAGTGAGGCCGCCGCCATCGACAGCCGTATCGCCCCCCTGCCCGAGGAGTTGGTGATCACCAAGAAGCGCGCCAGCGCCTTCCATGGCACCTGCTTGGCGGGTTTCCTGAATGCCAACCGGGTGGACACGGTGATCGTCACCGGGGTCACCGCAGCGGCCTGTGTGCGCAACTCCATCGAGGACGCCATTGCTGAGGGCTTCCGCCCCATCGCGGTGAAGGAAGGGGTTGGTGACCGCATCCCCGGCGCCGTGGCGTGGAACCTGTTCGATATCAACGCGAAGTTTGGCGACGTGGAGTCGCTTGAAACCGTCCTGGACTACCTCAAAAGCAACGATCTGGACGCCTGATCGGTGTTCAACCCTGCCCCAAAAGCGGCTGACAAGGGAGGCCCCTGCCCATGATCCGTATCGGCGTTGATGTCGGTGGTACCTTCACCGACCTGGTGCTGGAACAGACCCGGTCCAATGGGGATCAGGCCGTGACGGTGCACAAGGTCAGTTCCACCCCCCATGACCAGAGCGAGGGCGTGGTCAAGGGCCTCAAAGAGATCTGCGCCATGGCCGACGTGGTGCCGTCGGATGTGGAGATGATCTTCCACGGGACGACAGTGGCCACCAACATCGCCATCGAGCGCAACGGCGCCGAGGTGGGCATGCTGACCACCAAGGGGTTCCGCGACATCCTGCACATGGGCCGCCACAAGCGCCCCCATAACTTCAGCCTGCACTTCGACGTGCCCTGGCAATCCAAGCCGCTGGTCAAGCGACGCAACCGCCTGACCATCAACGAACGGATCATGCCGCCCACGGGGGAGGTCGCTGTCCCTCTGGACGAGGCGGAGGTCCGCGCGGCCGCAGAACTGTTCAAGAAACGCGGCCTGGAAGCGGTCGTTATCGGCTTTCTGTTCGGCTTCCTCAATGACAGTCACGAGAAGCGGGCAAAGGAAATCCTGCAGGAGGTGATGCCCGACGCCTATATCTGCTGCTCCACTGAGGTGGTCAATGTCATCCGCGAATTTGAGCGGTTCTCCACCGTCGCGATGAACGCCTACATTGGACCCAAGACGAAAAATTATCTGTCCCGCTTGGAAGAGAAGCTGACAGACAGCGGTTTTTCTGCTTCCGTTCGGATTATGCAATCCAACGGGGGCATCTCCACAATTGATAACACCATCCAAAGGCCGGTGGGCATCCTGCTCTCTGGGCCTGCCGGGGGCGTAATCGGGGGTCGCTGGACCGGGGAGATGAGTGACACCGGGAACATCATCACCATCGACATCGGGGGGACATCGGCCGACATCTCCGTGATCTCCGACGGCGAGTTGATGATCAAGAACCCCCGGGATACGGCCATCGACTGGCAGCCGGTGCTGGTTCCCATGATCGACATCAACGCCATCGGCGCTGGCGGCGGGTCCATCGCCTACATTGATCCGGGCGGCGCCTTCAGGGTTGGCCCCCGATCCGCCGGAGCCGACCCCGGACCAGCTTGCTACGGCAAGGGCGGCAGTGAGCCCACCGTCACCGATGCTCAAGTGGTGCTGGGCCGCCTGGACCCTGAGCAGTTCCTGGGCGGAGACATCAGCCTGAACGCAGACCTCTCCCGCCAGGCCATCGAGAAGCACATTGCCAAGCCCCTCGGCCTGTCGATCGAGGAAGCGGCCCTGGGCATTTTGAAGATCATCAACAACAACATGGCGCTGGCGATCAACGCCAACTCGGTGATGAAGGGGATCGACCCCCGCAACTATTCCTTGATGGGGTTCGGCGGGGCGGGTCCGCTGCATGCCGTGGCTCTGGCGGAGATGGTTCACGCCAAGGAGGTCATCAGCCCCACCCAGCCGGGGATCACCGCAGCCATGGGCCTGCTGGTCACCGAGTTGAAGTATGAGTACACCCGCAGCGTGTTGGCCGTGCTCAATTCCGCCGATGATGCCGCCCTGACGGCCATCAACGAGGCCATGGAGGCTTTGGTGGCTGAGGCGGATGCCCAACTCGCCGCCGACAACATCCCGGCCGAAGCCCGCACCTTCACCAAGATTGCTGAATGCCGCTATGCGGGGCAGGGTTTTGAACTGCGCGCCGAAATGCCGGAGGAACCGTTGACCCAGGCCAATAAGCAGGCGGTCATCGACAGCTTCTTCGACGCCCATCACCAAGTCTACGGTCACGCCTTTAAGGACCAGCTGACGGAGATGGTGACACTGCGGGTCGTGGCCACCGCTGAGGTGGAGGCCCTGCGTCTGGCCGACCTGAGCAAGGGCGGGCGGACAGATCCCGCTGAGGCCCAGATGTACACGCGCGACACCATCTTCGATGGCAATGTCACCCTTGCCACCCCGCGCTACGCCCGCGCCAAATTGCTGGCCGAAGACGTTGTGAGCGGCCCCGCCATCATCGTGCAGCACAACTCCACAACCCTGGTTCCCCCGGGCTGGTCCGCCACGGTCCTGACCCAGGGCAACCTGCGCATCACCCGCGCCGGCTGACGCAGAGGAGGTACAGACCCATGACCAAAGAACTGGATCCCATTACGCTGCAAGTCATCGCCGGCGCGCTGGAGGCCATCGCGGTGCAGATGGGCAATGTCCTGTATCGCATGTCGTACAGTTCCATTATCCGCGAAAGCCAAGACTTGGGTGCCGGGCTGTTTGATACCGACTATAACACCCTGTGTGAGTCAGACAGCACGCCCATGCACATCGGCTCCCTGCCCGGCTACTTGGCTGGGATTGAGCGCAAATGGAACAATGTTGATATCAATGAGCCGCTGACCCCCAACCCAACGTATGATTATCATCTGCTGGACGAAGAGGGGAAGCGGCGGCGCGATCATGCCTTGGCGCAGTGGAAGCCCGGTGACTGCGTTGTCCAGAACCACCCTTATTACGGCGCCTCCCATTCCCCGGACATCGCCGTCATCATGCCGATTTTCTACGATGGCGAGTTGGTGGGCTTCAGCGGAAACACCGCACACCATGTGGACATCGGCGCCGCCACCCCAGGCCTGATCATCGATGTGCCGGATGTGTGGGCGGAGGGTATGCTGCTGAACGCTGTGAAGCTGTTCAATGAGGGCAAGCGTAACGAGGATCTGTGGGATTACATTCGGGACAACAACCGCGTTCCGATGCTGGTCATGGGGGACCTGGAAGCCCAAATCGCCTCCGCCGAGCTTGGGGTGAAAAAGTACCAGGAGTTGATGGACACCTACGGCAAGGACACGGTCATCCAGGCCACCCGCCAGCTCATGGACTATTCGGAGAAGATGCTGCGTAAGGAGATTGCAGCGATCCCCGACGGGACCTACACGGCTGAAGGGTTCTTGGACGACGACGGCCGCGATTATGACACCACTCTGCCGGTCAAGGTGGCCGTCACCATCAAGGGCGATGACGTCATCGTCGATCTCACCGGTTCCAGCGATCAGACACCCACCGCCTACAATGTGCCGTTCGAAGGTTCCACCAAGGTGGCGGTCTATTTCGCCTTCCGTGCGCTGTTGCTGGACACGGCCACCCATGAGGAGCACATCCCCCAGAACCAGGGCAGCTTCCGACCGATCACGGTGGTGGCACCCCACGGCTCGATCTACAATCCCAAATTCCCCGTCGCCTGCGAGGCCCGGTTCTGCCAGATCCAGCGGGTGGTGGACCTGATCATCAAGGCGCTGTCACCGGAGGTGCCAACCAAGGCCAACGCCGGAAACTCCGCCACGCTGAGTTTTGCGGCGTACTCTGGGGTTCGGGACAATGGCGACTATTGGGTATTCCTGGAGGTGAACGAGGCAGCCATGGGCGGGCGCCACAACTCCGATGGTCCCGATACCATTGAGGAGTTGATGCGCAACACGCGCAACAATCCGCTTGAAGATCTGGGCATGCATCTGCCGCTGATCTGCGACCGCTATGAGATGCGCGATGATGTCTTCCCGGGGCCTGGCAAATTCCGCGGCGGCCAAGGGGTCATCAAATCCCAGCGTTTCCTGACCCCTGGCATTTGTACCCACGAGAGTGACCGCCAGAAGGACGCCCCCCATGGGCTGTTCGGCGGCCAGGCCGGGGCTGTGGGGCGTTTCACCATCGCCCACCAGAATGGCGATCTGGACGAACTCCCCGCCAAACTGCACGGCCACCGGGTGGAGCGGTATGACGTGGTCTCCTACAT
Organism: uncultured Rhodospirillales bacterium; assembly: GCA_964496805.1. GTDB lineage: Bacteria > Pseudomonadota > Alphaproteobacteria > CAZCBM01 > CAZCBM01 > CAZCBM01. Next base: position 15,025 of record CAZCBM010000014.1, on the reverse strand, counting down.
CTCCCCGTGCGGTGGCGGCTACGGCAACCCCCTGGAACGGGACCCCGCAAAGGTGCTGGATGACGTGCTGGACGAGGTCATCACGGTGGCCCATGCCAAGGAGGCCTATGGCGTGATCCTGCACCCTGTGGACGACGGATATGGCTGGGGCCTGGATGCCGAGGCCACGAAGGCCGAACGCGCTGCCCGAGCCTGATAGGAGATCAACCCACAGCCGGCCCCCGCCGCAGGCGCGAAAGGACTGGTCTGACAACCGAGCTTAATGATAACTTACCGACTGAGGAACTAAGTGCGAGCGCAGCTTTCTTTCCAAGCCTCGCACTTGCCCGGTCGCAACCCCGGTGACCTGAGGCTTCATGGCTTATCTGCAGTTGGATCGGCTGACCAAGCAGTACGGCACGCTCGTCGCCTTGGATGAGGTGAGTTTTGAGGTGGGCAGCAACGAGTATGTGACGTTGCTGGGCCCCAGTGGCAGCGGCAAGACCACCCTGCTGCGGACCATTGCGGGCTTTGAGCGCCCCGACGGTGGGGATGTCCGCCTAGAAGGGGCCAGCCTTACCCGACTGCCCGCGCATCGGCGCAATATCGGCGTGGTGTTTCAGAACTTCGGCCTGTTCCCCCATCTGAGCGTGTTCGACAACGTTGCCTATGGGTTGCGCCATCGGGAAGTGGACCCGGTGCGTGATGAGGCTGAGGTCCGGCGCCGCGTCAACAGGATGCTGGACCTTGTGGGCCTGGAGGGCTTGGCCACCCGCGGCGTGGATCAGATCTCCGGTGGTCAGCGCCAACGGGTGGCGTTGGCCCGGACGCTGGTCACTGAGCCAAAAATCACCCTGCTGGATGAGCCGCTGGGGGCGCTGGATGCTAACCTGCGAGAGCGCATGCAGTTTGAGCTGCGCAGCATCCGCCAGGAGTTGGGCGTGACCTTCCTGCACGTCACGGGCAATGAGCATGAGGCGCTGATCATGGGCGACCGGGTGGCGGTGCTGGATCAGGGCCGGATCCTACAGGTGGATACCCCATCGCGCCTGTATGAAGCGCCGACCAGTGCCACGGTTGCCCGGTTCCTGTCCGCCTACACCCTGTTCCAGGGCCGGCTGGAGGGTGACCACTTCCACTGTCAGGACGGAAATTTCCCCGTCGCTGCGGGCCTCCACTCAGGCACCGCGGGCTACGCCATCCGCTATGACGCAACCCGCATTCTGGACCCTGAGGAAACACCGGGTGATGGCCAGATCGGCCTGTCCGCGACCTTTGTCACCGATGAATACTCGGGCTCCCTGATGACCTATTTCTTCCGCACCGCCGCCGGTACGCTGATTGAGGTGGAGGAGCATGTGAGCCATCAGAAACCTCGCTCCCTGAACCGAGGCACGGCCTACACACTCAGTTGGTCCCAGGCTGACGCCTTGGTGTATCCGGGAGGCGCCCCATGAGCGCACAGGCAACGCTGGAAGGGACAGCGCAAGGCTCCGATCCCGCCGCACCGTCGAAGCGGATCAGACCGGTGGGTACACCCTGGCTGCCGCCAGGATCACGCAAATGGCTTTTGGCGCCAGGCGTGCTGTGGATGGCCATTTTCCTGATCGTTCCGATGATCATGATCGTGCGGGCCAGTTTCTACTACAATCTGTCGCCCACCGCGCAGCCCGAGTGCCCGCTGAACCTGGCAGAGGGGGAGTCCAAACCCGTTCTGATCGTAGCCCGCGACGCTGAGTGTGCTTTCAGTTGGTCCCTGGCGACGGAGGATTGGCGCCGGTTTTTCATCGCGGAGCGGGATCCGCCGTCCGAAAGGGACATGGTCAACCTGGTGCGGGAAATCCTGGGTGCCTTGGCCGCTGAGCAAGGGCTGGAGATCAGCCGCAGCGACCGTGGAGACATGGCCGGACGCATTCTGGCCCAGATCGCACCGCAGGCGCAGGACCCGGTGGATGTCTCCGCATTCGAAGGGGACATGATTTCCAGCTTTTCCAGCCTGTCTCTCCGGGACCTCTTCCGGGTGGAAGACGGCGCCGCCGCTGTGCGTACTTTGCCTGCGCAGGGCAATACGCTGCCAGCGGCCTCCGCTGTGGCCATAACCGCGTTGGACGCGCAGCGGGCCAGCCTGGAGGGCGTGGACCCTGCCACCCCGGACGGGCTTGCCGCCTTTGAAGGTGCTGCGGAAACCGTGCTTCGGTTGACACTGGACGCAGCCAATCCAGGGGAGCCCACACTGATCGACAAGGCGACGGCCACCGCCTTCCTGCAAAGCCTTTGGCGTACCCTGAAGCTGTGGGCCATCGTCTTGGTGGCCACCATTGTGGTGGGCTACCCTATCGGTCTGTTCATCGGTCTGTTCGTTACCAACAAGATCACCCAGACTGCGTTGTTGGTGGCCTGCGTGATCCCCTTCTGGACCAGTTTTCTAATCCGCGTGATTGCCATGCGCCCGATCCTCGGCATTGAAGGGGTCATCAACCAAACGCTGATGGGGATGGGTCTGATCAGCGAGCCTATTGAGGCCCTGTTCGGCAGTGAGTTGTCCATCGTGATCGTGCTCACCCAAATCTATGTGGTGTTCATGGCTGGCCCGGTGGCGTTCATGATCGCCCGTATTGACCGCGCCCTGATTGAGGCCGCGCGGGACCTGGGGGCCAGCACCTGGCAGGTCTTCACCCGGGTGGTGCTGCCCCTGTCCGTTCCAGGGGTTGTCGTGGGGGCCATCTTTGTCAGCGTCATGGTGCTTGGCGACTATGCGGTGGCCGCGGCGTTCGGGGCCAAGAAGGTCTCCATTCTGGGTCTGAACATCTCCGGCCAAGTGTCCAACAATGAATGGGTCATGGCCGCGGTGTGCGGTGTGCTGCTGACCCTGCTCACCACCATCATCATCGGCGGCCTGCTGCGCATGGTCAGCCTGCGCAAGGAGCTGTGAGGGCCATGGGCAGCGCAAACCGATCCCTGCATCTCACCCTGGCCTGCTTCCTCGCCTGCTTCCTGCTGGTGCTCTATGCCCCGTTCGTCATCATGACGATCCTGAGCTTCCAGCCGCTGGACGGTGGACCGCAGTTCCCCATGAAGGGCTTTGATTTCGTGTGGTACCGGCAATTGTTCGGTGCCCTGAGCGAGGCCGAGTTGGCGTCAACCAACGCGCAGCCACTGCCCTTATCGGACAGCTTGCCCCGCTCGCTGCTGATGGCTGGGCTGACCATGGTCATCGCAACGGCGTTGGGCGTTATGACCGCACACGCCTTTCGCCAGAAGTTCCGGCTGTCAGGGGCCATGTTCTATCTGGTGCTGATGGGCATGGTGGTTCCGGGCATCTTGGTGGGTCTTGGCATGCGCCTGCTGCTGGTCCGCCTGGACCTTCAGCCCAGCTGGATCACCACCCTGGGCATGCATGTCCTCTACACCTATCCCTTCACGTTCCTGGTCATGCTGGCCTATTTCAACCGCTTTGACAGTACGGTTGAAGAAGCCTCCATGAGCTTGGGTGTCCCCCCAGGCAAGACCTTCCGGCTGATCACCTTTCCACTGATCTTCCCCGGCGTACTGAGCGCCATGCTGTTCGCCTTCACGCTCAGCTATGACGAGTTCCCCCGCTCAAACATGCTGACAACGGCCGAGACACAGACGCTGCCGCCGGCGATCTATGGGACCTTCGGGACCCAGATCAACCCGAACCTGTTCGCCTTTGGCGTGCTGACCACCCTCTTCAGTTTCTCCATCCTGGCGATCTATGTGTTCGCCATGATCCGCATCAGCCAGCGCCGGGCCAAGGCCTTGGCCATCCAGGAGGATGTGTAGCCATGGCCCCGCCGCCCAAGCCACCGCGCCCAATGGAGGAGCACGTCGCCCTTGTCACCGGCGCCGGTGCGGGCATCGGCAAGGCCATTGCCTTAAAGCTGGGGGCAGTGGGCGCCCGGGTGATGGTAAACGACCTGGACCCTGTGGCCGCTCAGGCCACGGCAGACGCCATCCAGGCTGCCGGCGGCTCCTCGGCGGCCCAGGCGGGTGACATTTCCGATCCTGATGCTGTGGCCACCTTGGCTGAACGGACCCGCCAAACCTTTGGACCCTGTAGCTGTTTGGTGAACAATGCCGGCATCGTCCAGCAAGCTCTGTTCCAGGACCTGAGCCTGGCGGACTGGGAGCGGATGTTCGCGGTTCATGTCCGCGGGACTTTCCTGTGCACCCAGGCGGTCTTGCCGGCAATGCTGGCACAGCAGGACGGCTGCGTCATCACCATCGCCAGCCAACTGGGTCAGAAGGGCGGGGTGCAACTGGTACACTATTCCGCTGCCAAGGCCGCCCTGATTGGCTTCACCAAGGCCCTGGCGCTGGAGGTCAGCGGCCAGGGCGTGCGCGTGAATGCTGTCGCCCCCGGCCCCATCGATACCGACCTGGTGCGCGCCCTGTCCCCCGATTGGCGTGCCGCCAAGGAGGCCGAGTTGCCGCTGGGCCGGTTCGGTGACCCAGAAGATGTGGCGGAGACCGTGGCCTTTCTGGCCTCCTCGGCTGCCCGTATCTACGTCGGCCAGACCCTGGGCCCCAATTCCGGCGATGTCATGCTTTGAAGGAACCCGCACGATGAGCCAACGCACCGTTCTGATCACTGGCGCCGGCATCGGCATCGGCAAGGCCACTGCGCTGGCGTTCGGCCGCAATGGGGACCGGGTCATCGTCACGGATATTTTGCGAGACGAGGGACAGGCCGTCGCTGACGCCATTGTGGCCGAGGGGGGAACCGCCGTCTTCCTTCCGTTGAATGTGCAGGACACGGCCGAGGCCAACGCCGTGGTGGCGGAGGTCGAGGCCACCTACGGCGCCCTTGATGTGCTGGTGGCCAATGCGGGCATCGCCCACAAGGTGCCGGTGGATGAGCTGAGCGACGAGAAGTGGGATTTCACCTTTGACATCGATCTCAAGGGCATCTGGCGTGTTGTGCGCCCGGCCATCCCTGGGATGCGCCAGCGCGGACAGGGGGTGATCGTCATGCTCAGTTCCATCATGGGGTCCACCTATGGCTGGGACGAGCACGCCCACTACTCCGCCGCAAAATCCGGGGTCATGGGCTTGGTGCGAGGTCTGGCGGTGGAACTGGGCCGCCATGGCATCCGCGTGTGCGGCATCGCCCCCGGCTTCATCTGGACCGCACAGGCCCTGTCCACGGTCCATTCCGTCGGTCCCGACGGCCTGAAAGCCGCCGGTGACTACATCCCTCTGGGCCGTCCCGGCCAACCAGAGGACATCGCCGACCCCATCCTTTTCCTGGCCAGTGACGCCGCAAGGTACCTCACGGGCCAGACCATCATCGTCGACGGAGGGCTGACCGTGGGACGCTACTGACAGCACTCACGGCCCCAACGGGGCGAGGGTCCAACGAACCCAACCAACAGCCATGGGAGATACGACAATGGCAAAATTGACACGACGCCACATGCTGGGAGCCACCACCGCAGGGGTGGCCCTGGGCATGGCGGGTATGCCTCTGTTGGGCGCGCGCCCGGCCTGGGCCCAAGGGGCGCTGGCTGATCAGGAGTTGCGGACGGTGGGCCTCAGCGTCACTGTTCAGGACCGCATCCTGCAGGACTTTCAGGCCAAATCCGGTGTCGGTGGTGTCAGCGGAACGGCTGCCATCTTCCCAGACACCCAGGCCCAAATCCTGGCGGGTGCCCGGGACTTCGACTGCTGGGAGACCATTGGCGAGCGGGTGCCGGCCCTCACCAGCACCAACAACGTTGTTCCGATCAAGACCAGTGAATTGCAAAACTGGGACAGCATTCGCGATATCTTCAGCACCCCTGACGACCGCTATCCCGTCGACAAACAAATTGTCGGCCAGATCTGGGCGGATCCGGAAGCCCAGACAGAACTGTACATGGTTCCCACCGTGTACAACTTCGACAGCATCGGCTATCGAAGCGACTTGGTGGAAGCCGAAGAGGCCAACACCTGGACGGCCATGTTCGACAGCAAGTTCCGCGGCAAGACCGGCATCAACACCGACCCGCTGATTGCCATCGGTCAGGCGGTGATGGCCCTGAACAGCCTGGGTGAATTGGAAAGCCAGAACCCTGGCAACCCGGACCGCGAAGAAATCGACATCGCCATCGACTTCCTGATTTCCAAAAAGAAGGAAGGCCAGTTCCGTGCCCTGTGGGGAGACTTTGGTGAACTGGTGAACCTGATGGCGTCTGGGGAGATGATCATCTGTGACGCGTGGCAGCCGGCCGTGATGGCCGTAAAGGCCCAGATCCGCGACCGGGGCCAGGACTGCAACTACGCTGTCCCGAAGGAGGGATATCGTGCGTGGTCCATCGGCATCAGCCTGCTGCCCGGCAGCCCCAACCGCGAAGCCGTGATCGCCTATGCCGACTACTGGCTGTCCGGCCCGCCGGCCATGACGGTCAGCGAGCAGGGCTACTATAGCCCGACCACCAACATCGCCAGCATCATGCCCAAGGAGAAGTACGAGTTCTGGTACGAGGGCAAGCCCTGGGTCGGGGCACCGGATCGCGGCATCCAGGAAGGCGACCTGCGCGACGGTGGCAGCCTCGCCGAGCGCGCCAGCAAGATCAACTACTGGCACCAGTGGCCGGATGAGTACGACTACCTGATCCAGCGTTGGGACGAGTTCCTGAACGCCTAATCGGGCATCCCCCAAAACTCTGGGACAGGGCCGTTCGCACGGCCCTGTCCCCCCCTCCTTCTGCTTCGGCTTCCCTTGCCGGTTTCCCTGTCTTTCGCCCGCACGCCAAGGTCGCCTCCCATGGCCACAGCCCTCGCCGATGCTCCCGCCGACCGGTCCGGCACCGTTGCCAGTGCGGCTGCCGACCTGGAACTGATCAACGTCAACAAAACCTATCCCAACGGCACCCGCGCTGTGATCGACTTCAACCTGCGCGTGGCCAAGGGGGAATTCATTAGCTTTCTTGGGCCTTCCGGTTGCGGCAAGACCACCACGTTGCGGATGATTGGCGGGTTTGAAGACATCACCGACGGTGACATCCTGATCCGTCAGAAGGTCATCAATCACCTTCCGGCGGAAAAGCGACCCACCGCCATGGTATTCCAGAACTATGCTCTGTTTCCGCACCTAAGCGTGCGCGGAAACATGGAGTTCGGCCTGAAACTCAAGGGCATGGCGGGTCCTGAACGCAAAAAGAAGCTGGACAGTATTCTGGAGACGGTTGGCTTGACCGGCATCCAGCATCACAAGGTTGGCCGCTTGTCCGGCGGCCAGCGGCAGCGCATTGCCCTGGCCCGGGGGCTGGTCATGGAACCAGATATCCTGCTGCTGGATGAACCGTTGGGCAGTCTGGATGCCAACCTTCGCAAAGAGATCCAGAACGAAATCAAGATCCTACAGCGCGACCTGGGAATAACCTTTGTCTTTGTCACCCACGCCCAGTCGGAGGCGTTGGTCCTGTCTGACCGGATTGTGGTGATGAACCGTGGCCGTGTGGAGCAGATCGCGGCCCCTCAGGACATGTACACCCGCCCAGCCACAGAGTTTGTGGCCAGGTTCATCGGCCGCAACACCATCTTCGAGGGCTCGGTCCGGGGTGTGGATGGGGCAACGGCCGGCATCGATACAGAGGTCGGCGTGTTGAGCGGTGCCAACCATCTGGGTGGTTTGGCAGCGGGCGCCGGCGGGGTGATCGTCGTCCCGTCTGAAGCCATGCACCTTCACGATCCAGCCGCGGAGGACGCGGCCAGCCTGGCGCAGCGCTATGGCCCCAACCTGATCGAGGCCACCGTGGCCAGCGTCGCTGTGGCCGGCCACGGGCTCTATGTGGACCTGATGGTGTCCAGCGGGCGCCGGATCACGCTGTCCACGTCCACCGGAAAATACGATCCGTCCAGTCTCACCTCCGGCATGTCCGTGGCGTTGGGCTTCGATGCCACCGAAGCCACGGCGCTGCCCAAGCAAACCGACTGACCACCCTTCGACCCAACCAGACCGGAGCCCGCGGGCAAGCGGGCCACCCCCAGGAGGAGCCGCCCATGGCCACCGTTGATCCCATCACCCTCTCCGTTGTCAGCGGCGTGCTGGAGACCACCCAGCGAGAGATGACGGTCACCCTGGAAAAGACCGGGCGCAGCAGCGTCTTTAACCTCGCCCATGACTATTCCCACGCCCTGTTTGACAAGAACGCGGAGATGATCATCCAGGGTCAGGACATTCCCATCCATTTGGGTGCCCTGATCCCGGCAATGAAAGCCGTGGCGCGGTTCTTTGGCGACGACATCCACGAAGGCGATATCATCTATCATAACGACCCGGTGGAAGCCGGCAGCCATGCGCTGGACTGCTGCGTCTACAAGCCTGTCTTCTATCGCGGGGAGTTGGTGTTCTGGACCGTCAGCAAGGGCCATGTCACCGACATTGGCGGACCGGTGCCCGCCGGCTACAACCCCGACGCCAAGGATCTGTATGCCGAGGGACTGCGTATCCCGCCGGTAAAGATCTATGATCGCGGGCAGCGCCGGTATGATGTCATCAACTTCATTATGGCCAATGTGCGCGCTCGCCGGGATGCGGAGGGCGACCTCAACGCCCAGATCGGCGCTTGCCAAGTGGGAGAACGCAATCTGCTGGCCCTGCTGGACAAGTACGGCGTGGCGGAGGTGGAGGCCTGCATCGGTGAGCTGATGGACATGGCTGATCGCCATATGCGCAGCCTGATCGAGACCATCCCGGACGGCACCTACAGCGAGAGCGCCATCCTGGAGGATGCGGGACACGGCTTTGGTGACCTGGAGATCAAGACCACCATCACGGTGACAGGCAGTGACCTGCACATCGCCATCGAGAGCCCACCCCAGATCCCCTATTTCATCAATTCCTATGCCGGTAACTCCTACAGCGGCATCTATTTGGGCTTGATGATGTTTGCCCAGGTGGACCCGCCCTACAATGAGGGCCTCTATCGGTGTGTGACGGTCGACCTCGGCCCGTTGGGAACATTGTGCAACGCGCGTGAGCCTGCCCCCACCGCGAATTGCACCACCACCCCCATGGAAACGCTGACCGATTCTGTCCGCAAAGCCTTGGAACAGGCGGTTCCTGACCGCGTGGTGGCCAGTTGGGGTCATGCCAACGGCCTCAACATCGCCGGATGGGACAGCCGCAATGACGAGGAATATGTGTCCATGGTGCTGGCGACCATCATCTCCGGGGCCGGCGCCACGGATGTTATGGATGGCTGGCACTCCCGCGGCCCGTTGTGCTGTTTCGGTGCGCTCACCAGCGGCGACATTGAATTGCTGGAATACAGCTATCCGGTCATGGTGCACCGCTACAGCCTGATGACCGACAGCGGTGGCGCCGGCAAGTTCCGGGGCGGCAGCGGGACCTGCTGGGAGGTGGAGCCTCTCACCGACCCCATGACCGTGATCACCTTCGGCGAAGGCCGGGTTTATCCCACGCCCTCAGCCAATGGCGCCCAGAGCAAGTTGATCGAGCGCAAGGTGGGTCGGGCGGAGATCTATCGGCCTGGGCAGGAGATGGAAACGCGGCGGGTCAACTTTATCGAGACCATTCAGCCGGGCGAGCGCATTGCCAATATGAACCCCGGTGGCGGGGGCTATGGCCCCGCCTGGGAACGCCCGGTGGAGCGGGTGGTGACCGATGTCCGCGACGGCCTTGTGAGCATCGAGGCGGCGGAAGTCGAGTATGGGGTGAAACTGGACCCCTCCACCCTGGCCGTGGATGAGGCGGCCACCGCCAAGTTGCGCCAGGCCATGGCTGCCTGATCCTGCCCTGCCCCACAGCCCTCCAAATTACGGAATACCCCTGTCATGGCCAACACTTATCGCCTGGGCGTGGATGCCGGTGGCACCTTCACCGACTTCATCCTCGCCGACGACACCGGCACCGTCCGCATCTACAAGACCCCGTCCACCCCAGAGGACAGCACCAAGGCCATCGCCGCTGGCTTGGCACTGATTGCCGAGGATCTGGGGCGCAGCGAACAGGACATCCTGAATGCCTGTGACCTGATCACCATCGGCACCACGGTCGCCTTGAATGCGCTGATCCAACATAAGGGGGCGAAGACCGGCCTGCTTTGCACCGCCGGCCACGAGGACAGCCTGGAGATCCGCCTGGGCCACAAGGAGGATGGCTATCGCTACGATGCCACCTATCCGCCGGCCACCATGCTGGTCCCTCGCTACCGCCGCTTGCCCATCAACGAACGGGTTGCCAGCGATGGCAGCATCAAAAAGCCGCTGCAGGGAGCCGAAGTGCGGGCAGCCGTGCAGACGTTGCTGGACGATGGCTGCGAGGCGATCGCGGTCAGTTTCATGTGGTCCGTGGTCGCCCCTGAGCATGAGCGGCGGGCGGCTGAGATCGTGCGAGAGATGGCGCCGGACGTGTTCCTCTCCGTGGGCACCGATGTCTATCCCCAGATCCGCGAATACACCCGGACATCAACAGCGGTGGTCAACGCCTATCTGGGGCCGATCCTCAAACGCTATGTCGAGCGGATCGAAGCCTTCTTTACCGAGCGGGGGGTGACCGCCCCCGTGCGCTATTACCAGTCCAACGGCGGCTTGGCCCCCGGGGAGGCGGTGAGCAACAAGGCTGTGCTGGCCATCAATTCCGGGCCGGCCTCGGCACCGGAGGCCGGTTGCTTCGTCGCCGAACCCATGGGCCACCCCAACTATATCACCGTGGACATGGGCGGCACCTCCTTCGACATCACGTTGACCAAGGAGGGCAGAACCAACGTCCAGAAGGACTTCGATTTCCTGCGCTATCGCATCGGCACGCCCATGATCCAGGTGGAAACCCTGGGCGCTGGCGGTGGATCCCTGGCGCAGGTGGACAGCTATGGCAAGTTGACGGTGGGGCCCCAATCCGCTGGCGCCCAACCCGGGCCGGCGTGTTATCAGCGGGGCGGCACGCTGCCCACGGTGACCGACGCCAATGTGGTTCTTGGATACCTTAACCCCGATGCCCTGCTGGGGGGCCGACTGCCCATCGATGCCAAGGCCAGCCACACGGCCATCAAGACCCATGTGGCGGACCCGTTGGGCTTGAGCGTCGAAGACGCGGCCTATGGCATCTTCATGATCGTCAACGCCAATATGACCAACGGCATTCGCCGTGTCAGTGTCGAGCGGGGCTTTGACCCGCGGGACTTCGTGCTGATTGGCGCCGGGGGCGCCGGGGGTGCCCATGTGACCGCACTGGCGCGGGAGATGGGCATCAAGACGGTCCTGGTGCCCAAATTGGCCTCAGGCTTCTGCGCCTTCGGTCAATTGCTGTCCGATGTTCGCTACAACCACCTCACCACCGTGCCCATGCGCCTGGACGACAACGCCGACCTGTCCCGGCTGAACGAGGCCTTCGCGGCCCTGGAGGCCGCTGGCACCCGCGACCTGGAGGCTGACGGCTTCACGGGCGAGCGCATCCAGTTCCAGCGTGGCCTGGACATGCGCTATGTGGGCCAGGTGCACGAGTGCACCGTCTATGTGGATCGGTTCGAGATCAACCAGCAGTCCGTGGGCGACCTGCGGGAGGCTTTCCACGATCGCCACGAGGAACTGTTCACCTACGCCGAACGGGACGACATCGTGGAAGTGGTGAACCTGGAGGTCACGGCCAGTGGTGTGATCCAGCCGCCCAACCCGCCGCAGTTGGAAACCGGAGGCACCGATCCCTCCGCCGCCCTTCTGGCGACGCGCTCGGCGATCTTCGCCCGGGGCGGCGCGCGGACGCAGACCCCCGTCTATGATGGCGGCTTGCTCAAGGCCGGCGCTGTCATCACCGGGCCAGCCATTATTGAGGAGGCCACCACCACCGTGCTGGTGGAGCCCGGCTGGACGGCCACCTTGGACAGCCGGGGCACCTATGCCCTGACCGATACAGACTGAGCGCAAGGACCCCTCACCCCACCCCAAGCCGCCTGTCCCCCGCCCCTCCTGCCTGAAAGTCTCTCCCATGAGCAGCCCCACCGTTCTTGCCCCCATCACCGCCTGCGGACTAACGCTGCGCAATCGCGCCGCGGTTGCTCCGCTAACCCGCATCTCCTGCGGCGACGATGGCGTGCCCACGGACAATATGGCCGCCTATTATGCCCACTATGCCAAGGGGGGATGGGGGCTGCTGTTCACCGAAGGCACCTACACCGATCTGGCCTATGCCCAGGGCTATCGCGGACAGCCCGGCTGCGTGACACAGGATCAAGTGGCGGGCTGGGCAAAGGTGCTGGCAGCGATCAAGGCGGTGGCGCCCGATTGCAAGGTGATCATGCAGATCATGCATGCCGGGGCCCTGACCCAGGGCAACGCTTACAAGGAGGACACCATTGGCCCCTCCGCCGTGCAGTTGCCGGGGGAGCAGTTGGTGTTCTATCGGGGCAGCGGTCCTTACCCTGTACCGCGGGAAGCCACCTTGGACGACCTGGCCACGGTGACCCAAGGCTTCGCCGAGACCGCCGCCCGCGCCAAAGCCATCGGCTTTGACGGGGTGGAGGTCCATGGGGCCAATGGGTACCTGCTGGATGAATTCATCACCGCCTACAGCAATCAGCGAACCGACCGCTATGGCGGAGACATCGCTGCCCGCATGACCTTCCCGCTGGAAGTTCTGGCGACCGTGCAAGCCGCCGTGGGACCGTCGTTCCCCGTTGGCATGCGGCTCAGCCAGACCAAGGTGAACGATCTCAGCTACCGCTGGCCTGGGGGCAAGGACGATGCGGCGGTGATCTTTGGTGCCCTCAAGGCGGCGGGCGCGTCTTTCGTGCATCTGGCCAGTCAGGGAACCGACTGGTTTGAAGCGGCTGACCTGGGCGGCGTGACCATCAACCAGATGGCCAAGCAGGCTGGTCTGGACGTGATCGCCAATGGCGGCATGCATGATGCGGCCCAGTGCGAGCAAGTCCTGACCGGTGGACATGGAGATGTCGTGGCCCTGGGGCGGGGCGCCATTGCCAACCCGGACTGGCCGCAACGCCTGGCCCGTGGTGAGGCCCTCGCTGAGATGGACTTTGACTGGATGCAACCCGAGGCCACCATCGAGAATGCCGAAAAGGTGCGCCAGGAGAAGGGGCAGCCCACCACGTGGCTGGCCTGAGCCAAGCGACCATCAACCATAGGGGTCCCCGGCGGCAGCCCGGACCCTGACAGCGGGCGCCGATGTCTCTTTCGGAAGCATCGCCGCCCGCGGCCCAGCGCATCCTCAATCCTGCGCTCCGCGTCGCCCTTCTGCGCCCAGAGGGATCGGGGGGCCATCAAAACAAGCCCAAGCACGGTTCATGCCTGGATGCGGTCCTGCCCGGCATTGGGGGTTGCGGCCCCAGTCGGCGGCGTCGGAATGAGATGGTGCCATTGATAGGACATGATTAGACAAACCCCCTGATGTGGCCATGGGTTTCCAGGAAGCGCCGATAGAACCCTGAATCTGGGGACCGTGGATCCAAGGGATGGCGCCAGGGTGAAGGAATTTTGATCTTTCCTTCTGACCAGAGACCCTCTTGCGCATCGTAGCCGGTACCGTCAGGAAATACCCAGCTATGCTGTCGATACGTTAGCTTCCTTATCATCTTGCGCTTCTTCAATACTCTTAAAACCTTATCACTGACCATTTAATGATTTTTATTATCGCATGGGATGCACCAAATATCAAGGGAACGGAAGTCGTAATAATGCCAATGAGGCTCTAAGTTATAGGACCAACCAGCGTATAGAGGCGCATCGTATTTTCTTGCACCAGACTCAACCAAAGAATCGGGCCCAAAGGTGTCCGTATAAGGATGATAGGTAAAGCAATGCTTTAACATATTAAAAACATAATAATCTGCATCATCCGTTAGCCTATCGCCTTTTTTTGTCGAAATTCCCACCTTCACAAGGAAATACTCAAATGTTTCCGTATCACTATACTCTTTGATGACGTCAAGAAATTCGCGCGCCACAATCCACATGCGCGCTCTTTCCTGGATCAAAGGTGGTTTTGTTCCGGTTTTAATTATGAAATCAAAGTGCCAATTCTCAAAAAGATCGCGCACCGTGAGACCGTTCAGCCTTCGATGATCCACCTCGTTATAAAACGAAAGACGCTCTCTGTCAGTAAAGGTAGGCGTATAATGTTTACTGTCCGTGTCAGCAAAAACATAGATCCGGTAAGGTGGCGGCACCATGTCTTCAAGGCTGCTGGGTACCGTGGGATCCTTCAGGTCCGTAAAACAGGCTGCGGGGTCCTGAGCGAACAGGTCGTAGAGTTCAGCATTCGATGGCATTGGACTTTTCCTTTCACGCCCTGAGGACGGATCATCCCGCACGGAACCCGCCGCCCCGCCTAAGGGGAGCCCATCCCCCAAACACCGGGCCCTTGTCCAGCCCGTCACTGCACAGGAACACAATAAGCCCCATCACCCCCAAGGGCCTCAAGCCCGCGGGCGACTGCGGGAAACCTGTACCATGGCGAACACGCAGGGCGAGCATATTTGGTTAATGCCCCTTTCCGCCGATAGGCGCCTTGCATGCCTCACTCGTCCCGCTCTACAGCAGGGGGGCCGCGATGAGATCGGGATCCCTACTCTCCTATCGCGGCGGTCGCTCGGATGACCCCCTCCGTGGCGTTGCTCCTTCGGGGGCCTCCGCTCTGAGGTCCCGATTGGGGCCGTGCCGGGGTGCTGTTGAGGAGGGGGCCACGCCCCCCAAAAAGACCGGGATGGGCATCTTCAGGGCAGACCTGTTCCGTTCCGTCTTGGCCCGACCCCAGGGCCATTGGGACCCAAGGCAATTGGGACCCAAGGAAGCATTGGCCAAAGCAGGTCAAGCCGGAGAGGAAGGCGCTGCGGTGGCGCCTTGGCCGGGCAAGGGATTTTCGTCGGATCGTCTGGCGCAGGAGAAAGCGGTGCAGAACCCAATGACCATCGTCATCTTTAGACTGCTGGCTCTGCTGACCCTCGGCCTTGTGGCCTTCACAGGCGTCGCGGTGGCCCAGCCCACACCGGCCCGGCCCAAGATTGCGCTGGCCCTGGCCGGCGGTGGTGCGGCCGTAGGCGTCCCGCAGCTTGTCGGGCTCGGC
>CAZCBM010000013.1:0-23964 GCA_964496805.1 uncultured Rhodospirillales bacterium | reverse complement strand
GGTCAACGCCAGCGTCTGGCCATCGCCCGGGCGGTGCTGGCCGGGGCGCGGGTTTTGATCCTGGATGAGGCCACAGCCAACCTGGATGCCGCCCATGCCGACCTGATCCATGGGCTCTTGCCCCGCTTGGCCCAGGATCGATCGGTCTTGGTCATCTCCCATCGGGAGCAGACGCTTGCGGCCTGCGATCGGACGATCCGGTTGGCGCCCGCCGCCGGCAGCCTGGGGCCGGGTGGCGGTATTTTTGTGCCTGCTTAATCCAATTCTTTACGAGTGCGGCCCACAGTCCCTCTGCAAAGGCACTTTGACGTGGTCGGGCAGAGGCAAGAAATGACTCAGAAAACGGCAACTCCTCCGGTGACTGACGAGGCAGACAACGGCCTCGCCGTGTCCGAGCGGGCCAACGACTTTGCCATGAAGGCCTTGACCCGCATGCGGGATGAGGATGTGCCACCGACGCCTGAGAACTTTTCCGTCTGGTACAGTTATTACGCCCACCGAATCCCGGATCTGAACCGCGCTATCGACCTTATCGCCGGCAATGGTCTGCGCTTCGACATGCGTCGCTGTCGGGAACTGTACGACAAGTACATCTCCCAGAAGAAAATGCAGGATGCCGTCAACTCGGTCAGCAATGGGATCGACCGGATCCTGAACACGCTCCAGGAGATGATCAGCGAGGCAGATGCCAGCACCAGCCGCTATGGTGGGGTCCTGAATGAAGCCAAACGGGCGATCAAGCCGGAGACACCGCTGGATATCCTGAAGCCGCTGATCGAGCAGGTGGCCAGTGAAACGCGACGCATGGCGGCGGAGAACTCGAAACTGCAAACGGAGTTGGCCGAGAGCAGCACCCGGATGCAGGAACTTCGCAATAATCTGGACAGTATCCGCACGGAAACGCGGACCGACACGCTGACGGGAATTGCCAACCGTCGGGCGTTGGATGAGGGACTGGCTGAAGCTGCGGCCATGGCCATCGAAGAGGATCGGGCGCTGTCGTTGCTGATGATCGACATTGATCACTTCAAGAAGTTCAACGACACCCACGGGCATCAGACGGGCGACATGGTGCTGAAACTGATTGCCCGGACGCTGCGCGCCAATGTTCGGGAAACCGATCTGGCTGCCCGCTATGGCGGGGAGGAATTCAGCGTTGTCCTGCCGGACACAACGCTGGAGGGGGCGATCCTGGTGGCGGAGAAGCTCCGGCGGATGACGGCAGACAAGAAGCTGGTGAACCGGCGCAACGGCGTCGACCTGGGCCAAGTGACGGTGTCCATCGGTGCCAGCGAGTATGCCGCCAAGGAACCGCTGAAGGACCTGATCGAGCGGGCGGACGCCGCGCTCTATGACGCCAAACGCGCGGGCCGGAACCGCGTTGTGGCCCGGGACTCCGAGGGCAGTATCGTCGAGTTCGATTGATCCCTGCCATTCGGCGCCGGTGGGCTGTGTTGCGACGCAGCATGCACTGGCGTCGTCGCTCAGCATCGGCTAGTCTTATGCGTTGTCCGGCATTCATGCCAGACGTGTTTTCTGATGTGTGAGCGCAGCCATGTACGGCGAGACGGAGACGATTCTGATCATCATTGGTGCTGGCCTTGGGGTGGCCATGCTGATGACAGCCCTGCGCCAGAATACGGTTCTTGGATACCTGGCGGCGGGACTATTGATCGGACCCTCCACCTTGGGGGTGGTCACCGACATCGATACGCTGACCTTCATCGCCCATTTTGGCGTTGTTTTCCTGCTGTTTGAAATCGGCCTGGAGATGAGCCTGGAGAAGCTGCGCGCGGCGCGCCGCTGGATCCTCGGCCTTGGGTTGGCCCAGATGCTGATTTCCATGGGCGCCCTGGCCTTGGTGATTGGGCCGTTGCTGGGTGTCTCCTGGCAGGTGGCCCTTGCCCTGGGGGGGGCGCTTGCCCTCTCCTCCACCGCCATGGTCATCAAGATCTTGTCCGACGCCAAGGAGATGGGGACGGCCTTTGGTCAGCGCACCCTGTCCATCCTGTTGTTGCAGGACTTGGCGGTTGTGCCCCTGTTGATCCTGGTACCCATGCTGGCCGGAGAGTCCGAGGGGAGCAGCCCATTGCGAGACATCGCCATGGCTGTGGTCAAGGCCGGGGTGGCGATCGGCCTGGCCGTTCTGATCGGACGCTATGTGCTGCGCCCGGTGTTCAACATCATCGCCCAACGCCGCAGCGAAGAACTGTTCACCGCCATGGTGCTGGCCACCGTGTTGGGGTTGGGGCTGCTGACCAAGTCGTTGGGGGTGAGTATGGAGCTTGGCGCCTTCCTGGCCGGCCTCATGCTCAGCGAGACGGCTTTCCGTGTTCAGATCGAGGCGGAGATCCGACCCTTCCAGCAACTCCTGCTGGGTCTATTCTTCATGACCGTCGGGATGCAGGCGGACTTGGCAGCGGTGGCTGAGGATCCCCTGACCATGTTGATGCTGTTTGCCGTCATGATGTCGGTGAAAATCGTCATCCTGGGGGGCATCGGGCGGGTCCTGGGGCTCAGTAGTGGGGAGAGTTGGCGGCTGGGGCTGGCCCTTTGTCAGGGCGGGGAATTCGCGTTCGTTATCATCACGTTGGGTGTCCAAACCCAACTGATGGAGCAGAGCCTGTTTGCCGGCGTGATCCTGCCGGCGGTTGTCCTGTCGATGATTGCAACCCCCTTCCTGATCCAGTTGGGTCGGCGCATTGAGGAGCGCATGTCAGGGACTCCGTCCTTCGTGGACGAAGAGGCATCGCCCCGCGCCACGGAGAGAGAGGCAGACCACCTTAATCGCCATGTCATCCTATGCGGTTTCGGACGTGTGGGAACCACGGTGGCAAAGGTGCTGGAGCGCATCCGCCATCCCTACATCGCCATTGAGGCGGACCCGCTGAGGGTCCAGGCCGGTCGCGCCAAGGGATTCAACGTGTTCTTTGGTGATGCCGCTGATCCGGATGTGATGCGTCGCACCGGGGCCGATCACGCGGCGACCGTGGTCCTGACCACCAATGCGCCGGAACGGATGGAAAAGACCATCGCCATGATCCAGACCAACTTCCCCAGCTTGCCGATCATCGCCCGGGCCAGGGATCTGGCCCACAAGCGTCGCCTGCGGGAAATGGGGGTCAGCGCCAGTGTGCCGGAAGTGTTCGAAGGCGCCTTGCAGTTGGGTGGCCGGACCTTGCAGCAGGTGGGTCACGCGGCCGACGAGATCGAATTGCTGCTGGACGCCCTGCGCACGGAGAGCTTGTCCAGCCCGCTACCGCGCCGGCCCAAGGGCCCGGACAATGGGGATGAGCCACCGGCGGACAGCGATCCGCAAAAGCCCGATCCGGCCCTCAGCGAGCCCCAACCGGCCGAGTAGTCGCCCCCTTATCCGGGCCTGATCTTCCGGCGGGCCTGAAAAGGGGTGATGGTCTGGATCAGCTGTGGGCGAAAATATCCACGTCGTCCCAGCCCTCCAGGTCCAGTTGGGCGCGCGTGGGCAGAAAGTCGAAGCAGGCCTGCGCCAAGTCCCGCCGTCCTTCCCGGCGCAGTCGCGCGTCCAGAATATCCCGCAGCCGGTGCAGGTAGAGGACGTCACTGGCAGCATAGGCGGCCTGATCGTCGCTCAGCATGGCTGAACCCCAGTCGCTGCTCTGCTGTTGCTTGGACAGGTCCACATCCAACAATTCGCGGCACAGATCTTTCAGGCCATGGCGGTCGGTATAGGTGCGCACCAGCTTGCTGGCCACCTTGGTGCAAAAGACCGGCGCTGCCACCACATCCAGCCAATGGTGCAGGGTGGCGAGATCGAAGCGGGCGAAGTGAAAGATCTTCTCCACCGTGGGGTCACCCAGGACCCGGATCAGGTTGGGCGCCTCATATTGAC
Source organism: uncultured Rhodospirillales bacterium (assembly GCA_964496805.1). Classification (GTDB taxonomy): domain Bacteria; phylum Pseudomonadota; class Alphaproteobacteria; order CAZCBM01; family CAZCBM01; genus CAZCBM01. The sequence continues at coordinate 20,096 of CAZCBM010000013.1, read as the reverse complement.
CCTTGCGCAATTGAACCAAGTGGGTGTCGCCATTGCCCGTGCTCAGTTGGACCAAACACAGCCGGTCCCGCTTGACCACAAGACCCATGGTCTCCGTATCCACGGCGAGCGAGGCGCCCGGAGTGAAATCAGCGGGCAGATCACCCTGGTGCACGTGATTGGCCATGGCCGGACCTTTCGTCGGGGGCGGTGCTGGTCGAAGGGGGAGAGGCTAGCCCCACAGTAGTGGACACCGATTTGGAATCGGCGTTGCTGCTGTAGCGTTCTGGTGGTCGCTCGGATGATCCCCTTCGTGGCGTTGCCACTTTGGGGTCCTACGCTCTAACGGCACCACCGGGGATATGCAGTAGTTCCAAAAGCAAAACCCCGCCAGAAGGCGGGGTGATGGTGCCCAGGAGAAGACTCGAACTTCCACGTCCTTTCGGACACAGGTACCTGAAACCTGCGCGTCTACCAATTCCGCCACCTGGGCGCGGCATCGGGTGAAGCCTCTGGATACGGCTTTGCTGCGGGCGCGTCAAGCGCCGGCTTTCATCTGCGCGCAGCCCATTCCCGAGGGCATTCGATGGGGGCGCGCCGGTGGCGGCGCCTCGCGTTTCCACCGATGCCGCAGGAGCCAAAGCGGTGCCGAAGAACCAGCGATGTCCCTGGATCGGGGAGCGCGACGGTGTGGCGATTGCGCGCCTGCGGAAAAACGGTCTATAGGCACACTGCCTTCGTCCTCCGGATCCCAGACAGAGCCACCCCGGAGCCTGACAGGGCATGCGCCCCCCTAAAGATTCGCCCCGGCTCTGAGGATTAACGCTCATGCCAAAGCTCAGCGACAGCACCTTTACCCTGCGGAACAATGCCACCGGAGAGGAATGGGAGTTGCCTGTTCTGGAGGGCACGGTTGGTCCGCGGTCAATCGACGTCCGCAAGCTCTACGCGCAGACGGGTCATTTCACCTATGACCCCAGCTATACCTCCACGGCCAGCTGTGACAGCCGCCTGACCTACATCGATGGGGATGCGGGCACCCTGCTGCATCGTGGCTACGACATCCAGGATCTGGCCCGCCACGCCTCGTTCCTTGAGGTGGCCTATGCGCTGCTGGAGGGCGACCTGCCCACCGCCAGCGCCTATGCAGAGTTTGAGAAGGACATCACCCACCACACGATGGTCAATGAGCAGATCATCCAGTTCTTTCGGGGCTTCAAGCCGGATGCTCACCCGATGGCCATCATGTGTGGTGTTGCCGGCGCCCTGTCCGCCTTCTACCACGATAGCACGGACATCCGGGACCCGCGTCAGCGCATGATTGCCAGCCACCGCTTGGTTGCCAAGATGCCCACCATCGCGGCCATGGCCTATAAGTACTCCATTGGTCAGCCGTTCATGTATCCCCGCAATGATCTGAGCTTTGCGGAGAACTTCCTGTACATGACCTTCGCCGTGCCCTGTGAGCCGTACAAGGTGAACCCCATCGCGGCCAAGGCTATGGACCGGATCATGATCCTCCATGCCGACCACGAGCAGAACGCCTCCACCAGCACGGTGCGTCTGGCCGGCAGTTCCGACGCCAACCCTTTCGCGTGCATCGCCGCTGGCATTGCCAGCCTGTGGGGGCCGGCCCATGGCGGCGCCAACGAAGCCGTGCTGCGCATGCTGGCAGAGATCGGCCACAAGGATAACATTCCGGAGTTCATTGCCCGGGCCAAAGACAAGGATGATCCGTTCCGCCTGATGGGCTTCGGCCATCGCGTCTATCGCAACTTCGACCCCCGGGCGACCGTGTTGAAGGAAAGCTGCGACGAGCTGTTGGCCGATCTTGGTGTCGCCGATGAGCCGCTGCTGGAACTGGCCATGGAACTGGAGAAGGCGGCTCTGGCCGACGATTATTTTGTCAGCCGCAAGCTGTTCCCCAACGTTGACTTCTATTCGGGGATCATCCTCAAAGCGATGGGTTTCCCCACCAGCATGTTCACGGTGCTGTTCGCCATCAGCCGCACCGTGGGTTGGATCAGTCAGTGGAAGGAAATGATCCAGGATCCCAGCAAACGGATTGGGCGCCCGCGTCAACTGTATGTTGGCAGTGATAAGCGAGACTTCGTGCCGCTTGATAAGCGCGGTGGCTGATACACCTACCCTGAAGGCTGGGGAGGGTGGCTGTCTCCACCACCGTCATCCGCCTCAGTCTGTCAGGGTAGACCATGCGAATCAGTGGCAAGACCATCGCCATCGTTGTTGTCTGGGCCGCCATCGCCATCGGCGCTGGAGCCTATTTTGCGGTCAATACGCTGGTCAAGCAGCGCCTCACCGGTGAACTGGCTCATTTTTCCACCAGCATGGAAGCCCTGGGCCTGACCTTCACCCATGGGGAGGTCGAAAGCGATCCGGTGGATCAGCGCCTGTCCGTGGCCAATGTCAGCCTGAAAGGAACCTTGGAGACCGGGCAGGGGATCGACATCAGTGCCGATGTCCTGGAGTTGCAGGGCTATCAGGTGGACGATGAGCGAGACATCGTCGCGATCAAGCAACTGCTGCTGGTGGGGCTGACCATCCGGGAAGGTTTGCCTGGCGGTCATGGCCTATCCTTTAATCGTCTGGCGGTGGAGGGCTTGCGGCCGGCTGGCATGGCCCGGGTATGGCGTTCCTACCAAGCCGGATTGAGCCTTGCCGGCGCGTTGGAGACCAACGGTTTCGCTCCCCACGATCTGGTCCGCAGCGTGGCCGTGGAGGATGCAGCGCTAACCTTGCCGGCCGCGGCGCCCGGGACCCCGCAGCAGATCAGTGTCGGGGCCTTTGCGTTGGGCTTGACGCCTGAGGGGGCGGATCAGTCAGCCGGGCCGGTCTATTTCGCCGAACAGGAGCCCACCATCAGCCGGGTGGACGTGGTGATGGCCGATGGGGGGAGCTTGGAGCGGATCACCGTCTTGGGGATTGTTCTGGGACCGCTGAGGATGCGGCCACAGCTTGCCCGCGCCGAGATTGAGACCGTCCGCACTGGCGAGATCCAATTGATCGCCGCCGAGAGCAGCGGGCTTGAGGACGCGTTCTGGCGAACCGCCCGGGCGGAGGGGGTGTTCCTTTCTGCCGGAGCTGGGCTCGATCAGCCCTTGCTTTCCGCTCAATCCCTGGTGGGCGAAGGCCTTGTCACGCAACTGGGTGACTGGGAGATCGGTTTGCGCAGTCTCAGCCGGCGTCGCGCGTCGCCTGAGCGCGAAATGTGGCGTTTGGAAGGGTTGACGGCAGAGCGATCCTACGGGGATGTGCTGGGAGCCGAGGCCGATCAACTCTCAGCCACAGTTCGAACCTTGATGGCGGATCAGCGGGTGAAGATTGAAGCCAGCGGGGCCGCTCTGGCCAGCCTGGCGGACGGGCGTCTGACCATTGAGCAGGCGCAGGTGGAGTCGCCGTCGGTGGGCAGGTTGACGCTTCGGGCCGATATCTCGGGCGTCTCCGGGCTTGCGGCCCTGCTCCCCTTGGCCTCTTCCCTGCCGGTTGACGCACAGCTTGAGGCGGCCACCCTGGCGTTGGATACCCAACCCCTTGCCGCAGCCATGGCGCAGGATCTCGCGCCCGGCAGCCTCGCCCGGCAGGTAGTGCGCGGCTACGCTCAGGGTGCGCAAACGGCCGCGCAACGGGCGCTGTTTGCCGGCCTGGATCAGTGGATGCAACAACCCGACCGCTTGGTCCTCCGGCTCAAGGGGGCTGAGGGCGTGGGTCTGAAGGCACTTCTCCAGGCCCCCCTGTCGGCCCTGCTGACGCCAGCAACCCTGGATCAACTGTTAACGATTGAGGTGTCCCCCTGAGGCAAAGCGGGAAAAAGAACGCCTAAAGAATTGATTTGACATGCTGTCTTGAAATTGCCCCAGGCCCAAACAGTAAATTACCTTGACCTGTCTGCGGGTGCCGGCCCAAACCCTGCCCGATGGGCCGCATGAGGTGGCCTTGTCGTGTTCTTGAAGGAGGAGCCCAGTATGGCCCGTTCCCCATTGATGGCCGGGACTGCCCTGGCCGTGTGTCTTGCTCTCAGCGCGTGCGGTGGTGGGGCAGACAGCGAAGCCCTGGAAAAGTGGATGACCGCTGCCCAGGCGACGGCCAAGCAGGCCGCCGGGGCGGACATCACCTGGAGCGGTATTGACGGTGCAGAGGTTGCCGGCCTGTCGATCACCATCGAAGGCGGGGTCATCAAGGCCGACAGCGTGACCTTCGACGGCGCCACCTTTGATGAGGCTGGCAGCATGACCGCCGTTGAGACGCTGACGCTGAGCGGTTTCCAGGTGGATCCTCCGGGTGACGATGTGGGCTTTAGCGCCGAAAGCCTGGTCCTGAGCGAGATCAACCCTGCCGTCGCGTTGGTAATGAACGGTGAGCAACTGGCCCCGGCCGAAGGCTTTAATCCGGGCAACCTGTTCTCCCCCGCCGGGATGCCTGCCAGCATCTCCGCCACCGGGCTCAGCCTGAACGTCAAGGATGGCGGCCAGGATGTTGCTGTCTCCATCGGCAGCCTCACGGTTGATCCCGAGGGCGACAATGCCTCCGGTACCTTGGAGTTGTCCGCTGAGGAAATCAGCGTCTCCGGGCCGGCTGACCAGCAACTGCAGACCGTTGCCGCCGACATGCTGGAAGACGGCAAGCTGGTGCTCAACGGGGCGGTGTCCGCCAACGCCGCTTGGGACAAGGGGGATCAGACCTTTGGCCTGAGTGAGGTGAGCATCACGTTGGACGACCTGTTGGCGCTGAAGGGAAGCCTGGCGCTGAGCAAGGTGGATTCGGAGCAGATGTTCCAGGGTTTGGCCATGGGTAGCCCGATGGCCCTGGCTGGGGCGAACCTGCAGAGTTTCACGGTGAATTATTCCGACGATGGCTTGGCGGCCATGCTGGAAGGCAACCCGATGATCCAGATGGGCCGTCAAATGGCTCAGCAGCAGGGTGAAGCCGGCATCGCAGCCCTGCCGGACGACGTGAAGCCCCTGGCCCAGGAAATCCTGGCGTTCATCGCCGATCCGCAGAGCCTGTCCATTGAAGTCTCCGCCAAGGGCGACCTGCCGTTGATGGAAATGGGCGCCCTGGGTGACCCCACCCAGATCACCCAGAAGCTGGACATCTCTATCGACGCCAACTAAGGCGCCCTGAGATCCGATCACCCGGGGCTTGACAGCCCTGGGTGATCCTTCTATTGCTGATCAATTGAGCGACCCAGTGGTGTCTCCGTGGGTCCTTGCTGCCTTGTGTTTTGGCTGGAATGCGCTCATTCCGGGTCCTGGGGAGCGAGGGTTAGGGAGGGGACGTGGTGGGGGACCTCCAAGAAAGCCGGCAGACCATCAGCGTCCAGACCGGCCTTTTTCGTTTTGACCGCACACCGTCCGGGCCCGTTTCGCAGGGGCCGGGCAGGCCCATTCGTGGCCTGACTTGCTGCCTGGCTCATGGGTTGGTTGGCAGGTCGGGGCCAAGCGCAGCCACCCCTTTCGATACCCCCGCCCCGGCTTGTTGTCCCCCCGGCAAGCCACCGCCAGACCCACTGAACCGCGTGTCTCACCCTCATTCGATCCATTGCCGCCGCGGTTTGCCGCGTCGGCCCCGTGGCATTCTCCATCCTGGCGCCGTTCCTTTGGGGGCAGGCGCCGATGGTGCATTGCCTGATCGCTATTGAGCGCCGACCCCATTGCCGCCGTCAAGGGATTAGGACCACCTCCATGAACGCACCCATCGTCACGCCCCCGTCGTCGCGCGCCACGCTCACCGAGCGCAAGCGCGTGCGCAAGCGCTTCGGCCACATTCAGGAAGTGGCCCAGATGCCCAACCTGATCGAGGTTCAGAAGCAGTCCTATGACAGCTTCCTGCATCCCGACAGCGCGGCCAGCCACGCGGGCCTGAAGGAGGTGTTCAAGTCGGTGTTTCCCATCCGGGACAATGCCGGGCGCGCCGAACTGGACTTCCAGTCCTATGAGTTGGAAGCGCCGAAGTATGACGTCGAGGAGTGCATGCAGCGTGGCCTGAACTTTGCCGCGCCGCTGAAGGTCACCCTGCGTCTGACGGTGTTCGACGTGGACGAAGACACGGGCAAGCGCAGCGTCCGGGACATCAAGGAGCAGGATGTCTATATGGGCGACATGCCGCTGATGACGGAGAACGGCACGTTCATCGTCAATGGCACGGAGCGCGTGATCGTCAGCCAGATGCACCGCAGCCCCGGCGTGTTCTTTGACCACGACAAGGGCAAGACCCACGCCAGTGGCAAGTACTTGTTCGCCGCGCGGGTGATCCCCTATCGCGGCAGCTGGCTGGATTTCGAGTTCGATGGCAAGGACCATATGTACGTCCGCATCGACCGTCGCCGGAAGTTGCCGGCGACGGCTCTGCTCTATGCCCTGCCGGGGAAAGCGGATGAGGCTTATTTGGCCAGCCTGGGACCGCGGGAATTGCCCGATCCGGCCCAAATTCAGGGGATGAGCCGGGAGGAGATCCTGCGCGCGTTTTATGATGTGCGGGAGATCACCCGGATTGATGGCGGCTGGAAGCAGCCCTTCGATGGCGAGTCCATGAAGGGTGAGAAGCTGACCCAGGATTTGATCAACGCCGCCACCGGCGAAGTGCTGCTGGAGGCCGGGCAGAAGTTGACGGCGCGCAAGATCCGTCAGTTTGTGGAAGCGGGTTTGACGGACACGCTGGTGCCCTCCGAAAACCTGGTGGGTCGCTATTTGGCCACAGCGATTGCGGATCCCACCACCGGTGAGGTGGAGATGGAGCCGGGGCATGAGATTGGCGAAGCAGACATCGAGAAGATTGACCAATATGGTCTGACCAGCCTGCAACTCCTGGCCATCGATGGGTTCAACATTGGGCCCTGGATCCGAAATACGCTGCTGATCGACAAGTCCAGCAACCGTCAAAGCGCGTTGACCGACATCTACAAGGTTATGCGCCCGGGTGAGCCATCCACTTTGGAAAGCGGCGACGCGCTGTTCCGTGGGTTGTTTTTTGATGCGGAGCGGTATGATCTGTCCGCGGTCGGTCGGGTGAAGATGAATGCCCGTCTGGGGCTGGAGACGGATGATCAGATGCGCACCCTGCGCAAGGAAGACATCCTGCGTATTGTCCAGATCCTCCACGACCTGAAAGACGGGCGCGGCGAAATCGACGATATTGACCATTTGGGCAACCGGCGGGTCCGCAGCGTCGGTGAATTGATGGTCAACCAGTATCGGGTTGGCTTGCTGCGCATGGAGCGGGCCATCCGCGAGCGCATGGGCAGCGTCGATATCGACACCGTGATGCCCCATGATCTGATCAATGCCAAGCCAGCCGCGGCAGCGGTGCGGGAGTTCTTCGGCTCCTCGCAGCTCAGCCAGTTCATGGACCAGACCAACCCGCTGAGCGAGATCACCCACAAGCGCCGCTTGTCGGCCCTGGGGCCGGGCGGTCTGACCCGGGAACGGGCAGGGTTTGAGGTGCGGGACGTGCACACGACGCACTATGGCCGTATCTGCCCGATCGAAACGCCGGAAGGTCCCAACATTGGCCTGATCAACTCTTTGGCCACCTACGCCCGCGTGAACAAGTACGGCTTCATCGAGAGCCCGTATCGCCGCGTTGTGGACGGTGTGGTGACCGAGGAGGTCATTTATATGTCGGCGATGGAGGAGGGCAAATACACCATTGCCCAGGCCAACGCGCCGCTGACTGCCGAGATGACCTTTCAGAATGAGCTCGTCAACTGTCGGGCGAACCAGGACTATCTGCTGGCCCGGCGGGAAGACATCGACTTCATTGACGTGTCGCCGAAGCAGGTGGTGTCCGTTGCGGCAGCACTGATCCCGTTCTTGGAGAATGATGACGCCAACCGGGCGCTGATGGGCTCCAACATGCAGCGTCAGGCCGTTCCGCTGATCAAGACCGACGCGCCCCTGGTGGGCACGGGCATGGAGGCCGTGGTGGCGCGGGACTCCGGTGCCACGGTGGTGGTCAAGCGTGACGGTGTGATTGACCAGGTGGATGGCAACCGCATCGTGGTCCGGGTGACCGACGTCAGCGATCCCACCGCGCCTGTGGTGGACATCTACAAGCTGCGCAAATACCAGCGCAGCAACCAGAACACCTCCCTGACCCAGAAGCCGTTGGTGCGGGTGGGGGACATCGTCAAGGCCGGGGACATCATCGCCGATGGCCCATCCACCGACCTTGGCGAATTGGCCTTGGGGCGCAATACGCTCGTGGCCTTCATGCCCTGGAACGGCTACAACTTTGAGGACTCGATCCTGATCAGTGAGCGCGTGGTGCGCGATGACATCTTTACCTCCATTCATGTGGAGGAATTTGAGGTCATGGCCCGCGACACCAAGCTGGGTCAGGAGGAGATCACCCGCGATATTCCCAACGTGTCCGAGGAAAGCCTTCGCAACCTGGATGAGAGCGGGATTGTCCACATCGGTGCCGAAGTGAACCCCGGCGACATCCTGGTGGGCAAGGTGACGCCCAAGGGCGAAAGCCCCATGACGCCAGAGGAAAAGCTGCTGCGGGCGATCTTTGGTGAGAAGGCCAGCGATGTGAAGGACACCAGCCTGCGGCTGCCGCCGGGGGCCACCGGAACGGTGCTGGAAGTGCGGGTGTTCAGCCGCCGTGGCGTGGACAAGGATCAGCGGGCGCTGGCCATTGAGCGGTCCGAGATTGAACGCTTGGCCCAGGACAGAGACGACGAACGCCGCATCCTCAACCGGTCCTTCCGGGGCCGTTTGAATGAGTTGCTGTTGGGTCAGACCGTGGTCAATGGCCCGCGCGGCCTGAAGAAGGGCACCGTCCTCCTCCAGCAGGTGCTGGACCAGCACAGCCTTGAGGAATGCCGCACCATCGTCATTGAAGACGAACAGCAAATGGAGGTGGTGGAAGCCGCCAACGGCGTGTTCGAGGACGCGGTTGAGGCCATCAAGCAGCGTTTCGACGACAAGGTGGAAAAGCTGCAACGGGGCGACGAGTTGCTGCCGGGCGTAATGAAGATGGTCAAGGTGTTCGTGGCCATCAAACGCAAAATGCAACCCGGCGACAAGATGGCCGGTCGCCATGGCAACAAGGGTGTCGTGTCGAAGATCAACCCCATCGAGGACATGCCGTTCTTGGAGGATGGCACACCGGTTGATATCGTGCTCAACCCGCTGGGCGTGCCAAGCCGCATGAATGTCGGTCAGATCCTGGAAACCCATTTGGGTTGGGCCGCCGCCAATCTGGGTCGACAAATCGGCGAAATGGTGGACCAGTGGCACTATTTCAATAAAAAGGCCCAGGCGGAAGCCGAAGCCAAAAGCCGCGTCGAAGAGGTGGAGCAGGAACTGGATCAGATGCTTCGCCAGGCCTATGGCACCCGCGCCTACGACTTGCAGGTCTCACCGTTGAACTTGGAAGAGCGGATCGAGATGTGCGGCAACCTGCGCAAAGGCGTGCCCATGGCCACCCCTGTGTTCGATGGCGCCACCGAGGCTGAGATCAATGAGGCTCTGCGCTTGGGGGGTGTCAGCCACACCGGCCAGAGCCGCCTGATCGACGGGCAGAGCGGGGAGTATTTCGACCGCCCGGTGACCGTTGGCTACATGTACATGCTGAAACTGCATCACCTAGTGGACGACAAGATTCACGCACGCTCCATCGGCCCCTACAGCCTGGTCACGCAGCAGCCCCTGGGTGGTAAAGCCCAGTTTGGCGGTCAGCGCTTCGGGGAAATGGAGGTCTGGGCCCTGGAGGCTTATGGGGCTGCCTACACCTTGCAGGAGATGCTGACCGTGAAGTCTGACGACGTCAGCGGCCGGACCAAGGTCTATGAGAGCATCATCCGCGGTGATGATGCGTTCGAGGCGGGTATCCCGGAGAGCTTCAACGTGCTGGTCAAGGAGATCAAGTCGCTGGGCCTGAATGTGGAGCTGAAGAGCAGCGGCTACTGAGCCCTCAGCGACGGATAAATGCGATTGCCGCGGGCGGCGCGCTGGCGCTGCCCGCCCCCTGACACCCACCCGACGGGGACTATACAATGAGTGACCGCCTGCAACAGCAGATGATGATCCCGGGCCAAGTGCCTGTGGCGTTCGACCAGATCCAGATCTCCATCGCCAGCCCCGAACAGATCCGCAGTTGGTCTTTCGGCGAGGTCAAAAAGCCGGAGACCATCAACTACCGGACCTTTAAGCCGGAGAAGGATGGCCTGTTTTGCGCGCGCATTTTCGGGCCGATCAAGGACTATGAGTGCCTGTGCGGCAAGTACAAGCGCATGAAGTATAAGGGCATCGTCTGCGAGAAGTGCGGCGTAGAGGTGACCCTTGCCAAGGTGCGGCGCGACCGCATGGGCCATATCGAGTTGGCCAGCCCTGTCGCCCACATTTGGTTCTTGAAGTCACTGCCCAGCCGGATTGGCCTGATCGTCGATATGACGCTGAAGGATCTGGAAAAGGTCCTGTATTTCGAAGCCTATATCGTCATTGAGCGCGGGTTGACCGCGCTGAAGCAGTATCAACTGCTCAGTGAGGTGGAATACCTTGAAGCCATGGACGAGTATGGCGAGGATGCTTTCCAGGCCGGCATCGGCGCCGAGGCGCTGAAGGAGATCCTGCTGAAACTGAATCTGGAGGCGGAAACGCTGACCGTCCGTGAGGAGTTGGATAGCACCAATTCCGAGGCCAAGCGCAAGAAGCTGGTGCGCCGGCTGAAGCTGATCGAGAGCTTTGTGGAGAGCAACACCCGGCCTGAGTGGATGGTGCTGGACGTGATCCCGGTGATCCCGCCGGAATTGCGCCCGCTGGTTCCGCTGGACGGCGGCCGCTTTGCAACGTCTGACCTCAACGATCTCTATCGCCGCGTCATCAACCGCAACAATCGCCTGAAAAAGCTGATCGAGCTAAAGGCGCCCGACATCATCGTGCGTAACGAAAAGCGTATGTTGCAGGAGGCGGTGGACGCCCTGTTTGACAATGGTCGCCGCGGCCGTGTCATCACCGGCGCCAACAAGCGTCCGTTGAAGTCCTTGGCTGACATGCTCAAAGGCAAGCAGGGCCGTTTCCGCCAGAACCTGCTGGGCAAGCGCGTGGACTATTCCGGCCGCTCGGTGATTGTGGTGGGTCCGGAATTGATGCTCCACCAATGCGGGCTGCCCAAAAAGATGGCGTTGGAGTTGTTCAAGCCCTTCATCTACCACCGCCTTGAGCTTTATGGCCACGCCTCCACCATCAAGGCCGCCAAGCGCATGGTGGAGAAAGAGCGCCCGGAGGTCTGGGACATTCTGGAGGAGGTGATCCGTGAGCATCCGGTGTTGTTGAACCGGGCGCCCACGCTCCACCGTCTGGGCATCCAGGCGTTTGAGCCGACGCTGATCGAAGGTAAGGCCATCCAGTTGCACCCGTTGGTGTGTACCGCCTTCAACGCCGACTTTGACGGTGACCAAATGGCTGTGCACGTCCCCCTGAGCCTGGAGGCTCAGTTGGAAGCGCGCGCGCTGATGATGTCCACCAACAACATCCTGTCACCGGCCAATGGCAAGCCGATCATCGTGCCCAGCCAGGACGTTGTGCTGGGGATCTTCTACCTGTCGTGGGAGCGGTTCGACATTGTTGGCGATGAGGTCTCCATCGACGGCAAGGACGCCCTGCGTGCGGCCATCGAGGGGGGCTATGCCCTGTTGGCGCAGCACGAGGAAGATGGCTCGGTCAAGGTACTCAAGGGGGACACCACGGATGCGCTGCTGGCGCACTGGGGCAAGTCCGGGGTGAAGGCGCACCGGATCCCTTATTTCCGGGGTTTGGACGAGATCGAGCACGCCATGTTTGCAGGTCGCTTGGTCATGCACCAGCGCATTCGCAGCCAGTTCCACACGGTGGATCAGGATGGCAATGAGGTAGTGCAAAAGGTGGTCACCACTGCCGGTCGCATGATCCTGGCCGATTTGCTGCCCAAGGATCCGGGCGTCACCTTCGGTTTGGTCAACCGGCTGCTGATCAAAAAGGACATCTCCGGCGTCATTGATGCGGTGTACCGAAACTGCGGTCAGAAGACGGCGGTGGTGTTCTGTGACAAACTGATGGGCAAGGGCTTCAAGCACGCCTGCCATGCTGGGATTAGCTTCGGCAAGGATGACATGATCATCCCTGACGCAAAGAAGAGCCTGGTGGCCGAGGCGGAGACCAAGGTCAAAGAATACGAACAGCAGTATCAGGATGGCCTGATCACCCGCGGCGAGAAGTACAACAAGGTTGTGGACATCTGGTCCGCCTGTACCGACCGCGTGGCCGGTGAGATGATGAACACCCTGCGGGGCACCATGGAGTCCCAGGGCATCAACAGCGTGTTCATGATGGCCCATTCCGGGGCCCGTGGGTCACCGGCGCAGATCCGCCAGTTGGCGGGGATGCGCGGGCTGATGGCCAAGCCGTCTGGGGAGATCATCGAGACGCCGATCATCTCCAACTTCAAGGAAGGGCTCAGTGTTCTTGAGTACTTCAACTCCACCCACGGCGCGCGGAAAGGCTTGGCCGACACCGCGCTCAAGACCGCGAACTCCGGCTACCTGACCCGCCGTCTGGTGGACGTGGCGCAGGATTGCATCATCATTGAGGAGGACTGCCAGACCACCGAGGGCATCACCGTGGAAGCGGTGGTGGACGGCGGTGAGGTGGTGGTGAACATCTCCGATCGCATCCTGGGTCGCACCGCCTGCGAAGACGTGGTGAACCCGGCCAACGGGGAGGTCCTGGTGGCCGGCGGGGAGATGATCGAGGAGGCCCACGCCCGTGCCATCGAGAAGGCCGGCATTGACGCGGTGCGCATCCGCTCCGTCCTGACGTGCGAAACCTATGGCTCTGGGGTCTGCGCCAAATGCTATGGGCGGGACTTGGCCCGCGGGACGCCGGTGAACATTGGGGAGGCGGTGGGCGTCATCGCCGCCCAGTCCATCGGGGAACCGGGCACCCAGTTGACCATGCGGACGTTCCACATCGGCGGTGCTGCCCAGCGCGGGGCGGAGCAGTCCAATGTCGAGGCCACCATTGATGGGACGGTGAAGGTCTCCAACAAGGCGTCGGTGATGGACGCCAAGGACCGCGAGATCATCATGAACCGGAATACGGAGATCATCTTGATCGACGCCGGTGGCCGCCAGCGCGCCGTCCATAAGCTGCCCTATGGGTCGCACATCATGGTGACCGACGGGGCCACGGTGAAGCGGGGCGACAAGCTGGCTGAATGGGATCCCTATACCATCCCGATCATTACTGAGGTCGGCGGCACCGTGAACTATGTGGACATGGTGGACGGGGTCAGCATCCGTGAGGCGGTTGACGAGGCCACCGGTATTGCCAGCAAGGTTGTCATCGACTGGCGACAGACCGCCCGCGGTACCGACCTGAAGCCCCGGTTGGTGATCGTGGACGAAGACGGCATGCCCAAGAAGCTGCCCAGCGGTCTGGAAGCCATCAGCTATATGTCCGTGGATGCCGTGCTGTCGGTGGACAGCAACGCCAAGGTGGGCGCCGGGGAAGTTATCGCCCGTATCCCACGGGAAAGTGGCGGTACCCGCGACATCACCGGTGGTCTGCCCCGGGTGGCCGAGCTGTTCGAGGCGCGTCGTCCCAAGGACCACGCGGTTATCAGCGCCGTTGATGGCCGGGTGGAGTTCGGCAAGGACTACAAACAAAAGCGCCGGGTCATTGTCGTCCCCAATGACGAGAGCCTGGAGCCGGTGGAGTACCTGATCCCCAAGGGCAAGCATCTGGCCGTGCATGAGGGCGACCTCGTGCGCCGGGGTGATCCGCTGTTGGAGGGCAACCCTGTGCCCCACGACATTCTGGCGGTCATGGGAATCGAGGCGTTGGCCAACTACCTCATCAACGAGGTACAGTCCGTCTATCGTCTGCAGGGCGTGAAGATCGACGACAAGCATATCGAGGTGATCGTCCGGCAGATGCTTCAGAAGGTCGAAGTCGACGATCCTGGTGAGACCACCTTGTTGGTGGGGGAACAGATCGACCGCGCCGAGTTCGACGACATCAATGCCAAGGCGTTGAAGGAGGACCGGAAGCCGGCCCGCGCCAGCAGCGTGCTGCTGGGGATCACCAAGGCCAGCCTTCAGACCCGCAGCTTCATCTCTGCGGCGTCGTTCCAGGAAACCACACGGGTCCTGACCGAAGCCGCCTGCGCTGGCAAGGTGGACGACCTCCATGGTCTGAAGGAGAATGTGATCGTCGGGCGCCTGGTGCCTGCCGGGACCGGGGCTGTGGTCAACCGCTTTAAGCGGGTGGCCGCGGGTCGCGACGCAGAAACCCTGGAGCAGCGCCAAGCTGAGGCGGAGGCCGTGGCGGAACAGGTCCCCGGCACGGGCGACCAGCCGGAGATGCCGCCACTGGCCCTGGAAGAGCAGCCGGGCGAGTAACGCCACACCGGTTGTTTAACACCACACCGGTTGTGTGTTCGCGCGAGACACGCACCGGCTTTGGTTCATGCATCAGCCCAGCCCCCGACGTCAGCCGGGGGCTGGGCTCTTGCATTCTGGGGGGCCGGAAAAGTCCCGGCATCACGCCTGCGCCGACGGGGTCACCGTGACCGCCGATACCCCCTGCCTACTCGCCCTGGCTAAAACCGAAGGAACCTGAATGGCGCTTGACGGGCCATGACGAATTGCCTAGGGTCTCTCAACGCTCGGGGTGAGTGGGATTTCCCCTGTCCAAATTGCGCTGCCAGTCATAGCCCGACCCGCTTCGGCCTGCTGTTGACCAGGAGCAAGAAAGACGGTTTCCGCTCACGGGCCTCCCGGTCCCTGATCCTCCCTCGTCTGTCGCCGTTGCCCCGCTGGGTCGTCTTCGGACCCGCGAGCGGGCTCGGCGATTTCGTGTGTGACGGCTAAGGTGCTGGCGTGCGGTGGGATGCCGGAGCCAAGTTCCGGGGTGCCCGCGCCTCGTTCCCGATCTCAGACGATGAACCTTGGCCGGTGGTCAGCCTTCTCCCCCGAGGCGGCCGCGTGCCCCACAATTGGAAAGTTGAATGCCCACGATCAACCAGCTGATCCGCAAGCCGCGGTCGCCAAAGAAAAAAGTCAGCAAAGTGCCCCACCTGAAGGCCTGTCCGCAGCGCCGCGGTGTTTGCACGCGCGTCTACATCATGACCCCGAAGAAGCCGAACTCCGCCATGCGGAAGGTTGCCCGCGTGCGCCTGACCAGTGGCTTTGAGGTCACCAGCTACATCCCGGGTGTCGGCCACAACCTGCAAGAACACAGTGTTGTTCTGATCCGCGGTGGCCGGGTGAAGGACTTGCCGGGTGTGCGCTATCACACCATTCGTGGCACGTTGGATACTCAGGGCGTGAAGGACCGTAAGGCCGGCCGCTCGAAATATGGTGCCAAGCGTCCGAAGTAAGGCCGCGACTTTTCAGATGACCCCCGCGTGTCGGTGGCATGCTCCCTGCCAAGCAGGCGATGCGCCCCGGTGCGATAGACCTAAGACAGCAAAGAGAGACCCTGGATGTCCCGTCGCCATCGCGCTGAGAAGCGCCCGATCATTCCTGATGCTCGATACAAGGACCAGGTTGTCACCAAGTTCATCAATGCCCTGATGCTGGACGGCAAAAAGTCCGTGGCTGAGACCATTTTCTATGGTGCTTTGGACCTGGTGGAGAAGCGGGTTCGCGACCGCGAGCCCTTGGATGTGTTCCACACCGCGTTGAACAATGTGAAACCCCGGGTCGAGGTTCGCTCCCGCCGAGTGGGTGGTGCCACCTATCAGGTGCCCGTGGAAGTGCGCTCCGAGCGCACCCAGGCCCTGGCGATCCGGTGGATTGTGAAGGCCGCACGCAAGCGCAGCGAGAAGACCATGGGCGAGCGCTTGGCCGGTGAGTTCATCGATGCATTGAACGAACGCGGCACCGCCTTTAAGACCAAGACCGACACCCACCGCATGGCCGATGCCAACAAGGCTTTCAGCCATTATCGGTGGTGATTTTTCCGCGCTGCCGTCCTATGCACAGGGCGCCGTCGCATAGCTTGCGGCAGCGGGAGGCAGGCACAGGGTCAGGGGGCGTGGTTTTCCGTTCCCCCGGCCGGTGCCCTCGTCCCTGTTGCTGACCCTCGGTCCAGGCCCTCCTGGGCCACATGACCGACCCCACCACGCGAAGAGGCTATCCAGCCATGTCCAGCGATAACCTGCCCCTGGAGAAATACCGCAACATTGGGATCATGGCCCATATTGATGCGGGAAAGACCACCACCACGGAGCGGATTCTGTTTTACACCGGCCGTTCCCACAAGATTGGGGAAGTCCATGATGGCGCCGCCACCATGGACTGGATGGAGCAGGAGCAGGAGCGGGGGATCACGATTACCTCTGCCGCCACCACCGCCTTCTGGCAGAATGACGATTTGGGCATTGACCGGCATCGGGTGAACATCATCGATACCCCTGGGCACGTTGACTTCACCATTGAGGTCGAACGGTCCCTGCGCGTGCTGGACGGTGCCGTGGCGGTGTTCGACAGTGTTGCCGGCGTTGAGCCCCAGTCTGAGACCGTGTGGCGTCAGGCCGACAAGTACGGCGTGCCGCGGATGTGTTTCGTCAACAAGATGGACCGCATCGGTGCAGACTTTTATCGCTGCGTTGACATGATCAAGGATCGCCTTGGGGCGACGGCGCTGGTGATTCATCTGCCGATCGGTTCGGAGGCGGAGTTTGCCGGCCTGATCGACCTTGTGAAGAACAAGGCCGTCGTCTGGAAAGGCGACGAGATGGGCGCCAAATACGTCTACGAAGACGTTCCGGCAGACATGGCCGACAAGGTGGAAGAGTATCGTTCCACGCTGATCGAGATTGCCGTGGACGCCGATGAAGAAGTCATGGAGCAGTACCTCGAAGGCAATGAGCCGGATGAGGAAACCCTGCACCGCATCATCCGTAAGGGCACCATCGAGGGGCTTTTTGTTCCGGTCCTGTGCGGTTCCGCGTTCAAGAACAAGGGTGTTCAGACCCTGCTGGACAGTGTTGTGCGCTACATGCCCAGCCCGCTGGATATTGGCAACGTGAAGGGCGTGGACGCCAAGACCGAGGAACCGGACAGCCGCCCGCCTGAGTCCGATGCCCCGCTGTCCTCCCTGGCGTTCAAGATCATGAACGACCCTTATGTTGGCAGCCTGACCTTCACCCGGATCTACTCCGGGACCATGGAGGCCGGCAGCTATGTGATGAACACGGTGAAAGGGAAGAAGGAGCGTATCGGCCGAATGCTGCTGATGCATTCCAACAACCGGGAGGAAATCAAGTCCGCTTCCGCAGGTGACATTGTTGCCCTGGTGGGCCTGAAGGAAACCACCACCGGGGACACTTTGTGCGCCACCGACAGCCAGATCATTCTGGAGCGCATGGAATTCCCTGAGCCGGTGATCGAGATCGCCGTGGAGCCGAAGTCCAAGGCTGACCAGGAGAAGATGGGCATTGCGTTGGCCCGCTTGGCAGCGGAAGATCCCAGCTTCCGTGTGACCAGCGACAATGAAAGCGGTCAGACGGTCATCAAGGGCATGGGTGAACTGCACCTGGACATCATCGTCGACCGCATGAAGCGCGAATTCAAGGTCGAAGCCAACATCGGCGCGCCGCAGGTGGCCTATCGCGAGACCATCTCCAAGCGCGTTGAGCACGACTACACCCACAAGAAGCAGACCGGTGGCTCCGGTCAGTTTGCCCGCATCAAGATGGTTTTCGAGCCAAGTGAGCCGGGCGAGGGTTTTGAGTTCGAAAGCAAGATCGTCGGCGGGTCTGTGCCCAAGGAATACATCCCTGGCGTGCAGAAGGGCATCGAGACCGCGATGACCAATGGTGTCATCGCCGGGTTCCCGATGATCGACTTCAAGTGTGCCCTGATCGATGGCGCCTATCACGAAGTTGACTCCAGCGTCATGGCCTTCGAGATCGCCGGGCGCTCCTGCTTTAAGGAAGCGGCGCAAAAAGCCGGTCCTGTGCTGCTGGAGCCGTTGATGAGTGTTGAGGTGGTGACGCCGGAAGAATATATGGGCGACATCATCGGTGACCTGAACAGCCGTCGCGGGCAGGTCAACAATATGGAAGACCGGGGCAACGCCAAGGTCGTCAGTGCAAAGGTGCCGCTGGCCAACATGTTTGGCTACATCAACACCCTGCGCTCGATGTCTCAGGGCCGCGCCCAATACACCATGCAGTTCTCCCACTACGAGCGAGTGCCGGAGGCTGTTGCTGAGGAAGTCCGCGCCAAGATGGCGTAATCGGATCGGCAAGGCGGGCCTGCCGCGGGCAGTGCCCGCCGCGTGGGTCCGCTTCACCTCCCCCTTCACTGATTGGCTGACGACAAGGGAAAAGACATGGCCAAGGAGAAGTTTCAACGGAATAAGCCGCACGTCAACATCGGCACCATCGGCCACGTTGACCACGGCAAGACCACGCTGACCGCCGCCATCACCAAGGTGATGTCGGAGACCTATGGCGGTGCTGCTGTGGCCTTCGACAATATCGACAAGGCCCCCGAGGAGCGGGAGCGTGGCATCACCATCTCCACCGCCCACGTGGAGTATGAGACGGAAGCCCGTCACTATGCGCACGTCGACTGCCCCGGCCACGCTGACTATGTGAAGAACATGATCACCGGTGCCGCTCAGATGGATGGTGCCATCCTGGTGGTGAACGCCGCTGACGGCCCCATGCCCCAGACCCGTGAGCACATCCTACTGGCCCGTCAGGTCGGTGTGCCGGCCATGGTGGTCTTCCTGAACAAGGTCGACCAAGTGGACGACGAGGAACTGCTGGAACTGGTGGAAATGGAAGTTCGCGAGCTGCTCAGCAGCTACGACTTCCCGGGTGACGATATCCCGATCATTGCCGGCTCTGGTCTTGCTGCCCTGGAAGGCCGCGATGCCGAAATCGGCGCTGACAAGGTCATCGAGCTGATGAAGGCCGTGGATGAGTACATCCCGACCCCGGACCGCCCGATCGACGGCGCCTTCCTGATGCCGATCGAGGACGTGTTCTCCATCTCCGGTCGTGGTACGGTTGTGACCGGCCGTGTGGAGCGTGGCATTGTCAAGGTGGGCGAGGAAATCGAGATCGTCGGTATCCGGGACACCACCAAGACCATCGTCACCGGCGTGGAAATGTTCCGCAAGCTGCTGGACCAGGGTCAGGCGGGTGACAACGTCGGCTGCCTGCTGCGGGGTACCAAGCGCGAGGACGTGGAACGCGGCCAGGTGCTGGCCAAGCCGGGCAGCATCACCCCGCACACCAAGTTCAAGGCAGAGGCATACATCCTCACCAAAGAAGAGGGTGGCCGTCACACGCCGTTCTTCAGCAATTACCGTCCGCAGTTCTATTTCCGGACCACGGACGTCACCGGCTCCGTGACCCTGCCGGAAGGCACTGAGATGGTCATGCCGGGCGACAACATCTCCATGGATGTGGAGCTGATTGCCCCGATCGCCATGGACGAAGGCCTGCGCTTCGCCATCCGTGAAGGCGGCCGGACCGTTGGCGCCGGCGTGGTGGCCAAGATCACCGCCTAATCGCGCTGAGTTGCGATTTATCCCGACTAAGAAAGCCCCGCCTGACCATCAGGCGGGGCTTTCGTCGTTTTGCTCTCGGCTTGTGCCAACGCAGGCGGGCCAGCCCGTCCTGCATTTCTGGGGAACGCCCAAGCGCTCCTGGATGGCTTGGTCAGCAGGGACTGAGCTGGACGGGTCAGTAAACGGCCAGGGCCCGCGGGCGGATCAATAGTAGGCCACGGTCAGGGGCAAGGTCACAGACTGCCGGCGGGGACGGAAACCGGGATCGGCCGTGGTCAAGGTCAAGCGCGCATACTGATAGCCATGGGTGCGCCGGGTGGCGGCGGGCAGGGGCCGCCAGTGCACCTGGATAGGGACGGGGCGTCCGCCCGTGTCCAGCAACGTCAAGGAGTCAGGGGCAACGATGATGCGATCCCGCTCCTGCGGGGACTGGGCCACGGTGCCGATGGTCTGGCTGGCGCCGCGCTGCGCATGCCATCGGGCCTGGTGGTGCCGTTGCGGGTGCGGGATGATGACCGCGGCGCGGGAGGCTGAGGCCGCCGAGGCCGATCTGGCGGCCACGGGGACGGAGAGGGTAGG
>CAZCBM010000012.1:0-24775 GCA_964496805.1 uncultured Rhodospirillales bacterium | reverse complement strand
AAAAAAATGGCCCGGGCCAGGGAACATGTCCCCGGTCCGGGCCGACCTTCATTGCCCCGCGCTTGAGGAGGAGGAGTCAGCTACAGGAGGGTCTGTCGGGACAATGATGGTAGGCTGTTGCCCTGGCCTCCGCTGTCAAAAAAGCGAAAACGCCGCACACCGCCGTGGTCCCGACATGAACCACGGGCGCCATGTCTGCAGAGGCTGCAGGGGGCATAGGGGGCGGAGCAGGCGGGCGGGACCTCTTTGGCCAACCGCGTCTCTGGCTCCTGATCTGACCTTGATGCTAGGTCACAGCCCTGAAAGGGCCAACGCTGTCTAAAAGCGTAGTCTGACCACCGCCGGGAGCGCAAGAGAAGTTTCTGCCATGATGGATGAACCAACGCCCTCTACCCCTGCCCCTCCCGCTGCCCTGGTACTTGCTGCCGGGGAGGGCACCCGGATGCGCCCCCTGACCCTCCAGACGCCCAAACCCCTCCTTCCAGTGGCCGGGCGAACGCTTCTGGACCGGATCCTGGACCGCCTGCGGGAGGTGGGTACCCAGCGCGTGGTCATCAACGCTTGGTATCTGGCTGATCAAATCTCGCTACATGCCGGCACCTATGCGGGGGATCCGACCCTCTCCGTCGCCGTCTCTCGCGAGCCAGACACCGGGCGGTTGGAGACGGCGGGCGCCGCCGTCTGGGCAAGGGACCTGCTGGGCGAGGGGCCTTTCCTGGCCATCAATGGCGACTCCCTGTGGCTGGATGGCCCCTCCGGCAGCGCCCTGCGCCGCCTAGTGGATGCATTCGATCCTGAGCGGATGGACGCACTGCTGCTGCTGCTTCCCAGGCTGGGTGCGGATCATCTCCCCGGGCCGGGGGATTTTGACCTGCTGACCGATGGGCGCCTGCATCGTCGCCAAGGTCAGCAGCCCGTCAGTCACTGGTACATTGGCGCGCAGATGGTTTCCCCCCGCCTGCTGGCCGGACTGGAGAAAGGCCAGCGGGAGAGCTTCAATCCCTGTTGGGATCGCGCCCTGGCAGCGGGACGGCTTTTCGGGCTGGAGCATGACGGCCAATGGTATCACGTGGGCACACCGGAGGATCTGGCCCAGACTGAGGCCGCGCTTCAGGGCTGATAGGGGTCGAAATCGTCCTCGTCGTCCGATGGCACCAGCGGTTCCAGGCCATAAACCGCGAAGGTGCGGGCCATGGCCGTGGGCAGCGGGGCGGTGACATCCAAGCGCCCCTTGCCGGCGGGATGCGGCAACCGCAACCGCCGTGCGTGGAGGTGCAGCCCAGGGGAGGTGCCTTCCAGCACCTGCGCCAGGATCTCCCGATCGGCATAGCGGCGATCCCCCAGGATCGGCGCGCCGATGGCCGCCAGATGGGCCCGGATCTGGTGCGTGCGCCCGGTCACAGGCCGGCAGCGGACAAACGCTGCGCGATCACCGGCGCTGTCCGCCACGGCATAGTCGGTGATCGCCTGTTTGCCCCCCTCCGGATCTGGCACCATGCGTTCTTCCCCACCGCGCAGGGCCTTGCTCAAGGGCAAGGTGATGGTGCCACGGCCCGGCGAGGGCCTCCCCAAGGTGAGGGCCCAATATTCCTTGCGGACGGTGCCCCGGGCGCGGAATGCTGCGGTCAGTGCCGCGGTGGCGGCTGGGGTCCGGCCGAGGATCAACACCCCCGATGTCTCCTTGTCCAGACGATGAACCAGCTTGGGCCGGTCCGCTTCGCTGTCCCCCAGGACGGTCAACAGCCGATCCAGGTGACGGGTCTGGCCCGTGCCCCCCTGGACGGCCAGGCCGGCGGGCTTGTTCAACACCAGCACGTCCTTGTCCTGGTAGAGGATCATGGCCTTGAGTTGGGCCAGATCGGCCTGCGTGGGGGCCGGAGCCCCGGCGCCGTCTGCATCGGGTCGCTCCCCTTCCTGCTCCCGTTGCAGGGGGGGCACACGCACGGTCATGCCTGGCACCAAACGATCATTGTGCCGCGCGCGTTTGCCATCCACCCGGATGTCCCCGCGGCGCAGAAGCTTTTGCAGGCGTACAAGGCTCAGACCGGGATAGTGGCGCTTGAACCAGCGATCCAGGCGAACTTCCCCCTCGCTGGGCGGCAACGTGATTATCTGAACCCCGCCGCCGCCGGGCCGTTCCTCTGTCATGCCGTCCCTCCAGAAACCAGTCGGATCAGGGCTCGCCCCAGCAACAGCGCCGCCAATCCGGCAACCACGCTCACGGCCACATACACCGCAGCCAGCAACGACTGCCCCCGGTCATGGAGCGCGACGGCGTCCAACGCAAAGGTGGAGAAGGTGGTCAGGGCCCCCAGCGCACCGGTGATCAGAAGGCGGTTGACCCATGGATCCACGGAAAACCGGGCGAATACCCCAATCAGCACGCCCATCAGCAGGCAGCCCACCAGATTGGCCACCAGGGTCCCCCAGGGGAAGCCCGGCCCGGCCAGGGAAAAGGCCGCCGCAGAGAGGCCATAGCGCGCCAGGGCACCGATGGCGCCACCAACAGCAACCGCAAGAATGGGGGCAAAGCTCATCAGGGCCGACACACGGGATGACAGGGGGAACGCGCGTTTCCCAGCATAACGCACCCGTTGGCGCTGACAATCCCTCCCTTGGCGGACTTATGGCCCTCCCTTGGAGGATGTCGCCCCTGCCTTGGAGGATTTCTTGGCGCTCAGCCCATGGGCTGCGCACCCTCAGCGGCGCATGTCATAGACTTCCCAGGCCCCAGGCAACGACTCAGCAAAGGCGATCAACACCCGCCCCTCGCTGGCACGGGGGAACAGGTAGCCCACCGTATCGCTGGCCGCCGGTTGCACGGCCCCCAGCAACCCGGAATAGGCGTGGGTGGGATCGTCGTTAACGGTGGCCCCTCCCAGGAAAAGGTGGGTCCCATTGGGCTGCGGGATCAGCAGGCCTGTTCGGCGCTGGCTGCCGCTGATCTTCTCAAACAACAGGACTCCCCCCGCCAGCGGCGTGATCCGGCAGCGGAAATAGCGGTAGGCGATCAGCAGACCGCCACTCTGGATGCTGCGGCACTGCCACGCCCCGGACAGATCCATGGGCTCCGGCTCAGCCTGCACCCCGGTGACCACCAAGCCCACTTCCTCTGGCGTAATATCATACCAGGCATCGGTGGCATTCACATCCGGTGTGGGCAGTGGTTGATTGGTCAGCAGGCCCAAGGCCGTCAGATGCTCGGCATGGATCTGCACTTGCTGCTGGGCACGGGCGAGCCCGGCGGAGCACAGGACGGTGAGGAAAAGGACGACCGGAACGAGGCGCATTGAGGGGCCTTTCTGGGGCAGGAGGTGTGGCATCAGGGCACACGCCGCCCCCTCATCATTGTGCGAGGGTGCAGAGGTATGCGGACAAGTCCTGGCAGAGGCCATGGCGATTTGTCATTTTGCGGGCAGCGTTGCCTGGGGATGGCGGCGGGTACCTTGTCGGCCGCACCGGATCCCTCCCTTGACCAGTCGGAGACCCTGCCATGTCTATCCTGCGTCGCCTGAGCCTACTCAGCCTTGTGATGATCCTGTTTGCCCTTCCGGCCCATGCCCAACAGGACGATGATGGAGCGGAGGACAGCGAGGGCGCCTTGGCCATCGCCGACTGGAAAGCACGGATCAGCCCCGACAAGCTCTATGAGCCGCGCCTGCTGAATGACACGGAAGCCGCCAGCCAAAGCCTGCCCACCGCCATCAAGCTGCCTGACCCCTGCACCGTGGGCACCTTCGACAGCGGCTGGTTTTATGACAGTAACGAGGTGGACCACATCACCACCCTGCGTCATGACTTTGGCTATCTGCCCAAATTCATCAACCTTTGGTTCTCTCCCACGGCCAGCGATGGTGAAGTTTACCTGAAAAGCTGGTCCTGGTTGGCCAGTCACTCCGGCAACCCGGTCTCCATTACCATCGATATTGAGACGATTAACTTGCACATCTGGAATGGTGCGCCGCTGCATGGCAGTTGGGACCCGCGACGCGAAGAACCCTGGGCCAAGTACAACACCGGCTTTTGGCGCGTGCTGGCCTGTCGCTGAGGCTCCCCGCCTCATCCTCCGACCCGGCAAGAGAGACCTGGGGCCAGCGCGGTGCCGTCAAAGCGGGTGTCAAGGGCACAGGCCGGCCGCGGCTGACGGCACGCCAAGATCAGGCGCGTGCTCCTACAGCAGCGGACACCGATTTGGTATCGATGTCGCTGCTGTAGCGTTCTGATGGTCGCTCGGATGATCCCCTCCGTGGCGTTGCCACTTTGGGGCCCTACGCTCCTGGATCAGGAGGGGTGGATTGCGGCAGGCAGGTGGCGCCTCCTCTGGCCATCGCCTCGTCTGGCCTTTGCCTCCTCGGGCTTTTGCCTCCTCGGCGGTGAGGCTCAGGCGGCGGGTCGTGCCTGGCGCGCCCCGGCTATGGCCCGCGCCAACGCCGCTTCCAGCGCCTCTCGGCTGATGGGTTTCGGCAGCGTCGCGGCGAAGCCACGGGACCGGTACTCAGCCATTTCTTCGGGCAACGCATTGCCGGTGGCAGCGATGACCGGCACCGGGTCGGTCCCAGCCCGACGCTCAGCGGCACGCAGTTTCTGGAACACGGAGAGACCGTCACTATCAGGCAACATCATGTCCAGCAGGATGGCGTCAAACCGGCGCCCCTGCGCCGCAGCCATCCCTTCCGCCGCCGTCTCCGCAAAGGTGACCTCCACCTGCAAGGACGTCAGCAACGCCCCCAGCAGGGTTCGATAGAAGGCATCATCCTCAATGGACAGGACTGACAGCCCGGCGACGTCGGCCGACGCCGGCCCTTCCACCTCAGCCCGGCCCGCCGGCGGCAGGTCGATGGAGATCAAGACCTTCAGCGAGCCCCCCGCCACTTCAATGCTCAGCATTCCCCCCAGGGCATCGACAGTGGCCTGCACCAACGTGGCGTCTGTGAAGACCTCATCCAACTGCAGGAGCGCGCCTTCGGGCAACCCCATGACCGGCCAAGAGATCACCAAATCCACAATGGTCTCATCCAGGGCGGAGTGCGCCCCCACAATTTTCAGGTCTCCCTTTGCCATCGTGGCAAGGCCATCGGCGACCACCTGGCGCAATAGGCGCGAGATCAGCTGCGGATCGCCATTCCGGCGGGTCTGGGCCATTGCTGACAAGGAGGCCGAGAGGGTTGTTTCGCCCCGCCGGGTCCGGCCTTGATAGTGGTCCACGATGGCCTCAACCGTCTGACGCAGGTCGAAATCGCATCGGTCGGCTGCCCCCGTCTGCGCCCGACGCACATCTTCCAGGAACGCCTCGATTTCCTCATACAGAGTGCTGGCCTTCCCGCTTTGAGCCTGGGCGGCAGTCAACATCTTCTGTGCCGCATCGTTGGCCTGCTGAGCGGCTGAGCCCAGGGCGACAATGTTTTGCACGGCCGCCTGGATACTTTCGCCACTGGTCAAAACAGTGTCGGAGATGGTGTCAGTAACCTCATCCTGGGTGCGCACAACCTGCCCGATGGCCAACTGAATACCGGTCAACCCGTCCACGCTGCCAGCGATCGCAGCGATCGCCCTGCTGGTTTGATGGGTTTCCGCGGTCACGGCGGTGATCTGTTGGGCGATGGACTCCGTGGCGCGTCCGGTTTGCTCTGCCAGCTTTTTCACCTCATCGGCCACCACAGCAAAACCCTGACCGGCCTCCCCGGCTCGGTTGGCTTCAATTGTGGCGTTCAGCGCCAACATGTTGGTCTGCTTGGCGATGCCGGCAATGACCTCTGCCACATCACCAATACCCGCAACACGGGTGGCCAGCGCCTCAACGGCGGCCTGACTCTCCTGCACCCGGGTCTGGGCACGGTCAATGGCGTCGGAAGAGATCTCCATCTGTCTGGCAATGGCCGAGGCAACTTCCGCCAATTGGTCGGCCGCCGCAATCATGCCCTGCACCGATGCCGCCGCATCATTGGCCTGGGCTTGGGCCTGAGTGGAGGTCGATGCGCTCTGCTCCAGGGTCATGCCGACAATCTGAGAGGTGGAATGAACATCGCTGGCCATGCTGGAGATGGAATCGAGCAAGCCTGAAACCCCCTCCTCAAATCGGTCTGCCAAGCGACGCATCTCCACCCGTCGGGCATGTTCGGCCTTATCGCGATCCGCCCGCCGCCATTCCAGCAAGGTCTGCTTCTCCGTCGCGGTTGTCCGTAGACGCTCCGCCGACCGTGCCAAGGTGCCAATGATGTCCGGGCGGCTCGTGCCCGGCAACGGCGCGGACACACGCCCGTCGGCAATGGCCTCAATGCCCTTTGCCAGACTCAGGAGGGGACGGGAAACCCCAAACCACAAGCCCAGCGCCACCAGTGCAGACACGGCTGCCAGCAAGACAAGAGTGCTGGCGGGAGCGGTTGGCCCATCGCCGAACGCCACCCACAGTATGGCGGCAGCCTGCGCGATCAAAGCCGCCATGATCCAGCGGAAGACGGAACGAAATGCCATGAAGCCACCAACAAGGGGAAAGCATTGGACGGAGAGCACGGGACAATGCCGGCCGTTTCCCAAAGCCGGCCCCACCAGATGGTGATCGAAGGGATCGGACGGCTGGCGAAGCCAAGCAGGCACCGGACTCTTGAGACGCCCTCCCAAAGTGCGCGGCCCCCGTTAACGGATGGCAAACTCACAGCCATCTATGTGCGCTTGGCCGTGACGCTTGATCCGGGTCGCCTGCCGGGTCTAGCTAGCAGCCATTCATCGTCGGACGCGGCACACCTGCCCCGCGATCCCCTCCTCTAGCCTCCCCTTGCCTCCCCCTCCCTAAAATTGTTGAGGATACCCTATGGCCGAGCCCAACCAGGCCGATGTTAACGCCATCTCCGCTGAGCGCCTGCAGAGCTTCATTGATCGGATCGAGCGCCTGGAGGAGGAAAAGGCCGGCATCGCCAACGACATCAAGGACATCTATGCCGAGGCCAAGTCGGCCGGCTTCGAGACCAAGATCATTCGCAAAATCATCGCCCTGCGTAAAAAGGAACCCCAGGAACGCAGCGAGGAAGAAATGCTGCTGGAAACCTATATGGCGGCCCTGGGCATGAGCTGATCAACACGCCATCTGACCTGTTTGCGATCACCCACCCCAGCCTGCCCCGGTGCCCCGATGTCTGTTGCCGCTGCCCCTTCTGCCCCCGAAGCCCTGCCCCAATGGGACCTGAGTGACCTGTTTGCTGGGCCGGATGACCCCGCCCTGGAAGCAGCGTTCAAAACCTTGGAACGTGCGTGCAGCCAGTTCCACGCCACCTATGCCAGCCACGTGGCCAAGCTGGACGCCAGTGGGGCCGGCGAGGCCGTCGTGACCTTCGAGGGCTTGCAGGAGCAGATGGGGCGCATCGGCAGCTTCAGCGGCCTGCTCTATCAGGAGAATATGGAGGATGAGGCGGTGGGACGCTTCTATCAGGCGGTCAGCGAACGGCTGACCGATCTGTCGAAGTCCCTCATCTTCTTCACCTTGGAACTGGCGGAGGTGCCGGATGCCACCTTCACCGGCTGGATGGCCGGCAGCCAGACGCTGGCGCGCTATCGCCCTTGGCTGGAGCAGGTTCGCAAGTTTCGTCCTCACCAACTGAGCGACGAGATGGAAAGGCTGGTCACCGAAAAGGGGATCACCGGCCACAGCGCCTGGGTACGGCTGTTTGATGAAACGCTGGCAGCGCTGCGCTTTGATGTGGACGGCGAGGCCAAGACCCTCTCCGACACGCTCAATCAGATGAGCGATCCCGATGGCGCAAAGCGCAAAGGTGCCGCCATGGCCCTGGGGGAGGGCCTGCAACGCCATGCCCGGCTATTTACCACCATCACCAACGTCTTGGCCAAGGACAAGGCCATTGATGATGACTGGCGTCACTACGCCAAGCCGGTCAGCTTCCGCAATTTGGCCAACCAAGTGGAGGATGAGGTGGTGGACGCGCTGGTGGGGGCCGTGCGCGATGCCTACCCCCGCCTCTCCCATCGCTACTATGCGCTGAAGGCCAAATGGTTTGGGCAGGACAAGCTGGACTATTGGGACCGTAACGCGCCGCTGCCCTTCGAGGCGGACCGCAGCTTCAGTTGGAACGAGGCGACGGAGCTTGTTCTTGGGGCCTATGGCCAATTCAGCCCGGAACTGGCCGCGGTGGGCAAACGCTTCTTTGACAAACCCTGGATCGACGCCGCGCTGCGGCCCGGCAAGGCGTCGGGCGCCTTTGCTCACCCAACGGTGCCTTCAGCCCATCCCTATCTGCTGTTGAACTATCACGGCAAGGCGCGGGATGTGATGACCCTGGCCCATGAGTTGGGGCATGGCGTCCATCAGATCCTGGCCGGCCACCAGGGGTATTTCCTGTCCGACACCCCCTTGACCCTGGCAGAGACGGCCAGCGTGTTCGGCGAGATGCTGACCTTCAGGGCGCTGCTGGATGCGGAAAGCGATCCGCTGAAGCGCAAAGCCCTGCTGGCGGCCAAGGTGGAAGACATGCTGAACACGGTCGTCCGCCAGATCGCGTTCTTTGAGTTTGAAGCGGCGGTCCACGATCAGCGCAAACAGGGCGAATTGTCGGCGGAGGTGCTGGGCGACCTGTGGATGGACGTGCAAACCCGTTCCCTGGGGCCTGCGCTGCGCTTTGATGAGGGCTACCGCGCCTTTTGGGCCTACATCCCCCATTTCATCCACTCCCCCTTCTATGTCTATGCCTATGCCTTCGGTGATTGCCTTGTAAACGCGCTATACGCCCTTTATGAGAAGGCCAGCGACGGCTTCGCGGCCCGCTATCTCGACCTGCTGCGGGCAGGCGGCACCCGGCATCATTCGGACTTGCTGGCGCCGTTCGGGCTCGATGCCCGCGACCCTGCCTTCTGGCAGACGGGTCTGGAGATGATCGGACAGTTCATTGACCAGCTGGAGCAGGACGAGACCTGATCCAGCGGGCGCCAGTTGGGGGCAACAAAGGCATGATCCCAGGGGAGCACACAGGCGAGGACACGACCGTCAAGAGCCTTGGCATCGTGGTGTTAACGCTGAACATGGAAGATTCACTGCCGGACACACTGCAGACTGTCCTGATCGATCAGGATTTCTTCGATCTGCATGTGATCGTGATGGACGGGGGCAGCACGGATCGCACGGTGGAGATCGCCCAAGGCATGGGCCTGGAGGTGTTCCAGTGCGAGGCCAGCCGCGGCGTCCAGGTTAGCGAGGGCATTGAGCAGGTGCGCGGCGACTGGATCCTGACCATCACCGGTGATACCGCCCTCAGCCTGAAGTGGCCGGAGGAAACCTACCGCTTCGTCACCAGCTACGGCGCCAGTTCCAAAGGTGGCTTCTACCCCATGATGTTCCGCCAGAAGTCTCTGGTGGCAAAGCTGATCGCCTGGTTCATCAACAAATATGCTGACCTGCTGGGCATGCCCATCGGCGAACAGGGCTTTGTCGTCTCCCGGTTGTTGCTGGTGAAACTGGGGGGCTTCCGCCGCATCCCGGTCTATGAGGATGTGGACATCGCCAAGCGCGTGGGCAAAAAGAACCTGAAGGTTATCAATGCCGTGGCCCGTGTTGACAAGTCCATGTATGGCCGCTCTGGCATGGTCTGGGGATCCCTCAAGCGCTTCTACGGGCTGATCCTGTTCCTGCTGAAGTTCCCGCCCGACTATATCGCCCGCCAGGTCAGCTGATCCGCCGCGAGAGCCTTCCATCATGACCCAGCCGCCACCATCGCCTGAGCCCTCCACCCCCGAAGCGTTACAGGCGCGGGAGTATCCCGAGCGACCGGTCCCTGCGGTGGGCGTGGTGGTCTGGTGGGGATACCAGGTGCTATTGGTGCGTCGGCGCAACCCACCCCAAGCCGGTCAGTGGTCGATCCCCGGCGGCTTGCAGCATACCGGCGAAACGGTGTTTGAAACCGCCCGTCGGGAGGTCCTGGAAGAAACGGCAATGAAGGTGGAACCCACCCGGATCATCACCGTCCTGGACCATATCGAGCGGGATATCCACGGCAAGATCATCTACCACTATGTCATC
Source organism: uncultured Rhodospirillales bacterium (assembly GCA_964496805.1). Taxonomy (GTDB): domain Bacteria; phylum Pseudomonadota; class Alphaproteobacteria; order CAZCBM01; family CAZCBM01; genus CAZCBM01. Next base: position 14,757 of record CAZCBM010000012.1, on the reverse strand, counting down.
TGCCAGGTGGCGGCCACCTGCTCCGGCGGTGTGCCGGAGGCGCTGGATGATGTGTCGGAAGCACGATGGGCAACGGTGGACGAGGCCGAGGCGCTGATCATCAACGACACCATGAAGCGGGTGTTGCGTCAGGCCTTGGCCCAGCGCCTCTGACAGCCCCCTCCCCTGCTGGTCCGACGCTGGCCGTTGCCGTGCCCACAGGGGATCCAACAGAAAGCCGTTCAAACCATGCGAGTGCCCGTCATGCGCCCTTCAGGCCGTGCCCCCGATCAGCTTCGACCCTACAGCTTTGAGACCGAAGGGCTGAACAAATATGCTGAGGGCGTGTGCCTGGTACGGTGTGGCGACACCCATGTCCTGTGTACCGCCAGTGTCGAGGATCGCGCTCCGGGCTGGCTGAAGGGCACAGGCGAAGGCTGGGTGACCGCCGAATATGGCATGCTGCCCCGCGCAACCGACCAGCGCACGGATAGGGAGGCCGCGCGCGGCAAGCAGTCCGGTCGCACTCAGGAAATCCAACGCTTGATCGGCCGCTCCCTGCGGGCCGTCGTTGATCGCCGCACCCTGGGTGAGCTGACCATCAAGATCGATTGCGACGTGCTCCAGGCCGATGGCGGCACCCGCACCGCCAGCATCACCGGCGGTTACATCGCCCTGGCCCAGGCCTGCCGCCACCTTCAGGAGATCGAAGCGATCAAGGCGGACCCCTTAGTGGACAGCATCGCCGCCATCAGTGCCGGGATCTATCGCGGCAAGGGCGTCTTGGACCTGGACTATGCCGAAGACAGCGCCGCTGAGGCGGACGCCAACTTTGTGATCACCGGCAAAGGCAAGCTGGTGGAGGTGCAGGCAACCGCGGAGGCACGGGGCTTTACCCAGGACCAGTTCACCCAGCTTATGGATCTGGCCGTTCAGGGCTGCGCCCAGTTGGCCCAGTTGCAGGCCCAGGTTCAGGCCGCCGGGCAGACCACCGGCACAGAGCTTGGCTGACACCATGGCCCACTCCCCCAAACGCCTGTTGTTCGTCTGCTCCGGCAACATCTGCCGTTCCCCCACCGCCGAAGCCGTGGCCCGCGCGGTGATCCGCCGGGAGGGGTGGGAAAGCCACCTGGAGGTGGACAGCGCCGGCACCCACGGCTTCCACCAGGGTGAGACGCCGGATGCCAGAGCCCAGGCCCATGGACAGAAGCGGGGCTATGGCTTTGCGGGACAGCGCGCCCGACCTGTCCGGCCGGACGACCTGGAGCGCTTCCACCTGATCCTGGCCATGGACGGCGGACATCTGAGCCACCTTCAGCGCATGGCAGCGCAGCACCCGTCCGCCACGGCTCGGCTGGCCCTGCTGCGGGCGGACGGCGGCGACGTGCCGGATCCCTACTATGGGGGGGCAGACGGGTTCGAGCAGGTGCTGGACTTAGTGGAGGCAGAGACCGAACGCTGGCTCAGGGTGGCGCTGGCGGATGACTGAGCAGCAGCCCGCGGGGTCCTCCCTCACCGCCAAGGCACTGGCGGCGCTTTCCCGCGCTGAGAGCGTTCTGTTGTCCGTTGAGCCGGAGGGCGCACAAGGTTTGCACCTGATCGGTCCCGGTCCACAGCGTCTCACCGTGGACGAGGCGCAGGACCCAGCGGCCTTCGACGCCCTCTATAGGGCGGTCCTGGACCTGCCGGACCTGGACCTCGACGCGCTGCGGCGGCGGCTGGAACGACCCGGCCCCCAGACGCCAGCCGCGATCTGGCAGCGATCCGGCTGACGCGGCTGCGGCATATTAATCATGTAATATATTATTCATTGAATGTCTTTGGTGATCCACCTTAGGCTGCGGATCAGGACGACACCGCTCGTCCCCCCGTTCCTGCCTCGCCCCTGTCGAGGCAGTGCCTCTTCCCTACGCCAAGGACTTCGCCCCATGCCCCAGACCCTGTTTCGCCGCCTAACCGCCGCCGTTGCACCGCTGCTTGTCCTGCTGGGCCTCGCCGCCCCGGCGTTTGCGGCCGAAGAACCCACCAAAGAGAGCGCACGCACCGCCTCCGGCCTCTATGTCACAGCCCAAGAAGCCTATGACATGATGGTGGCCGACCCCTCCGTCATTCTGGTGGACGTGCGGGACCCGGTGGAAATGTTCTTCATGGGATGGACGGAGATGACCCACATCCACGTCCCCTACAAGATCACGGACAACACACGGTTTTCCGCCAATGGCGAGAAGATCATGATGCAGCCCAACCCGAACTTTGCCGACCAGGTGGAAGCCAAGTTGATGGAGATGGGGGCCACCAAGGACAGCCAGGTCATCTTCATCTGCCGCTCTGGGTCCACCCGCAGTGGGCCGGCCGCCACCGAACTGTACGAGCGGGGCTACGCCAATAGCTACACCGTGGTGGATGGTTTCACCGGCGGCAAAGTCAGCGACGGCCCCAGTGCCGGCGTGCGTGCCGTGGCTGGCAATGGCTGGCGGAACTCCGGCCTGCCCTGGACCTACACCATGGACCCCGCCAAAATTCAGCTCAGCGCTGAGTAACCTTCAGGGCGGGCTGCGGCCCTACCAGCAGGGGACACCGAATTGGAATCGGCGCCCCTGCTGTAGCTTGTGGTGGTCGCTCGGATGATCCCCTCCGTGGCTTTGCCACTACGGGGTCCTCCGCTCTCGGCACGGCGCGACGCCCTCCATGGAAGCGCCAAGTCGTGCCCGGGGTCGCAGCGTGGCGGCCAGATCGTCCATCGCCTGGCCCAGCAGGGCCATGTCCTCCGGACGGTTCAGCAGATGCTCCCCGCCAGGGGCGATACGCACTTTCACATCCTGGCTGGTCAGCCGTTTCGCCAACGCCGGACTGATGCTTACCGGGTCGCTTTGATCCTGATCCCCATGGATGAGCCGCACCGGTTGGGATACCGCGATGGGGTCCCGACGCTCCCGCAGGCGGCCCCGGGCATCGGTCTCATACAGCAGGGCATGGGTTGCCCCATCCTCCACCAGCGCTCGGCTGAGCGGGGTACCCTCGGGGTCATAGTCGCTGGCCAGGCGCACCAACCCGGCGGCCAGATCCTGTCGCTGCGCCGGGCTGAGATCGGCGGCGATGCGCGCGGGGAAATCCGGCGCGGGGGCCAAACCGACAACAGCCGCCACTTGATCCGGGCGATCCTGGGCGGCCAACATCGCCAGCCATCCCCCCATGGAGGTGCCCACGACGATCTGTCGGCCCGTGGCCACCTGATCCAGCAGGTCAGCCACCTCCGTTCGCCATTGGCCAATGGTTCCGCCCTCCAGCGTGCCGGTACTGTCCCCATGGCCGGACAGGTCCACCGCCGTAAAGGCCAGCCCCTGGGAGCGCGCCCAAGTCTCCAAATAGCGGGGTTTGCGCCCCTTCATGCTGCCGCCAAACCCATGCAGCCAAACCACCCCTGGCTCGCCACCCGGCACATGGCGGACGGCCAAACGCTGTCCGCTGCCACTGTCCAGCGTCAAGGTCTCAGCCTTCGGGGCCGGCGCGCTCATGGCGAAAACTCCAGGGAGGGGTCAAGGAAGCGGCTGAAAAGCCAACCCCCTGTTGGTGTGCCAGCGGAGCGAAAGTGGCCAGAGCCCACAGCCTCAAGCCCTGGGCAGCCGAACCGTGAACATTGCCCCCACCACCTCGCCATTCTTGTCCCTAAGGTTGGTGGCATAGATCCGCCCGCCGACATTCTCGACGATCTGTTTGCTGATCGACAGGCCCAGGCCGGAATGCTGGCCAAACTTTTCGCCGTGGGGCCGCTCGGAATAGAAGCGATCAAAGATCGCTTCCAACTTGCTTTCCGGAATACCGGGTCCCTGGTCAGCCACGGTGGTGATGACTTCCCCATCCTCCCGCCAGACCTTGATCGTCAGGTGGCTGCCGGGGGGGGAGAAACTCACGGCATTGCCAATAAGGTTCTGGAACACTTGGGTCAGCCGGCTCTCGACCCCAAGCGCCACCAAATCCGGCCGGTCGGCACCAATCAGCGTGATGGGAACCTCAGCAATGCCGCGGCTTTCCAGCGTGGTTTGATGAATATCAGCCAGCATCTGGAGCATCTGCCCAATGTGGACCCGCTGGTTCTCTGACTTGGACAGTTCGCTGTCCAGGCGGGAGAAAGCGGAAATATCGCTGATCAGGCGATCCAAACGAACCACATCTTCCTGGATGATGGCCATCAGATGCTGCTGGCGCTCCGGATCGCGGACCAGGGACACCGTTTCGATGGCGCTGCGCATGCTGGTGAGCGGGTTCTTCAACTCGTGGGAGACGTCAGCCGCGAAGCGTTCAATGGCATCCAGACGGCTCCACAGGGCCTCTGTCATATCCCGCAAGGCACCGGAAAGGTCGCCGATTTCGTCCCCGCGATCAGTGAAATCTGGGATCTCCACGCGCCGGTTCTTGGACCGGCGCACATCCTCCGCGGCCAGAGCCAGGCGCCGGATGGGGCGGTCGATGGCCCGGGCCAGATAGATCGACATCAACACGCTGATGGCCAAACTGACCGCCATAACCTGCAGGATGTTGGTGCGTACCGTGGACAGGGCCTTTTCGATCTGTGTCCCGTCCCGGGCCAGAAAAACCGCGCCCATCACCTCCCGAAAGCGCTGCACCGGTGCGGTGGCCGTAATGATGATCCCGCCATCGGAGGTCTGCCAGGCCCGCGCCGTCAGATCCCCATCCAGGCTCAGCGCCACATCGGGGAAGTCCCCCACCGGCTTGTCCCCCTCCAAGGGATACATTTGCAGTTCGGTGCGTTTGGGCAGGATCTGTTCCAGCACCGAGGAAAGGGACGGTTGCGGCGCAGCGGATCCACCATCCAGGGGGGGCAGCGGCACCATCTCGATCATGCCTTGGGCCTGGCCCACAACCCGGCTGTCCACGATCACACCGCCCTGAGCACCAAACAACACGGCCCGGGTCTCGTTGGTCTCCACCAGTCGGGTGACCAGTGGCTCCGCCAGAACATCGGAGAGGACCAGTTCCGGCCCGTCCCCCATGCCATAGGTGACGGCAGCCTCCCCCAGCAAGCTGGCAAAGACGCGGGTCTCGTTCCGCAGCCCCTGCAATTCGTTCTCGATCAACTCGTCTTCATAGAAACCGAGAAAAAGCAGCCCCCCCATCACCACCAGCAGCGCCAGGATATGCACAGCCAGGATCCGCAGGGTCATCAGGGACAGCGGACGCCGCCGACGGGCGGGCAAGGCAATCATGGGACGGGCCTCCGCCGGGGAGGCCTCCTTCGCGGATGCCGTCTTAAGATTGCCTGCGGTGTCAACAGCCATTCAGGGGTCAGGCGCTCTCTTTGTAGCGGTAGCCGACGCCATACAGGGTCTCGATCTCACTGAAATCGTCATCCACCTGCTTGAACTTCTTACGCACCCGCTTGATGTGGCTGTCGATGGTCCGGTCATCGACATAGATGTGCTCGCCATAGGCGGCATCCATCAACTGGTTGCGGCTCTTCACATGGCCAGGGCGGGTGGCCAGGGCCTTGACCAAGTGGAACTCCGTCACCGTCAGGGCGACATGCTTGCCTTTCCAGGCACAGATATGACGGGAGCCGTCCAACATCAGATCCCCGCGATGCAGGACGTTCTCCTCGCTGGTGGCTTCGGGCTGAGCCCGGGCCGCCTCCCGCCGCAACAGGGATCGGATACGCTCGATCAGCAGGCGCTGACGGAAGGGCTTGGTGATGTAATCGTCCGCGCCCATCCGCAGGCCGATGACCTCATCAATCTCATCATCTTTGCTGGTGAGGAAGATCACGGGCACGGATGACCATTCCCGCAACCGGGACAGGGTCTCCATCCCATCCATGCGGGGCATCTTGATATCCAGGACCACCAGGTCGGATGGTTGGTTCTTCAGCGCCTTCAGCGCCTCGTCCCCATCCCCATAGGTCCGGACCTCAAACCCCTCGGCCTCCAGGGCCATGCTGACGGACGTGAGGATGTTCTTGTCGTCATCCACCAGCGCGATGCTCTGTCCCATTCGGGCTCTCCAAACCTTGACGCGTCCTGATGCCCTCAAGGGGCGGTGTGTTGAGGGCCCCTCTGCGCACAGGGGGCGCTCAGCCTTCGGGTGGCGGCCAAACACTCCCTTGAGGCAGCGCGACCAACGGGGACCCAGCGGTCCAACCAATATGCCACATTTGTTGCGGAACTCAGCCCCAATGGGCAAGCCAAAACAGCCCAAAGCCCCCGCATTGGTCCCAACCCACCTTTACGCACCCCCTCTGGCGGCATAGGTCAGGAGGCTTGAGATCCCCTTTTCCGCCCCCTGCCCTGCTGGACCCCTGCCCATGCCTGCCCTGGACGCTGACCGCCTGGCCACCCTGATCGACATGGCCCTCGACAAAGGTGCTGACGCCGCCGACGCCCTGGCGGTCAGCAGCCAAAGCCGGGTCGCCGCTGTGCGCCTGGGGGCAGTGGAGAAACTGGAGAGCGAGGAAAGCACCGATATCGGCCTGCGACTGTTCCAGGGGCAACGCGCCGTTGTGACATCCACCAGCGATGTCTCCGACGCCGGCTTGGCCCGTATGATCGACCAAGCCATGGCCATGGTCAGTGTGGTGCCGGAGGACCCCTATTTGGGATTGGCCGCCGCTGATCAAATCGCGGCGGAGGGGCTGGCCATGGACAGCGAAGATCCCAGCGTCCCCAGCCCGGACCATCTACTGGACACCGCCCAGCGCACCGAAGCCGCCGCCCGAAGCCCGGCCGGGATCACCAATTCCGAAGGAGCAGAAGCATCCTGGGGGCGCACGCGCGTGGACCTTGTGGCCTCCAACGGCTTCCGCGGCGGCTATGCGGTGACCCGGTCGTCACTGTCCGCCTCGGTTCTGGCGGGGGAAGGCACAGCGATGGAAGGCGACTATGCCTATGACAGCAAAGTCTATGGCAGCGACCTGAAAAGCCCGGAGGCGGTGGGGGAAGAGGCGGCGCGACGAACCCTGGCGCGGCTGAACCCCCGCAAAGTGGCCACCGCAAAAGTCCCAGTGGTCTATGAGCCGCGGGTGGCCAACGCCTTGGTCCGCACCTTGGCCGCCGCCATCAACGGGTCCAGCATCGCCCGCGGCGCCAGCTTCCTGAAGGCGCGCATGGGCGAACGCCTGTTCGCGGAAGGCGTCCACATGATCGACGACCCAGCTATCCCCCGTGGACTTCGCTCCCGTGCCTTCGATGCTGAAGGGCTGCGCCCGACCCGCCGATCCTTCATCGACAATGGCGTCCTCACCAGTTGGGTGCTGGACCTGCGCTCGGCACGGCAACTGGGGCTGGACAGCACGGCCCACGCCTCCCGGGGGGTCAGCGGCCACCCCTCCCCCTCGGTATCAAACCTGTTTCTCCAGGCCGGCACACGGAGCCCTGAGGCGCTGATCGCCGACATTGAACAAGGGTTGCTGGTCACCGACACCATGGGGAGTTCCACCAACCTAGTGACCGGCGATTACAGCGTCGGGGCCGCTGGTTTCTGGATCGAGAACGGGCAGATCGGCGGCCCGGTCAGCGAGTTGACCATCGCCGGACACTTGCTGGACATGTTCGCCAGCCTGACCCCGGCCGATGACTTGGTTTTGCGCACCGGGATCGACAGCCCAACAGTGCGGGTCGAAGGCATGACGGTGGCGGGACAGTAAGGCGAACGGATCGTTTGCCCGTTTGAGAGGGGTTCAAGGCTTAACAGGCAGCCATGAACCCCTCTGCGCTGTTGGTTTATTCGGAAGGTGCGGCCGCAGGCTCGGCTTCAGCCTCAGATGAGTCTTCCGTGATTTCCGTATCGGTATCCATCGGCTCCTCTCCCTGCGCCTCGACGGGCTGGTCCACGAGCTGGTGAACAGGAACCGTGTAGGCGTCGGCAGCGACGACGTAGAGGCACGTGCCCCAGAGAATATCCACGGCATTGGGGCCGGCGTACACGCCCCCCGGGCCGCACTCCTTCAGGCGCACGCGCTGCGACTGAATGCTTAGGTCCGGGTCAGCGATGCGCAGGCAAAAGCCGCCAAGACCCTCGGCGTCATTTGGGCCAGCATAGGCGCTGTCCGGGCAGGCGCGGGTGCGGGTGCCGGCTGCCTGCAAAGTGCACTCCGGTGCGTCCCCCGCGGAGATACAACTGCCCCAATGGGAGCGGGCATCGTGGGGACCCACATAAACCTCTCCGAAATCGCAAAACTGATCCGTGCTCGGCCGCGATTGCAACTCACAAGCCTGTGCCGTCGACACAACGCCCACCAGCGTCAGGGCCAACAGTCCGGTCCTTCCAACAAACATCACGTCAATGCCTCCCTTTGCGCGGCTGGAGGGGTCCGACACCCATCCCTCGACCGCCGCGCCATAGTAGGGTTGGTTACCGTGTGGGCCAAGAGCCCCCATTGCTTCAAGAGCCCCCTGCTTGGCCCCCTGCTTGGCCCCCTGCTTGGCCCCTGCTGGACGTCCCTGGTGAGGGGTCGCCCATTGGCCGACCGGGGACGTCCTGTGCCGACGAAAGCGCTGGATCTCGGGCAAGCCCGGCCCCATTGCAGGCGGCAAGCGTCCAGCGGCAGGCGTCTGGCGGTCCATCGGGGCAGTGGGGGCTTGAATCGGGCCGGTGCTCCGCCCAGAAAACAGGGTGCCAGAGCCCTTTGCTTCGCAAAGGAGCCACCGTCGGCCCGCTCCCCCTCCTGGCCACCCACGGCTGCATCATTCCAATGGGTGGCCGGCCAACAAGACGCCGGGAGGAGGAGCAGGATCGGTCAGACTGATCCAACAATGCTTTAGCTGTATCCACGCTGTGGGAGAGACCCCGTGCGCCTAGCCACCCTCGTCCTTCTTGCCCTGCTCTTCGGCCTCAGCCGGCCCACCCTGGCAGAGCAGCGGCAGGTTCCACAAAGCCAGGCACAGATGCAACTGAGCTTTGCCCCGGTGGTGTCCCGTGCTGCCCCGGCCGTGGTCAACATCTCGGCCAACCGGACGGTCACCCAGCAGCGGGGGGGCTTCAACCATCCGTTCATGGACGATCCCTTCTTCCGACCCTTCATGGAGGATAGCCCCTTCGGTCGCGCCCGTCCCTTCGGCCGCCTCGACCCCTTCAGCCCCCCCCGCTTCCGCCAGCGGTTGGCCCAATCCCTGGGCTCCGGCGTGATCGTGGGGCCGGAAGGGCTGATCATCACCAACGCTCATGTGATCCAGGGCGCGGATGACATCCGCGTGGGTCTGCCAGATCGCCGCGAATTCGCCGCCGAGGTCCTGGTCACCGATCCGGAAGTGGACCTGGCCATGCTGCGCCTGCTGGACCCTCCGGCCGACGCCCTGCCGACCCTTGCCCTGGGCAATCCCGACCTTCTGGAGACCGGGGACTTGGTGCTGGCCATCGGCAACCCGTTCGGGGTTGGTCAGGCCGTCACCAGCGGCATCGTCTCCGCCAAGGCACGAACCGCCGGCGGCATCACGGACTTTGGCTTCTTCATCCAAACCGATGCCGCCATCAATCCAGGCAACAGCGGCGGGGCACTGGTGAACCTGGAGGGGCAACTTGTGGGGATCCCTACCGCCATCTACTCCCGCGGCGGCGGCTCCAACGGCATCGGCTTCGCCATCCCCGCCACCATGCTGCGACCGCTGATCCAGGCCGCCTTGGGCGACGGCCAGATCCGTCGCGCCTACATCGGGGGCCGCTTTCAGCCGGTGGGCCAAGACGAAGCGGACGCGCTGGGCCTGGATCGCCCCCTTGGGGTGCTGGTGGCCGGCGTCGCTGACGGCGGGGTCCTGGCGGAGGCTGGCGTGCGGGTGGGGGACGTGATCCTGAGCGTCGATGGATTTGTCCTGGACAGTGCGGAGGCGCTTCGCTTTCGCCTGGCCTCCCTGGCGCTGGGGGATCAGGTGACGCTGCGCTGGTGGCGGGAGGGGAGCGAGATGGAAGGCAGCGCCATCCTCAAGGCCCCACCGGAGACCCCACCGCGCGAACCCCGCGGGATCGAGGGCCGCTCCCCCCTGGCCGGGGCAATCCTGGTGAACCTGTCGCCTGCCGTGGCGGAGGAGTTGGGACTCGCGCTGGATCTTGCCGCCCAGCAGGCGGTGGCCGTGGAACGGATCGCCCGTGGTTCCCCTGCCGATCGCTTCGGGTTCGAACCTGGGGATCTGGTCCTGGCCATCAATGGCGTCGCGGTGCCGGACACAGGGACGGCCAAGGACATCCTGGAGGACGACCAGCGCCGCAAATGGAGTGTCGTCGTGGATCGGGGCGGGCAGCGCATCAGCCGCCAATTCGTCTATTGAGCGGCGATCTGTTAGGCGATGACCCGGCCCCCCAGGCGCCTCTGGCCGAGCGCCTGCGGCCCAGAGATCTGGACCAGATCATCGGACAAGATCACCTGCTGGGGACCGACGGGCCCTTGAGACGGTTGGTGGCGCGTGGGGCGCTGCCCTCCTTGATCCTCTGGGGTCCCCCCGGATGCGGCAAGACCACCATCGCCCGGCTGCTGGCCGACGCCGTGGAAGCTGAGCCGGTCGCCCTCTCGGCCGTGCACTCAGGCGTCGCTGACCTCAACCGGGCGTTCGCGGCCGCCCGCGCGCGCAGCGCGCGCACCGTTCTGTTCGTGGACGAGGTTCATCGCTTCACCCGAACGCAGCAGGATGCGCTGTTGCCCGCGGTGGAGGCCGGCACCGTGACCCTGATCGGCGCCACCACAGAGAACCCGTCGTTCGCCCTGGCCACCGCCCTGCTCTCACGCTGCCGGGTGATGGTTTTGGAACCGTTGGGGGCCGATGCCCTGGCCACCTTGCTGGCCCGGGCAGAGGCCGCCCTGGGGGCGCCCCTGGCCCTGACTCCCAGCGCGCGGGAAGCCCTGTTGGCGCTGGCCGACGGCGATGGGCGGGCACTGATCGGATTGGCCGAGATGGTGCACCTGCTGGCCCCCGAGGCACCGCTGACGCCGGAGGCCCTGGCCACGCAGGTGCAACGCCGAGGGGCCGCCTACGATCGGGATCGAGAGGGGCACTACAACCTGATTTCCGCCCTGCACAAGGCCATCCGCGGCTCTGATCCCGACGCCGCGCTCTATTACCTGGCCCGCATGGTGGAGGGGGGAGAGGATCCCCGGTTCCTGGCGCGGCGGTTGGTTCGGATGGCGTCGGAAGACATCGGCCTTGCCGATCCCGACGCCCTGCCCCGAGCTCTGGCAGCCGCCGACGCCTATGAGCGGTTGGGCAGTCCAGAGGGGGAGTTGGCCCTGGCGCAGGCTGCGGTCTATCTGGCCACAGCCCCCAAATCCAACGCTGTCTACACGGCCTGGAAGGCTGCCCAATCCACCGCCCGCAGCCACGGGTCGCTATCGCCGCCCAAGACCATTCTGAATGCCCCCACCGGGCTCATGAAGCAGATGGGCTATGGTCAGGGCTACCTTTACGACCATGATCAGCCGGACGGGTTCAGCGGCCAGGATTATTGGCCGGAGAGCCTGGGTCGCCAGCACTTCTACCACCCCGTGGAACGGGGCTTCGAAAGGGACATCGCTCGGCGCCTGGACTGGTGGGAAAAAAGGCGCCAGCGTCGCCGGGAGGGATGAAGGCGCCAGCCAATCCCCAGGGGGGAAACAAAAAAGCCAGGGAGCGGTGACCGCTCCCTGGCCATAGGCCTCACCCAAAATCCAGTCGGATCAGATCGGGTCGATTTCTTCGGAGTTGTCGCCGCTGGCGTTGGTGGTGGTGGCATCTTCAAAGAACGTACCGATACCAACACCCAGAACGGACGGCAGGGCGATCAGCATGGCGCCAACGATCACGCGGACCAACGGCTGGGTCAGCGGCACGGCCTGGGGGTTTTCGCTGTGCTGCTTGAACTTCATGATGCCGCTGGCGCCGATGCCCAGACCCAGAACAAAGGCCGCGGTGGCGATCAAGATGCGGATCGGCTCAGCCTGAGAGGTCAGGGTTTCGGCAACGCCGCCAACACCCTGGCCTTCAGCCAGTGCCGGAGCAGCCAGGGCGGCGAGCGCCAGGGCAGTAACAGCAGTGAGGCCAGCGGCCTTGCGGAAAATCTTGCTCATTGTTCGGTTCCCTCTCGAACACGTGTCATTACGGATGCGGTGGCCTGCGTGCCTTCCGGGCAACCCTTCCTGTGCATCAGGGAAAACCGGGACGCAACAAACCCGTCAGGCCGGGCGGATAATGGGGAGCGGGGACTGCGAAACCGTGGCCCCAAAGTGACAGGAGACGGCTTCCCATACCCTGTCGACAGCCAGACACTACACTATGCCCCCGCAGAGGCAAAACATTTTTTGCCTCTTTAGTGCATTGTTTCTCCATATTTAGGCTCATTGCGGAGGCGCTTTCCCGTGTGCTTCCCGCCATTCCCCAACCTCTCGGATCTCTCCGCTGGCCTCAAGCCTCAAAGGGGGGCAAAATATGTAGGGACTATGGACTCAGCAGGCGTCACCGAAAGGGTCGCTGCCCCGCTGTCCTGCTGGCATCCTTACCACCGGAGTCGGGTCGCCCGCGGTACGATTCAGGCACCACCACCAAAAGCAACAGGGCCCCGGTGGGAGCCCTGATGCGTTAGAACTGGGTCTGTTCGAAGCCGCTGCAGCCGAAAAGACAAGGGCGCCGCACTCACAGGGGTCACCCGCTGCGGCTACACCGTTTGCACAAAATTGCCCATGCCCATGGACGCCTCAAACAGCACCATGAGTTCCCCCAAATTGATGGCGCAAATGCCCCCAATCAAATGGGTGATGGCCTGAGAAATGCTGGCTTGGCCGCTGCCCTCCGCACTGGCGCGCATCAGCAGCAGCCCTCGCAAGATGCCAATCCACCCGATGAAGGCCACGAACTGCACCACCGCCCAAATCACCGCGTTAAAGGCTGCACCGGCATCCACCACTTCCGTTCGCACAGTGGAATAGCCCAAGGGGCTCGGGGCATTGATGAAGAGTGTCTCGGTCAAGGTCTCCGCCGACAGACCGATGCCCAGGATCAGGATGCCCACCACCATCGTGGCCAAGGGACCCGCGAAAGGGTTGTGCATGCCCATGGGACCGGCGGCGGCGGCGCGGGGCAGCTTGTAGATCCCCATCGCCATGAGCAGCAAGCCGCCCACAAAGCACCCGGCATGGAAGAAATCATACAGGGGGCCGGCGCCGTTTTGCAGCAGTTCGTCGGCGAGAAGAACAATGGCGCGATCCATGGCACAGGTCCCTCAGAGGAAGCGACAGATGGGACCCAGCCGTCAGACCGTCCCTTGGCCTACATATAATCCACATAGTTGGCCAAAGATAGCGCCCATTTTCATCGTGCCCTCGCCGTCCCCGGCAAAGCGCGACGGTCGCCCGCTGCCGGGCCCATGATCCCTCCGGGGTGAGGCGGAGGAACCACGACCCGCCTCAGCGTTGGATGATGGGACCCGAACTGGTCACGGCCACCCAGCGGCCCTGATCGTCGCGGTAGATGTCATTGATGCTGCCCACCCGCGGGATCACGTCACCCTTGCGATACATGAAACTCTGGCTGCCATTGCGCAGACGGATCCACACCTGATCGGGGGAGGCCCGCTCGATGGTGAAAATGGATGGGTCCAGGCGATCGGGCAGCCGCACCTGCTGGGAGGGTTGAGCCGTGGTGGCCGTAGGGGCCGCCGGCTCCGGCTGGCTGTAGGTCTCCACCATGCGGTCAATGCTGCGCCCAACGCCGGCCCCCCGACGTTCACTCTCACGCATGATGGCCTGGATACGGGCATTCATGCGTGCAGCTTGACGATCCACCAGGGTGAGTTGCGCACCGGGATCATCCTCCGCGGTGGCGCCCTGGGTTTCCAGCAGCGCACGCAGTTCGGCATTGGCGGTGCGAAGGGCGTTCACCTCCTGGCTCAGGGTGCTCAGCTCGGCACGGAGGGTCTCGACCTCCGTGGACAACGCCTCGGATCGCGCTTGCTCCTGCTGGACCAGGGCCGCAAAGGCTGCCTCGTCCACTTCAGGCGCTGGGGCGCTGACCGATGGCGGCGGTGGCGTCGCCACCGGCATGGCCGGCGTGGGAAGGACGCTCACCACCTGGGTGGGCTGCGGCTGAGGGGCTGGCGGCTCCACCACCGGAGGGGCGATGGCTTGCGTCGGCACGTCGCCCGCTGGCGGCTCCACCACCTCAACCGGGGTCGGCAGCACGGCGGCCGGGGTCGGGTCGGCTGCAAAAACCCCTACGCCAGGAAGGGTACCACCCGTCGGGGCATCCCCTGGCTGTGTGCCCAAGGACGCCACCGGCGGCTGAACAGCCTCAGGCGTCGGCACCGCCACCGTGGATACCGGATTGGTAAACACGGGATCGGTTGACAACGGATCGGTTGACACCGGATCGGTGGCCGTGGCGGGCGATGTCGGCTGCGGCGGCGGTGCCACCGATGCAACTGTCGCCACAGCTGTGGGCTCAACCGCGGGCGCCGGGGTGGCGGGAGCTTGGGCCACCGTGGGCGCTGATGCGGGTGTCCGGGCGCCTGCCGGGGCTGGGCTGGTGAGATCACCATCCACGCCCAGGTCCAATACCGGCTGAGTCAGATCCCCGGTTGCGGAGTCGGGACCAACAATCGGCTCCGCGGTCGGTTGTGCATCCACCGGGGGGGGCGCTTCGGGCTGAACAGGGGCCTGGGTGACCTGCTGCGGGGCCGGGCCTGGCCCACCGCTGATCATCTGCATGATCTGACCGCGGAACTGAAGACCCACCAGGCCAAGGAACAGGACCCCAACACCCACCATGATCAGGCTGCTGTACTTTGCCGAACCGGGCTTGGCCCCTTTGGCTGCGG
>CAZCBM010000011.1:0-25046 GCA_964496805.1 uncultured Rhodospirillales bacterium | reverse complement strand
CGGCTCCCTGAGGCGTAGGACCCTGAAGGGATCACGCCGGAGAGGCCCATCCGTGCAACCACAAGCACGCTTGAGCATTTTTTCCGATCAATCGGGCTTAGCCCGCTTCCCCTCCCGGCCACCCGCGGGAGTATGGGCGCAAGGGGTGGCCGGCCAAAGGGACGCCGGGAGGGGGGCCGGAGGGTCGTGACCCCTTTGTCACCCAAAGGGCTCTAAGCGGTGTCCCCTGCTGTCAGGCGGGTTCACCGCAGACAGTTTGGGCGCTTCCGGCGACGCCCAGCCAGATGTCAGCCGGGAAAGCGACCGTTGGGGCTTGCGGCCAAAGCCGCCCTGCGGCTATGCACACGCCCAAGGAAGCACCATGCTCTGGATGGAGAGGGGCCCGGGATCGCAGGGGTTCCCCTCACCTTGGCCGCCAAACCGGGAGGGCACCGCCATGCACGAACTCAAAGACAGCGTCCTGCTGGTTGTCATCATCGAAAAGTCCTTCGATATCGAAGTCTCCGAGGCGCTGGACCAATCCGGCATCAAGGCGTTTACGCGCCTGGAGGGCACCGGCACCGGCGTTTGGCAGAAGCTGGACCGGTGGGTCGACCCGGAGAAGCTGATCTTCCTGTGTGTGGTGAAGCGCGATGTGGTGCCCACGGCCATGGCCAATCTGGAAGACACCGCCCGTCTCAAGACCCCGGGTGTGGGCATTGCCTTCACCCTGCCGGTGGAAGTTGCCAGCGGCATCGGTATTCCGGAAAGTGAAGCCCCAGCCAACAAATACTGAGGCTGCCTCCCCGCCGACAGGACACAGGGTCTTGGAGCGTAGGACCCCAGAGTGGCAACGCCACGGAGGGGATCATCCGGGCGACCACCAAGAAACTACAGCAGGGGCGCCGATTCCAAATCGGTGTCCCCTGGTGTAGGGCGTAGGACCCTGAGGTTGATTATCCAAACGACCGCCAACACAACGTTGCCACCCGGCCATCCATTGCGATGATGCGGCCGTGGGTGGGGGAGTGGGCAAGTCGGAGCCGGTGGGACGGGGTTGTCTTATGGCTTTGCCCCGGCAGGGCAGACAGCGGCGGCCAGCAGGCTCACAGGATGGCATGGATCGGCTGAGCTGAAGCGCTTGATCTGGCTTCGGCAGCTAAAGCCTGTGGCCGCCACCGGCGTCCAGGCTGTCTGGGCCGCGCTCACCGGCCCTGACCAACTTGCCTCCCAAATGGTGCGGCTGGTCTCCTGGTGTGCGCGCCGGTGCCCATAGGCGCCTGCCATCCCACAGCAGCCGACAGCCGGTGTCTCGGCCTGGAAGCCCACCGCCCGCAACAGGCGCGCCCATTGCGGTGTCGCGTTGGGGTCAGCCGACACCTCCGTACAATGCCCGAAGATCATAACAGCACCGCGGTCCTCAGGCTCGGTTGTCCATCGACCATCGGCTTCTGAAAGAATGACCTCAGACACAATGGCCTGGAGGCTTTCGACGTCCCGCTGCCAGCCCGTATCGCCGATGCCTTGATACTCCATGGCCAAGAGCGCGCGATGGGTGGCCTCCACAGTCGTGAGGCGAACGCCTGCATCCTGCCACTGGCTGAGCCATAGGCTTTGATCCCGGGCGATGTCCCCCAGACGCTGGCGATCTCCCAGGACAAGTTGGGCCTTGCCGGCCGGGCGGAAGGCCGCAATGGCAGCCTTGAAGCCCAACCCCTGAAGCAAGGTGAGCGCGTCCACCAACACCTGTGGATCATAGGCATAGGTGAAGAGGTCTGGCAGCAGGACGATGTCCAATCCTTCGGCGTCGGAGGGGCTCACCAATCGTTCGCCGCGATCCGCCAGCCGCCGCGATAGGGTCGGGCGGGCCAGCCGCGGCAGATCCACCAGACCCGTAAGCGCGGAGACCAGCGCCTCCGCCCCTGGGATCCGTTGGGCCGCCCTCACTGCACCGGCCAAGGGCAGAAGGCGGGGAACCACGCTCTCCATTGCCAGGACAGCGCGGTCCCCCAGGCTGCGTCGTCCCCCCAACCCCTCGTCCACCCACTGGTGCAAGAAATGGCTCTTGAGCGTGGGGACGCTGACATGGATCGGGCACTTGCTGGCACAGGCGTTGCAACCAAGGCACCCTGCCATTGCCTCCTCCACCTGCGCGCCCAGGGCCTTCAGATCCCGCTGAGGCCGCCCCTGCGCCCGGGCAGCGGCCCAGGCGCGGATAAGGTCCGCCCGGCCCTTGGGGCTATGGCGTCGGTCGCGGGTCGCCTGATAGCTGGGGCACATCAGATCAGCCGGCCATCGGGAGAGGCACGCGGCGTTGCCATTGCAGCGGAAGGCATCGCGCCAGGGCCCCTCCAGGCGCTGCGCCTCTGGCACCTGCGCATTGTGGTCCGCCCGCATGGGTGTGCCATCCACGGTCATCCCCACGGCTGCGGGGTCAGGGGCCGCGATCTTGCCCGGGTTCATCCGGTTGTCCGGGTCGAAGGCCGCCTTCAGCGCGCACAGGCCGTCATAGCCCTCCTCCCCCACCAGGGTGCGAAGGTACTCCCCCCGCACGCCCTTGCCATGCTCCCCCCACAGATAGCCGCCGTGTCGCCGGGTCAGGGCCTCCACCGCATCGGTGAAGGGCCGCACTCTGGCCCTGTCCCCGGACAAGGTGAAATCAAAGGCCGGTCGGATATGCATGCAGCCCACATCAACATGGCCGAACATGCCGGCACGCAGGCCCTGATCTTCCAGCAGCGAGAGGAAGTCGCGGATGAACGACCCCATCTGCGATGGCGGAACGATGCAGTCCTCCACCATCGCCACAGGTTGGCGGCGGTGGGCGGCCCCGGCCAACAACCCCACCGCCGTTTTGCGAACGCCCCAGAGCATCGCGGTCTCCGCCGCATCGGCCGCCGGCACCGCCGCAACAACGCCTGCCGTGGTGCTCAGGCGGTTCACGAACCGATCCACCACCGCGGCCAGGGCCTGATCATCGTTTCCAGTGAACTCGACAAAGTTCCAGGCCGGAGCAGAGCCTGTGGCGGTCTGGGTCAGCGCTGTCGGCAGGCTATCCAGCAACCCCTCTTCCCGCGCACGTCCCACCACCACATCGTCCAGGGTTTCCACCGCCGTGGGCTCATCGGCCAGCAGGGCCCCGGCGGCATCCACCGCAGCAACCAGGCTGTCATGGGCCACCACCACCAGCCGGCTATGGGCGGGCTTCGGGGTCAACTTCAACCGCGCGCGGGTCACCAGACCCAAGGTGCCTTCGGCCCCGGCGATCAGGCGCGTGGGGTCGAACCAGCCCGGGCGCTCCAAGGGCTGGATCAAATCGTACCCGGCGAAGCGCCGGGGCAGACGCGGCACCCGCTGGGCCAACACAGGGCCATAGCGGCGACAGATGTCCCGCGCCCTGGCCAAAACCTCCGGCAGGTCGCTGTCCTCCGGCACCGCTTCCAGCCAGTGAGAGGAGCCATCCGCCAGCGCCAGTTCCAGGCCCAACAGATTGTCCGACGTCTTGCCGTAGACGCGGCTGCCCTTACCGGCAGCATCGGTCCCGATCATGCCACCAAGGGCACAGCGATTGGCCGTGGAGGTGGTGGGGGCGAACATCAGATCATGGCCGGACAGCCAGCGATTGAGGTCGTCCAACACGACCCCTGCCTCAACCTCCACCCACCCGGCCTCCAGGTCCACGGGGCCAATGCCGGTGAGATGGCGGGAGGTATCCACCACCAGACCGGTGTTCAGCGACTGGCCATTGGTGCCGGTGAGCCCGCCGCGAGGCGTGATGGAGAGCGAACGGAACGGAGGCTCGGCCAAGATTGCCATGGCGGCTGAGGCGTCGGCGGCGTTGCGCGGCACCAGCACGGCATCAGGAGTGATCTGATACAGGCTGTTATCCGTGGATTGCGCCAGGCGCTCCCCCAGGCTGGTGACGATGGTGGCCTGAACACCCTGCCCACTCAGGCGCGCGCGCAGGGCTTCCCAAAGGTCAGAATGAGCGGGGGTTGGGTCGGCAGGCGAGGTCGGCGCAAGCGCCATGGGTCGTTCTTTCCGATTGTTAAGCATCCTCACTAACATGGCAGCCGTCGCCGCCGCTGGCCACCCCATGCCAAGCCGCAGGGCCGGCTTCCCAGGGGCGGGCGGCAGCGTCAGCCGGGGCACCCCATGGCCGCCATCACCTGCTTCAGCCCGCTCTCGATCTCTGGCTGAAGGGCGATGGCAGCACGCTCCAGCACCTTGGAAACCGACGGGCTGGCCTCCCCGCCGCAGACCCGCGCCACGGGCTGATCAAGCCAGTCGAAATAGCGCCGCTGGATTTCATCCGCCAGCCATGGGCCGTAGGCTGTGCCTTGGGCCCCCTGCTCAATCACGATCACAGCATTGGTCTTGCGGATCGACGCGCCCACCGTCTCCCAGTCCAGCGAGGCCCGATCCAGGCTGCGCAGGTCGATCACCTCCAGGTCCAGGCCCAGGGCGGCGGCGGCGTCGATGGTTGGCTGCACCAATGACAGATAGGTCAAGGCCGTGGCCTGGGTGCCGGAACGGCGGACCTTGGCGCGGCCCAGGGGGATGATGAAATCCGAATCATCCTCCGGCGCCATGCCCTGGGTGGCATACAGGTCCACATGCTCCAGCACCAAAACCGGATCCTGGCAGGCCAAGGCCGCATTCATCAGCCCCACATAGTCATAGGGGGTGGAGGGTGCCACGATGCGCCAGCCGGGCGCGGTGGCAAAGAGGCCGGCGGGGTCCATGGAATGCTGAGAGCCATAGCCGGTCCCCATGGCCACCTTGGTGCGCAGGACCAGGGGCATGGCCCGATCCCCGCCGAACATGTGCCGGGCCTTGCCCACCTGGTTGAACACCTGATCAGCCGCAACCCACATGAAGTCGGGGTACATGAACTCCACCACTGGGCGATGGCGCCCATCCAAAGCAAGCCCTCCTGCCAAACCCATAAAGGCATTCTCGCTGATGGGGGTCCCCAGCACCCGGTCGCCATACTTTTCCGCCAGACCGCGGGTGGCCCCGTTGGTGCCCCCCTTCAGGCGGTGGATATCCTCCCCCAGGGTCAGGATGCGGGGATCCGCCGCCATCCGGCGATCAAGGGTTTGTGCCACCACCGCAATGAAGGATTGCTGGTGCAGCGGCCCGGGATGGGCCTCCTGCTCCAGACAGCGCTGACCGTCCAACTCGCTCAGGTCGCCGCGCAAG
The DNA here is from genome assembly GCA_964496805.1 of uncultured Rhodospirillales bacterium. Taxonomy (GTDB): domain Bacteria; phylum Pseudomonadota; class Alphaproteobacteria; order CAZCBM01; family CAZCBM01; genus CAZCBM01. The sequence goes on along the minus strand of CAZCBM010000011.1, from coordinate 19,862 downwards.
CCCTGATCGCGGAAACTATGGCTCGGCCAAAGGGCGGGGCGGATGCGGCGTTGATTGCCCTGGGGTTCCAGCAGGCGATCCGCAACCCGGGACATCAAAGCCTGGGCACGGGCCCGTAGATCCTTGACCTGCGGCTCGTCGATCAGATCGCGATCCTGCATACGTCGGGCCACGAGCGTCAGGGGATCGCGGTCCCGCCAAGCGGCTTCTTCCTCCTTGGGGCGATAACCGAAGGCGGAGCCGGGCGCCGGGCCATTCTGGTGGAAGAAGCGATAGACTTCGGCCTCGATCAGCGTGGGTCCCTTCCCGGCGCGCATGTGGGCCACCGCCTCGGTGGTGGCCAGCCAGACCGCCAGCGGGTCCATGCCGTCCACTTGCCAACTGGGGATGCTGAACCCAAGCCCGCGGGCAGACAGGCGCGTATCCTTGACCACCTCGCTCACATGGGTGGAGACCGCGTACTGGTTGTTCTCCACAAAGAAACAGAGGGGCAGGTCCCAGGCACTGGCAAGGTTCATGGTCTCCAGCACACTACCGATGTTCAGCGCACCGTCCCCAAAATAGCTGACCACCACCCCACCGTCCCCGGCCCGCTTATGGGCCATGGCGCAGCCGGCTGCCATGGGCACCCCACCGCCGACGATGGCGTTGGTGCCCAGCGCGCCCGCCTCCAGATGCTGAAGGTGCATGGACCCACCGCGCCCTTTGCAGTAGCCCTCGGCCAGGCCAAGAATCTCGGCCAGGGTGCGATAGAGACTGTCCTCCACCGGTGCCGACACCTCAGCCAGAGGATCCAGCCCCTCAGGCGCCAAATGGCCCAGCAGCTTGGCGATGAACTGATGGTGCCCCCGGTGGGAACCATTGACCTTGTCCAGTGCCGTCAGCGGCAGGATGCTGCCCACCGCGCCGCCCTCCTGACCGTTGGAGCTGTGGGCCGGGCCATGGACCAGCCCTTCGGTCACCAGTTGCAGCACCTGCTCCTCAAAAGCCCGGATCAGGTGCAACTGGGTGAGCATGGTGCCCAGCAGGCCGGGCGATGCCTTTTGCCAGTCGGCCTGGGTGCTCTCCAGTCGGATCCACGGCGCAGCGGGGCTGAGCTTGGTGCGGCGGGGCATGGCAGCGGCCTTCGTTCAGGCGGTTTCAGAGATAGTTCCAAACGGTCCAGCCGCCGTCACACAGCACCACCTGGCCATTGATGTGCGCCGACTGATCAGAGAGCAGGAAGACGGCCAGCTTGGCGATATCCTCTGGCGTGGCGATCCGGCCGGACGGGGTGCGCCGCTCCAGGGCGTCGATGTCCAAGCGCCCTCGGGCCACCAAGTCCTCCACCAGGGCCGTCCGGGTATAGCCCGGAGAGATGCCATTGATGCGCAGCCCCTTGGGCGCGAACTCCATCGCCAGCGCTTCCGTCATGGTCTTGATACCGGCCTTGGCAACACAATAGGCCAAACGCTCCGGGGCAGGCCGGTAGCCATACAGACTGGAGATGTTGAGCACCGATCCCCGCCCACGCTGGAACATCTCGGGCAACACCGCCCGGGTGCAGCGCCATGCGCCGGTCAACAAGACATCCAGGCCGCGCTGCCACTGTTCCATGCTGAGGTCCAGCGACGGCATATTCACCGACATGCCGGCATTGTTGATCAGGATATCCACCGGACCAAAGGTGTCGCGCGCGGTGGCCATGAGGGCGGCCACACTGTCGTCACGGGTGACATCGCCGCTGGTTCCCTCCACCGCCAAGCCCTGCCCCTTCAGGCGGCCCACCGCCTCCCCCAGGGTTTCGGCATTGATATCGCAGAGCAGGACCCGGACGCCCTGCCGGGCCAACGCGGTGCCCATGGCCAATCCCAGCCCCACGGCACCGCCCGTGATGACCGCGACACGGCCCGACAGATCGGGGTAGGTGGCGTCTTGCACGGGGGGCAATCCGGTGGTCATGGCCCGTCCTCCAATCGCAGAAAGTCCGCCATCAGCCGCACCTGATGATCCAGCATATGGCGGCCCAGGTGGACCGCGCAGCCGCGCTTCTGCGCCTCGATCAGGATGGGGGTCATCTCCGGCTTCATGATGATTTCCACCACCGTCTGACCCGGGATCAGGGGGGTCACATCCAGGGGCAGAGGATCGTCGGGCTTCATCCCCAGGCTGGTGGCGTTCAGGACAATGTCATAGCCGGCAGGATTGGGTTCGACGGCAGCGGTGTTGACACCGGGGTAGGCGTCGGCCACGCGGGCCGCCAGGGTCTCAGCCTTTGCGCGGGTGCGGTTGGTGACATGGACGGCGGCCGCCCCCGCATCCGCCAACGCGAAGGCCACCGCATTGGCGGCGCCTCCAGCGCCGGCCATCAGGACGCGCTTGCCGCGCGGGTCATGGCCCTCTGCCACCATGCCGGCAACGCAGCCCACCCCATCGAACATCGTGCAGCTCATGCGGCCATCAGGGTCGCGACGGACCGTGTTGGCCGCATCGATCAACCGGGCCTGCTGGCTAACCTCGTCACACAGTCCGGGGATCGCGCCTTTGTGGGGGACGGTCACGATCAGGCCACCCAAGTTTTTCATCCCCCGCAGCCCCTCAAAGAAGGTCGGCAGCGCTTCGGCCCCCACATGCAAAGGCACAAGGACGGCGTCCAACCCACGGGACCGAAAGGCCGCATTGAGCACTTGCGGTGTCCGCACCTGTGCAATGGGGTCCGCCAAAATCCCATAAACGCGCGTGGTTCCGGTGATCTGCCAAGGCTCGGACATGGTCTTAGATCCCCAGATACGCGGCTTTGACATGGGGGCTGGCCAGCAGGGCCGGGCCAGTGTCGCTCATGACGATCTCTCCATTTTCAATGACATAGCCGCGATTGGCGATGGACAGGGTGTGATAGACATTCTGCTCCACGATCAGCACCGTGGTGCCGCGGCTGACGATGGTGTCGATGATCTCGAACACTTGTTTGACCAGCATTGGGGCGAGGCCCAGCGATGGCTCATCGAACATCAGCAGCTTTGGATTGCTCATCAAACCCCGGGCGATGGCCACCATCTGCTGCTCCCCACCGGACAGGCTGCCGGCGGTCTGCCACAGGCGCTCCCGCACCCGGGGGAACAGGTCCAACACCTCCTCCATCCGGGCCAAGGCACCCTCGCGGGCGCCCGTATGGAAGCTGCCCAGCAACAGGTTCTCTTTCACGGTCATATGGGGAAAGAGTTGGCGGCCCTCCGGCACCAGGGTGATGCCCAGATTGACCCGGCGGTTGGCCTTGATCGGCTTCAAGGATGTGCCCTGCCACTGGATGTCGCCGGCCTCCAGCCCGATCAAGCCACAGATGGCGCGCAGCGTGGTGGTCTTGCCGGCGCCGTTGGCCCCCACCAGGCACACCACTTCGCCCTCCTGCACCTCCAGGGTGAGCCCCTTGAGCACTGTCACCTTGCCATAGCCGGCGCGCACACTATCCAGCTTGAGCATGGACATACTCCTCTCCCAGATAGGCTTCGATGACAGTGGGGTTGCTGGCGATGTCCTGGGGGGTCCCTTCGGCGATGACCTCGCCCGAGTTGATGACGACGATACGGTCAGACAGAGCCATGATGGCGTGCATGTTATGCTCAATGGCAATAATGCTGACGCCGCTGTCCCGGATGCCGCGGATCATGGACACGGCGTCGTTCACATCTGCTGGGGCAAGGCCTGCCATCACCTCATCCAACAGCAGGATGCGGGGCTTCAGGGCCAGGACGCGGGCCACTTCCAGGCGCTTCATGCCACCGATGGTCAGGCTGGAGGCGCGGGCGTGCAGCAGTTCGTCCAACCCGGTCAGGCGAGCCACCTCTGCAGCCGCGCGGCTGGCTTCCTCAACGCTGGCAGTGGTGCGGAAGGCCCCCACCATGATGTTCTCCAGCACCGTCATCTCGGCAAAGGGTTGAACGATCTGGAAGGTGCGACCGACACCCATCTGCGCATAGTCGCTGGGGGCCGAAGGGCTGACCCATTGGCCCTCCCGCAGCAAGCTTACCTTGCCCTCATTGGGGCGTAGGAAGCCGGAGAGCTGGTTGAACAAGGTGGTTTTGCCAGCGCCATTGGGGCCAATGATGCCCAACACCTCGCCCTGGTTCAGGTGCATGGTGACATTGTTGGTGGCCACCAGACCGCCGAACCGCTTGACCAAATTCTCGGCCTTGAGCATGGGGCCACCGATTGAGGGACGATGGCTGTCGTCCACCGCAGCCAAGCCGGGTTTCATGCCGCCCGTGGCCTCCACAGCCACGGGTTTGCGCAGAAAAATAAAGCGTTGCACCAGCGGCCCCAGACGCCCCACCACCCCGTCGGGCATGGTCAGCACGATCACCACCAGCACAAGCCCATAGACAAACCCATGGATGGCCTCGGGATAGACCACCAGCCAGTCCAGGGCCAATGTCAGGCTTTCAGAGGAACCAGCAATCAGATCCCGTGCCTGATCGGCCCCGGCTTGGATGCGATCCAGCACCGGTTGCAACTGGTCAGCCGTCGGGGGCGTATCAGCGCGTTCCAGGGCTCTCAGATCCCGCGCGGCATCCTTGATCTGGGTTTCCAACGCCTCGTGCTCTTGCGGCAGACTGTTGGCGATGCTGAAGGCGTCTCGGCGCAGACTCTGCAAGCTTTGGGTCAGCGCCTCGCCAGACTGCTGCACGGCGGCCGCAATCTTCTCCTGAAGGGCTGTGATGTCACGGATGCCCTCCGCCCGTTCCTTGAAATCCAGGCGCAGCAGGCTGGCGCGCAGGACTTCTGCCAGCGGCACCACAAGGATGGTTCCCACCAAGGGGCCAGACACCGTGCCCAACCCACCGATCAGGCCGAACAAGGCAATATTGACTGAAAGCTGTAGGCTGAACTGGGCCTCCGGCTCCGCATAACCCAGATAGCTGGCGTGGAAGCTGCCCACCAAGCTGGCCAGGGCCGCGGACAGGGCCACAGCATAGAGCTTCTGATTGAACGGGTTTACCCCGGCCGCGCGGGCAGCATCCTCCCGCTCGCGCACCGCCACCAGATAGTAGCCGAAGCGTGAGTGCCGGACCCAAAGCGAGGCCGCCAAACACACCAGCAGGATCACAAAGGCGATCACCAAATAATAGACTTGGTAGTTGTCGCCGAACTCCGCCTTGTTGAACGTCATCCACGTCAGGCCAGTGCGGCTGTATTCCTCCCCAGCGGCGGTCAGCAAGCGATTGCCCTGCGCATCCACTGGATTGAGATCTGGCGACAGACCGGCTGACCCGCCAGTAAGATCGGTCCAATTGATCGCCACCCGCTCGATCACGATCAGGAAGGCGATGGTGGACAGGGTGAAGAATGGGCCGCGCAGTCGGAAGCAAGGGGCGGAGATGGCCACCCCCACCAGGGCGGCCAACGCTGCCCCCACCAGCATCCCGACCCAGGGGGTCAGGCCATAGGTGTTCATCAACAAAAAGCTGGTGTACCCGCCAATGCCATAGAAGATGGCGTGGCCCAGGCTCAACTGCCCTGCAAAGCCGCCGGTGATGTTCCAGGCGGTGGCCAGGGCGGCGAAGACAAAGATGGTGGTGAACAGGTGGCGGGTATCCACCCCCAACCCATCCAGCGCAGCCGGGGAGAAAATCGGCACCAGCAACAGGGCGGCCAGGATGGCTATCGCAACGCCGTTCTGTGCGGAAAGAATCCGAGTCATGATCTGGTTCTCCCCTTATTCCGAGCCGCGGCCGAAGCCGAACAGGCCGGTTGGGCGGGCAATCAGGATCACCAGGAACAGGCCAAAATAGACGACCTCCTTCCAGTTGGGTCCCACCAGCGCGCCCGCGAACATCTCCACCAGCCCGATCAGCAAGGCCCCCAGGAAGGCGCCATAGATGCTGCCCATGCCCCCCAGCACCACAATCACGAAGGCCGTCAGTACAAACAGGGCACCCAGTGAGGGGGTCAGGGGGTAGTGAACAACCATCATGGAGGAGGCGACCCCGACGCAGGCACAGCCCAGGGCGAAGGTGAGGACGTACATCAGGTTGATGTCGATCCCCATCAACTGCGCGGCATTGCGGTTCTGGGCGGTGGCCCGGATGGCCCGGCCCAGCATGGTGCGGGTCATGAACAGGTGCAGGGCCAGCATGACCACCACCGCGGCCAGCGCAATCCACACACGGCCAATGACCACATTGGCCCGCACCTCTCGCGTCTCTTCAACGCCCTCGTCGGTGGTGCTCACCCTCTCGACACTGGCCACCGTCCAGGTGCTCTCCAGCGTGGTCTGATCCACCGATCGCACGTTGGCGCTGTTCATCATCAACATGAGGTTCAACAGCACCGCGGAAACGCCGACGGTGGCGAAGATCTGAATATGCGGATCGGCGTTCATCAACCGCTGGATGATGAACCGCTGAATACCGGCCCCCATCAAGGCCAGGAGCAGGGCCACCGGAATGATCGCCAGATAGGGATGCAAGCCCAAATCGCGGGTCAGCACCCAGGTGATGTACATGCCCACCATCAGGATTTCGCCATGGGCGAAATTGATGACCCGGACAATGCCAAAGATCAGGGTCAGGCCAACCGCGATCAACCCGTACAGCGCCCCCAGAAGGAGCCCCTGCAACAGCAGATTGAGAAGGAAGACAGGATCAGTCATGGGCCAAGTGCATGGTTGCCAGGTGCATAGGGGGAGCGGGCGGCCCCCATGGGGCGGGACACCGCCCGGCATTGCCGCAGGCAGGGCAGCAGCGAAGGGGCAGAGGCGCCGCCAGGGGACCGCGCCGGCGCTGGACGCGCAGACAGCAAGCGGCTGATACGAACCGGGACAGCGGGGCGCGGAATACCCGCGCCACCACTCCTACGAAGCTGCTGCAAAGAGGGAGCAGCCCAAGCCGTACCACGCCCTTGCTCCGTCACGGCCGCGGTACTGCCGGGGGAAGGGAAGCGTCGGTGTCGGATCCGGTGCAGCGGGGGGCGCGTCACCGACGGGGCTCATGCCCAGCCGGTGACGCCAATCCCAGGGGCTCAGTTGGCGCCGGGGATGATCGGCTCTGCCACAGCGGCTTCCGGCGGGAACACCGTCAGCAACTCGCCTCCCTGCCATTGCAGCAGATAGGGAGCCGCGCGGGTGTTCTGGCCATTCTCGTCCAGTTTCACGCCCCAACCGGTGGGTGTGGTGCCCGGGGCCACATCAATGGCCATCATCGCCGCCCTCACATCGTCGGCGGACAGGCTGTCAGCACCCTCCAGGGCCGCAAAGATCACCTTGGCCCCCATGTAATTGGCCAAGCTGTGCCCGGACCGCGGCGGTTCACCATACTTGTCTTCGTACATGTCCGGGAATGAGTCGATTCCGGGGGCCGCCGCCGGATTGGTCTTGTACTGGGTGAAGTCGATGTTGAACGCGCCGTCGATGGTCTCGGCACCCACGGCTTCCATGGTGTCGTTCAAGCTATAGCCACCGCCAGCACCGATCATGATCGGGCGGAAACCCTGCTCACGCATGGTGTTGAAGGTCAGCACGGTATCGTTCTGGTAGCTGGTCTGCATGACCACATCCACGTCAGCGCTGGCCAGACGCAGCACCACCGGCGACAGGTCCACACTGTCCGCGGCGTAGGGCAAGGTCTCCACCACGGTCAGGCCCGCGGCCTCAGCGGCCTCTGCCTGGAAACCGGCCACAGTCTGACCGTACAGGCTGTCTTCGTGGATGATCCCCACCTTCAGGGAACTGGCTTCAACCCCGAGGGCCGGCGCAATCAGATCCGGGATCGCACCGACCATTGTCTGGGCGAAGGTCCGGGCGGTGGGGTTGGTGCGATAGACGTTCTTGAACCCACGCTCCGTGATGGGATCGCTGATGGCACCCAGTTCGAAGTAAGGGATACCGGCGTTCTCGGCCACCTGGCTGGCGGCGAAACTCCGTGAGGAGCTGTAGGTGCCGAAGATCATTGGCACGCCTTCAACATTGATCAGGCGCTGCGCCTCACCCACAGCATCGTTGGGCGTGACGGCATCGCCTTTGACGATCTGGATCTGCTGGCCCTTGAGGCCACCTTCGGCATTGATCTCATCAACCGCCAGTTCAAAACCGCGGAAGCTTTCCTCCCCCAGCACGGAAAGACCGCCGCTGAACGGGTAAAGGGCACCAAGGGTGACGTCTTGCGACAAGGCGGGGGTGGCGCCGAGGGTGCCGGCCAAAACGGCGACAGCCGCCGTGGAGCACAGCCATTGGGGGGCTGCGAAACGCGTCTGCATGGATGGTCCTCCCATCGTGGAGCCTGCGCTTTTCACTGGCAGGTCCTGGTTTTTCAAAGGTCGTCACCTGCCCCGTCGTTGCGTGGCAGGCCCTTAAAGGTTAGGCCAGCGCCCCTGAAGGCAAGCATCGGCGCAACAGAGAAACTTTTTGACCCGACCTGCTTCAAAGCGTAGCATCACGACGAGTTGTCAGACAACCCCTTAAATTGTGGGTATGGGCATCTGCCCAAAAGGACAGCAGAAACACGAGCGCGCCCGTGCAGCGCGCCATCACCCCAGGGAGGCCGACAAAGCATGACCACCATTCCAGACCAGATGCGTTTCATTGATATCGAGGGCGACGGTGGCCCGCCGGAGGTTCTGGTGGCCAAAACAGGTCCGGTCCCGCAACCCGGGGCCGGCCAAGTCTTGGTCAAAGTGGCTGCGGCGGGGGTCAACCGACCGGATGTCCAGCAGCGCACCGGTGGCTATCCGCCGCCCCCGGGCGCCAGCCCGATCCCTGGCCTGGAAATCTCCGGCACGATCGTTGCGGTGGGGGACGGTGTCAGCGACACCCGCCTTGGGGAAGATGTCTGCGCGCTGGTGACCGGCGGGGGCTATGCTGAGTATTGCGTTGCCGATGAACCGCTGTGCATGCCGGTTCCAAAGGGCTACGACATGGTGCGGGCTGCTGCCCTACCCGAGACCTACATGACGGTCTGGACCAACGTGTTTCAGCGCGGCGGCCTCCAGGCCGGTGAAACCCTGCTGATTCATGGCGGCTCCAGCGGGATCGGCACCACGGCCATTCAACTGGCCAAGCAGTTCGGAGCCACGGTCATAACCACCGTGGGCAACCAGGAAAAGGCGGATGCCGTCGCCGCCCTGGGGGCCGATCACGTGATCATTTATCGTGAGCAGGACTTCGTTGAGGAGGTGCGCCGCATCACCGATGGTGAGGGGGTCGAGTTGATCCTTGATATGGTGGGCGCGGCCTATTGGCAGCGCAACATCGACTGCCTGAAGTTGGAAGGACGGCTGGTCCAAATCGCCTTCCTGACCGGACCAGTTGTGGAGAAGGCCAGCCTGCTGAAGATCATGCTCAAGCGCCTGACCTATACCGGGTCCACGCTGCGCCCGCGCACCGTCCAGCAAAAGGTCGCCATCATCGAACCGCTGATGAAGCATGTCTGGCCGCTTCTGGAGGCAGGCACCATCGGCCCCGTGATGCACAGCACGTTCCCCCTCGAACAGGCCGCTGACGCTCACAGGCTGATGGAAAGCTCCGCGCATATCGGCAAGATCATGCTGGTGCCCACGGCATGACGGGGATGCTGAGCGGGCAAGCCGCCATCGTCACCGGCGCCGCACAGGGGATCGGCGCCGCCATCGCCCAGGCGCTGGCGGCTGAGGGGGCGCGGGTTGCCCTGTTGGATCGGGACGCAGACAAGGCCCAACAGACCGCCATTGCCCTGCAAGGGGCGGTGGGGTTGGGCTGCGACGTGGCCGACCGCGATGCGGTGAACGCTGCTGTGGACGCGGCCGAGACCGCCCACGGCCCCACAGATATCCTGGTCTGCAACGCTGGGATCAGCCCCAAACCCCGCGGGCGCAAATCCCCCTTGTGGGAGATGCCCGCCGAGGAATGGGACGCCGTCGTGGGGGTGAACTTCACTGGCGCTTGGAACCTGATGCGCGCGATCACCCCCGGCATGGTGGATCGCCGCCGGGGGCGCATCGTCCTGATGAGTTCTGTCGCCGGCAAAGTGTTCCTGGACCTGGTGGGCTGTCACTACCACGCAACCAAGGCCGGCCTGATTGGCTTGACCCGGGCCGCGGCGGGGGAGCTTGGCCCCTACAACATCACGGTCAACGCCATCGCCCCGGGGCGGATCAATACCGACCTGGTCCGGGCGGTGGGGGAGGAAACCAATCGCCCGTTCATCCAGCAAACACCCCTGGGACGCCTGGGGGAACCCGCCGAGGTCGCCGACCTCGCCCTATGGTTCGCCTCGCCTCAAGCCGGGTTCATCACGGGGCAAACCGTGGATGTGGCAGGCGGCTGGCTGATGACCTGAAGGCCCCTCGCGCAACCTGACCCGATCCGACCCGCCTGATCCAAACCCAAACAAAAAGAACTTTCAGGGAGAAAACACCGCCATGATCGATTTCACCAACAAGGTCCTGGTTCTGATGGGCGCCAATGGGGGCATCACGCGGTCCATTGCCGAGATGTTCTTTGAACTGGGCGCTAACTTGGTCCTCACCGACATCAATGAAGAGGGACTGACCAGTTTCGCTCAGACGTTGGACCCCAGTGGCAAACGGGTGATTGCCCTTCGGCAAGACGCGCGCAGGTCCGCCGATGCCGATGCCGTTGCGGCCAAAACCAAGGACGTTTTTGGGGCCTGCGATTTTGTGGTCACCGGCGCCGGCCTCTACCTGGATCAACTGGTGGAGGACATGAGTGATGAGCAATGGGCCCAGACCATCGGCATCAACCAGGACGGCACCTTCTATACCTGCAGGGCCCTGATGCCGTTGCTGCGCGATGGGGGGTCCATCGTCAACATCGCCTCCATGGCCGGTCATCGCGGCAGCTTCAAGCATGCCCATTATGCCGCCGCAAAGGGCGCTGTTCTGGCCTTCACGCGATCCTTGGCCTGGGAGTTGGCCCCCCGCGGCATCCGCGCCAACGCTGTCAGCCCCGGCTTGATCGACACCCCCCTGATCCAGCCGTTGCTGGCCGCCAATGGTCCGGCCTTGATGAAGGCAACCCCCATGGGGAGGCTGGGGACCGCCCGTGAAGTGGCCAGTGTTGTCGCATTTTTGTGCAGTGACTGGGCCGCGTTTGTCACTGGTGAGACTATCCACGTCAATGGCGGTCTGTATATTCATTCGTGAGTGCATAAACTGACCAGTAAAGAAGGGGATGGCGCCCATGGCGAGCCCCGCCTCACCGCCAAAACGCCCCCGGGCTCGTCGCTCCGTCTCTCTGGCGGAGGATGTGGCCTTGGCCTTACGGCGCCAAATTCAGGATGGGACCCTGGCGCCGGGTCAGCAGTTGCCCACCGAGGCGCGGCTGACGGAGCTTTATGGCGTGTCGCGCCCGATTGTCCGTGAAGCGATCAGCCGGCTGCGTACCGATGGCCTGGTGAATACCCGACAAGGCGTCGGGGCCTTTGTGGTGGACAACCCCCGCGCCTCCAGTTTCCGACTGATCCTGCCGGACGACCCCGACAGTGCGATGGAGGAAATCGAACAGATTGCCGAACTGATGATGGTGGTGGAGGTGGGCGCCACCGAACTGGCCGCACGTCGCCGCAACGACGCGGATGTTGCCCGCATCAGGCAAGCCTATGAGGCCATGAACCAGGCCCTGATCGAGGGGAAATCTGGTGTGGACGAGGATCTTGCCTTTCACGCTGCCATCGTCGCAGCCACCCATAATCGACACTATGTGGCCCTGGCGGATCATCTTGAGCGGTCCGCACGCCGTTTGATCCGCACCGCCCGCACCAACTCCGCCCGCCATACCGGGCTGGCTGAACAAGCCCACGGCGAACACACAGCCATTGTGGAAGCCATCTGCGTGGGTGACCCGGACGCCGCCGCCTAGGCGGCCCGCGCCCACCTGCAAGGCGCCATGCGCCGGCTGGCTCAGTACCGTGAGCCAGACGCCCCTGCAGGGGAAAGCTGAGGCTCCGCCACCCTCTCAAACCCTGGGGAGGCCGTGGGGTGGTCGAGGTAGGGGGGAGTTGCTCAATACGGCAGAGGCAACGGCCACCCGGATTCATCAGCGCCAACGCGGGGGACGGCGCCGACGCGGCGGATAGGCCGCTCTCAGGCGTCCAGCGCCACCAACTCCACCACGTTGCCTTCTGGATCGCGCAGGAAGAACACCCAGACCCCGGGTTTCAGTTCCATCGCCCGCGGGGCCGCAACCGGGCTTGCACCCGCCGCCAAAGCCCGATCCACCATCTCCGGCAGGTCGTCGACAATCAGTGTGAGATACGCCAGACCAGTCTGGGCCAGCACCGGGCCATCGGCAATCCCGGCCTCCGGCACCTGTTCAGGCTGCAACAGCTTGATGCGCTCCCCGCGCGGTGTCTGAAGACGCGCCACCACATACCCGCCCGGGGACAGGCCAACAGGCGCCGCCGCTGTGGCAGGGGAGGCGGAGACCGCAACGGTCTCCAGGCCCAACCCGTCCTCATAGAAGCGCTGCACGCGGGCCAGATCAGCCACGCAAATCCCAATCTCAAGCGGGTGGATCTGGGGCATCGCAGACATCCTTTGGTGGGGGTTGATTGACCCACAGTCCCTCATCTGCCGACTGGCATCAATGCCCTGTGGGTCTCGGCAAGGTCACCCAGTGCCTTCCACAGCAGGCGTCCCTCCTCCCCTTGGGTGTTCCCGTTGCTGTCTTACACCCGTGGTCGCTGGGATGATCCTCTCCGTGGCGTTGCCACTTTACGGTCCTCCGCTTTAAGCGCTGGCGCCGGGCAAAGCCTGTGCGTTACGCTTGACACCGCTCGGCCGCTGTTTCACCCACCCACCCGCTGAAACCAGCCGAAACCCGCTGCGATCGACGCCGCCGATCTTGCTCCCCCCTTAGCTTATGGTCCCAGGGCTCATGCTCACTGTCGGTCACCCCTTTCCCCGCTTCTCCGGCAAGGCCGTTGTCAGCGATGCCATGGTCAATGGCTTCATTGACCTGGATCAAGACACCTATGCCGGCAAATGGAAAGTATATTTCTTTTGGCCCAAAGATTTCAGCTTCATCTGCCCTACTGAAATTGCCGGCTTTAGCCGATTGAATGAAGAATTCACTGACCGTGATACCCAAGTCATTGGTGTTTCCACAGATAATGAATTCGTGCACCGGGCTTGGCGCCAGCAAAATGAGCATGTGAAGGATCTGCCATTTCCGATGTACAGCGACATCAGCAGGCGGCTTTCGGAGCAGTTGGGCATCCTCGATGCGCGCGAGCATGTCTGCTTGCGAGCGACGTTCATTGTCGACGATGAGGACATCATTCGGCATGTCAGCGTCAATGACATGAAGGTGGGCCGCAACCCGGATGAGATCCTGCGGGTCTTGGATGCGCTGCAAAGCGACGCGTTTTGCCCCTGCAACTGGCAGAAGGGCGAGGCGTGTCTGAGCGTGTGAGGGGACCGGGGAATTGAGGTGGTCAACGTAGGGGGCGCGGGGGCGCGGTGCCCTTCCAGGCGTCAAAGAAAACACGCGAAGACGTTTTGGGGCGCCCGTGCATGGGCACGAGAGGCGGCTATAGCATCGCCTCTGCCAGCATCAACAGGCCAAGGCCGGCCACCAGTGTCAGCGTGATGTTGCGCGTAAGGTGGGCGATCAACGCACACAGGCCCAGCAAGGCAAGGCGGATGGGGTCCAGACTGAGGCTTTGATCCGCTGGCGACAGGCTGAACGCGGCTGGCAAAACCAACGCAGACAGCACCGCGGGGGGCACATAAACCAGGGCCCGTCGCACAATGCTGGGGATATCCCGCTTGGCCAGGAACTGCAGGAAACTCAGCCGCAGCAGGAAGGTCCCTGCCCCTGCCAGGATCAGCGCCAGCCAGATGCTTTGACTGTCGGTCATGGCGGCGGATCATCCTCGGCGAAGCCACGGCGACGACGCCACCCAATCCAAGACTCTGCCGCCAACCCGGCGGCAATCCCACTGATCGCCCCCGCCAAGATACCCAGCTTCAGGGGCAACATCAGCCCCACACTGGCCACGCAGCCGCCGACGGCAGCGGCCACCAGCGACGGGCGATCGCGCAACAGAGGCACCAGCACAGCCAGGAACACCAAGGGCACCGCAAAATCCAGCGGGATACGGGTCAGCCACTGGGCGATCTGAGGGATGTCCTTCAACAGGATCCCCAGCGCCGTGCACGCCAACCACAGCAGCCAGATGCTGAACCCAGCGGCCAGATAGTGGCTTACCGCCTCCCCAATGGGACGCTCCGGTCGGGCCTGGTGATCCTTGTGCCCGATGACGAAGGCCTGATCAGTCAGGGCATAGGCCACCAGCAGCCGATGCCCCAGACGGGCCTTGCCATAGACCGGTGCCAGGGTTGCGGAATACATCGCCATGCGCAGGTTGATCACCCAGGCGGTTAGCACAACCACCACCAGTGCCGCCCCATCCCCCAACAACCCTGCCACCGCAATCTGGCTGGCCCCGGCAAAGATGACGGTGGAGGAGGCCATGACCTGCCAGGGGGAGAACCCAGCCTCCAGCGCGGTCAGGGCCGCCACAATGCCGAAGGGGGCGATGGTAGGCATAAAGGGCGCCGCAGCCCTCAATCCCTCAAGGGCAGCCGCACGACTCAAGCCCGACGCATTGGCCCCGGGGGCAGGATCTGAAGCGTCAGCAGACATGGCAGTACCCTGGGGGCCCAGAGCAGCGGCAATCAAGGCAGCCAAGGGCCAGAAAGGAGAAGTCGGAGAGGACCGCGATCTAGAAAAGAGGGGTCCCGAAAACGGGGCCAGAGAGGAGGGGGCCAGGGGCGGGGACCCCAAAGCAACGGAAGGGCCGGCAAGGGTCGGTCAAGCGTGCCAGCAAGCGCAAGGGCTCAGGACCCGGTCAGTCGTTCCAGCGTCTGACGGAACCGCACGCTTTCTTCGCCCGGCAGAGTGTCCGCGTCCGTGGGGGTTTCCTTAAGGGGCGGCCGAAAGATCAACGCGGCTTCCTCATCGGGGTTGTCTGACAAGTCATAAACCCAAGACCCAAAATATGTAATCACAAAAACGCGCACAAAGGCGGTGAGACCACTATCCCCCTTCAGCAGGTCCAGGCGATCAAACAGGCCTGCCAAGCTGAGGTTCTCCACCTGGCAAATCTGGGCAATCGCCTCCCAATAGGCCTCCTCCAGGCGGACACTGGTCCGCCGGGTGGACAGCACAATGGTGCGGGTATGGTTGACTAGGGGTCCCACGACGACTGTCATGACCGCCTTCCATGCACGAAACACGCGGCTGGTAACCGCTTCAGGTGTAGTTGGCCCCAATCAAACGTCTGGGGCCAACAGTGTCACCCCAAAAAATGGGGATTGGGTCATTTGTCGGCAGCTCGGCCGCCGTGCCCGTCTGGCTCAGGCCTTTTCGGTTGCACAAAGGTCGCCGCGCAAAGCCCGGTCGATCAGCAGCAGCGTTTCCTCGACACCGTAAAGCGCAATGAAGCTGCCCATCCGCGGTCCTTGGCTCTGCCCAAGCAGCACCTCATAAAGGCATTTGAACCAGTCCCGCAACTGCTCATAGCCGTGGGCCTTTCCGGTGGCATAGACCTCCGTCATGATGGCTTCGGCGTCCTGGTGGGCTTCGGGGGCAAGATCTTTCAGGCGCTGGGCCAGGTCCTGGATGGCGGCCCGCTCCGGATCCGTGGGGGGGCGATAGGTCTTCTCCGGCCGGATACGGTCTTGGTAATACAGCACGGCGTTGGCAACCAACCCATCGAAGAACGGGTCGGCCCCCGGTGCCGCCTGCGGCGCATAGCGCGTGATGAACCCCCAAAGCACCCCAGGCTCCTCTGCATTCACCACCGCGGCCAAGTTCAGCAGCATGGCAAAGGGCACCGGCAGGCGACGGTCCGGCACGGCCCCGCTGTGAACATGCCAGGCTGCATTGTCCACCAGCTTGTCCTGCTGTTCTTCCTGCGCCTTGGCAGCAAAGGTCACATACTCATCCACCGCCTTGGGGATGACGTCGAAATACAGGCGCTTGGCGGTCTTTGGCTTGCCGTACATGTAATAGGCGAGGCTTTCCTGCGGGGCGTAGCGCAGCCACTCCTCCACCGCGAGGCCATTGCCTTTGGACTTTGAGATCTTCGTCCCCTGCTCATCCAAAAACAGCTCATAGTTGAAGCCTTCCGGCGGCACACCGCCCAGGGCACGGGTGATCTTGCCGGACAGCGTGACGCTGTCGATGAGGTCCTTGCCGGCCATCTCATAGTCCACCTCCAGGGCGTACCAGCGCATCGCCCAATCGGGCTTCCATTGCACCTTCACCCCGCCGCCAAACAGGCTCTGTTCCACCTCCTGCCCGTCCTCGTCGATGAACCGCACCGTGCCCGCCGCCGCGTCAACGGCGGTCAGCGGGACCTGCAGGACTTTGCCGCTGCTGGGGCTGAGCGGCAAAAAGGGGCTATAGGTGGCTTGGCGTTCCTGGCCCAGGGTGGGCAGCATGATCGCCATGACCTTCTCATAAACCTCAGCCATTCGCTGCAGGGCAGCATCGAAGACACCCCCCTTGTAGTGGTCGGTGGAGGATTTGAACTCGTACTCAAAGCCAAAGCTGTCCAGAAAGGCCTGCAAGCGGGCATTGTTGTGGGCAGCGAAGCTATCGTGGGTGCCAAAAGGGTCAGGCACGCTGGTCAGCGGCTTATCCAGATGCTGGCGCAGCATGTCCTGATTGGGCAAGTTGGTGGGCACTTTGCGGAACCCATCCATGTCATCGCTGAAGCAATAGAGCTTTGTCGGGATGTCACACAGGCACTCAAACGCATGCCGAACCATGCTGGTCCGCACCACTTCCCCAAAGGTGCCGATGTGGGGCAAGCCACTGGGTCCATAGCCCGTTTCAAACAGAACGAAGCCCTTTTCGGGATCCTTGCCAGCCAGACGTTTGAGGATCTTGCGCGCCTCCTCAAACGGCCAGGATCGGGCAGCCTCGGCAGCAGCCTTTGAAATGGCGGGCATGAAACGTATCCTCAGAGTCGGGGGTCGTGATGATGGCGAGAGCGGCTTCCGATCAGTCTGGCCTCTCTCTCTACCCGACCGATGGCCAAATGGCCGGTAAAGGAAGGGGAGGGACAGGCCTTGCTTGCTTGGCAGATCAATCAAGGCGGCGTGCACGCTCGCGCCGCGCCCCCACTGCTACGCTGCCGCCGGGGCGTCCTGCAAGCCTCTGGTCCTTTTGCGGCTTTTCTGGCTGTCTCAGGAACGGGTCCCTCGCCGCCATCGATCCCTGCTGCCCTGTTTTTCCTCTGTGAGATCTAATCCGCCATGGCCAGTCCGCCGGACCCCACCCCCTCACCCCAGCCGGGTGCCCATCAGCGGCGCTGGTGGGTGGCCCTTGCCCTGGTGTTGGCGCTGGTGGGGGGTCTAAGCGTGGGTGGCGTGATCGATCAGGGCCTGAGGCTCGTGGATGATCCGCTCCTGACCCTGAGCGAGGCCAGAGTGGACGATGCCCTGATCCAGGGTTTTGCCGTCTATGCCGGTGCCCGGGCCATCAATGCGGTGGTCAGTGTGCTGCAAACCGGTGAAATCAACGCAGGGCTTGGCGTGGGCGGCAGTTTGGCCATTGGGGAGATCCTTGATCCGCTCAATGACCTGATCGAGCGGTTCAGTGTGGTGCTCATGATCTGTTTGATGTCGCTGGGCATCCAGAAGATGGCCTTGCTGACCGGAGCGGACGTTGCCTTGCCTTTCCTGGTGGGGCCGGGCTTGCTGGTCTTGGCGCTGGCCTTGGGCTTGAGGCCAGCCTCTGGGATGCGGCGTCGGCTGCTGGGCGCCGGGCGATGGCTGGTGCTGGTGGGCCTGATGGCGCGTCTGGGGTTGCCCCTGGCGCTGCTGGCCGGGGACGCCATCGCCCAACGCCTGGTCACGCCGCTGGTCAGTACCTCCACCAGCCAGATTGAGCGATTGTCGGACACCGCCACCGATTTCGAGAACACCGGCGTCACCGACTTTGCGGAACGGGTGGAGCAATTGCAGGACACCGCCCGCCAGGTGATCGCAGCGGTGGTGGACGTTATGTATGCTTTTCTGTTCCAGGTGATCCTGCTGCCCTTGGTCCTGCTGGTGGTGATGGCCAAGCTGATTGGGATCAGCTTGGGCCCCCTGACCCACCCCCTTGGCCCAGGCCGCCCGTCCAGCCGCACCCCGTCCCCGGAGGCACGCCTTGGCTGAGGATTCCCTGCCTCCGGTCACCCTGACCCTGGAGGAGATGACCGTCTGGCTGTTGGACGGGGCCGCGATCGTTTGGCTGGACCCCTCCGGCGAGTTGCGGGAGGCACCGACAGAGCGGGCGGCGGACGTGGCCCCCGCCGGCCCTGGCCTGTGCTGCCACCGCACCAGCTTGTGGGAGCGAGCGGCTGCGACCCCGTCGCCGGCCTATGATCTGTTGGACCTGTTCGCCTTTGTTTATCCGGGGCGATTCTGCGTGCCATCGGCTGCCGGGCTGGCCGAAGCCCTGGGGTTGGCACCGCCGGAGGATGTGGCCCAGGCTGCCATCACCCTTCAGGATGCCGCTGCCTGCCTCTTGGCCCAGTTGAGCCAGGGGCAAACGGACACCCGCAGCGACCCCGCCGGGCTGGCGCACTTGATGGCGCGCGGCGGCTGGCCTTGGGCGCCAATGGTGCTGCGGGCACTGGCTGCCGGGGGGCTTGGCCCGCGGGATCGTTCGCCGCTGGCGCTCTGGCGCAAGCTGCCGGACTGGGAAGATGAGGCACCACCCGCACCACCGCCTCAGCGGGCTGTGGCCTCAGCGGCGGTTGAGCAACGGCTCAGAGAGTTGTTGAATCGGGGTGGCGGCCTGGTTGAGGAGCGTCCCCAACAGGCCACCTATGCCCAGGCGGTCAATGCCGCCTTCCAAATCCCGCAAGACACGGACGAGGGGCCGACCCTGGTGCTGGCTCAGGCGGGGACGGGCATCGGCAAGACCCTGGGCTATCTGGCGCCCGCCTCGCTGTGGGCAGAGGTGAACGGGGACCCGGTCTGGCTGTCCACCTATACCCGCAACCTACAGGGCCAGGTGGATCAGGATCTCCACCGGGTCTATCCCGACCCGGTGGAGCGCGATCAGCACACGGTGATCCGCAAGGGGCGTGAGAACTATCTGTGTCTGGCCAAGTATCAGGAGGCCACCAGCCTCGCCCAGACAAATGCCAGTTTCTTCCCCGCCCTTGGGCTGATGGCGCGCTGGATTGCCGTCAGCCGCGACGGCGATCTTCAGGGTGCCGACTTCCCCGCGTGGCTGCCGGACCTGATGGGTCGCAAGCTCACCCTCAACTTGGCCGACAGGCGTGGCGACTGCACCTTCAGTGCGTGCGAACATTATCGTCGCTGCTTCATTGAGCATACCATCCGCAAGGCCAAACATGCCCGGTTGGTGATTGCCAACCATGCCCTGGTGCTCAGTCGGGCAGCACTGGACGCCATGGATGCCAACGACGAGTCGGTGGATGAGGGCGGCCAAGGCACGGCCCGCCGTACCCGCTACGTCTTCGACGAAGGCCACCAGCTGTTCGATGCCGCCGATAGTGTCTTTGCCAGTCATCTGTCGGGGCTTGAAACGCGAGAGCTGCGTCGCTGGTTGCTGGGGACCGAACGCCGGGGGCTCACCGGCAGCGACACCAAGGGCGGCTTGAGCCGACGCCTGGAGGGGCTGCTGACCAGTGACCCCAAAGCAGAGGCGGAGGCGATGAAGGCATTGGACGCGCTCACCGCGGCAGCCCATGCCCTGCCGTCCGAAGGCTGGCTGGAGCGGGTGGCGCCGCCGGAGGCGGCTTCCGAGTAGTACCGAGAGAGAAATGAGATTTCAGTTTCGCAACCGTTCACGGGGACTGTCCCGATTTTCCGGCCCGAAACGGGCCGAAAAATGAGCCAGTCCCCGGCCCGTGAACAGT
>CAZCBM010000010.1:0-25758 GCA_964496805.1 uncultured Rhodospirillales bacterium | reverse complement strand
CGTCACCCAGGCCCAGCGTCTCCCCCTGGGGCCGCGCCACGCCCGTGGCACCCGGGTGGAACCGACCGACGTGGCTGGCCAATTGGTGGCCGCCGCCAAGGGTGCCTACACCGTTACCCTCATCCGCTGACCGACCGAAGGACCGCTTCCCATGTCAAATGCCCTTGCCAATTCGCCCCTCGCCCGGTTCGCCATGGGCATCCGGGACTCGGTCAAGGACGGGGTCGGCGGCTACATCGATCATTGGCGCTGGGATCCCTGGGATGCCGCCGCCGAAACCGGCATCAAGACCCTGATCGCCGGTGTGGCAGGGGCGGTGATCGTCGGCGGTGCGGCCATGACCATGAGCGCCTATGACTACGCCAACCGGGTGGACCTATCGGGACCGGACGTTGTGGCGGAAATGAGCGTTGGCCAGATGTATGAAGGGGAGATCGCTGCCACCGATGGCAGCATCGTTGCCCGCGATGGCACCATCATCCGTATTGACGGGGACCGGCTGGAGAGCGGCACCACCTATCGCCTGGACGGCCACCTGATCATTGAGGGCTCTACCCCCCAAGAGTGTGACATCCGGGTCAACGGCCCCGTCACCGTCACCGGCAATGTGGGCGAGGCTTGTTCCATCTCCGCCAAGCTCCCCACCGCGCAGGAAGCTGTCCACGGCCTTTCGGTTGTGCCCATGGGTAAGACCATGATGACCGTGCCCTCCGTCACCTACAACGATACCGGGCTGCTGTTCCCCAGCGATACCAAGCCGGGGATCGAGGTGGCGGGCCATGTGGCAGATGGTGCGTCGCTGAGTACCAATGGCGGCATCAGTGTTGGCAGTCATGACGCCACCGCCACCTTTGACACGGGCTATGGCGCCCTCACCGTCACGGGCATGACCGTGACCTATGGGGACGGCCCCGCTGAGGATGCCCAGTTGGACGGCCCACAGGACACCGCTGGCGCGCCGCGCCTCAACTGAGGAACCCCTCCTGACCGCGGCCCCCTGAGCCCGCGGCGGACAGGACGGGTTTTCCAGCGCCCCCGCCTCTGATACGCACCACAGCATGGGGCTGGCGTCCTGCCTGTCCCCCCTTCACGCACCTTGGGGCCCGGCAGCCACGCCGGGCGCTGACCACGGTGCGGACCCTTTGATCTGAGAAGCCTTTGTGCGTTGCCAACAAGCGCCCAAACGCTTTGGTCTGCTGCGGAGTGTGCCATGCTGGACAAGCGTCAGTTTTACATCAACGGCCAGTGGGTGGCCCCGGTACAGGCCCGCGACCTGGAGGTGATCGACCCCTCCACGGAGGAGCCCTGTGCGGTGATCTCCCTGGGCGACCAGGCGGATACCGACGCGGCGGTTGCCGCTGCCAAGGCCGCCTTCTGGCGCTGGGCCGAGACCCCGGTGGACCAGCGCATCGCCCTGGTTCACCGTATCCTGGAGATATACAACCGCCGCGCCGAAGACATGGCCCAGGCCATCAGTCAGGAGATGGGCGCCCCCATCGACATGGCCAGAAGCCAGCAGGTACCGGCGGGCAGCTGGCACATCTCCAACTTTCTCAAGGCCATGGACGGCTTCTCCTTCGTTCGGCCGCTGGGGGACCATGCCCCGAATGATCGCATCCTGATGGACCCGGTGGGGGTCTGTGGGCTGATCACCCCATGGAACTGGCCCATGAACCAGGTCACCTTGAAGGTGATCCCGGCGCTGCTGGCGGGCTGCACCATGGTGCTCAAGCCCTCCGAGGTGGCGCCGCTGTCATCGATGCTGTTCACCGAGATCATGGACGAGGCGGGCGCTCCTGCCGGCGTCTATAATATGGTCAATGGCGATGGTGCGGGCGTGGGCACGCAACTCTCCGGCCATCCGGATGTGGATATGATTTCCTTCACCGGCTCCGGGCGGGCGGGCACGCTGATCTCCAAGAACGCGGCGGACACCCTTAAGCGGGTGCACCTGGAGCTAGGTGGCAAAGGCGCCAACATCGTCTTCGCCGATGCCGATGCGAAGGCCGTCAAGCGCGGGGCGCTGCACTGCTTCAACAACACCGGGCAGAGCTGCAATGCCCCCACCCGCATGCTGGTCCAGCGGGACATCTACGACGATGCCATCGCCACCGCTGTTGCCACCGCGCAGGCTGTCAGTGTTGGCCTGGCCAGTGACGCCGGGCGACACATTGGCCCGGCGGTGAGCCAGGCGCAATTCGACAAAATCCAGGGCCTCATTCAGGTGGGGATCGACGAGGGGGCACGCCTGGTTGCGGGCGGCCCCGGCCGGCCTGAGGGCTTCAACCGGGGCTATTTCGTGCGTCCCACAGTGTTTGCTGACGTGGACAACAGCATGACCATCGCACGGGAGGAAATCTTCGGCCCGGTTTTGTCGATCATTCCCTTTGAAACCGAAGAGCAGGCCATCGACATTGCCAATGACACCGCCTTTGGGCTGACCAACTATGTGCAGTCCGGCGATGGATCCCGCCGCAACCGCGTGGCCCGCAGGCTGCGCAGCGGCATGGTGGAGATGAACGGACAGTCCCGCGGCGCCGGCAGCCCCTTCGGCGGCGTCAAAGCCTCCGGCAATGGCCGTGAGGGCGGTGTCTGGGGCATCGAGGATTTCCTGGAGGTCAAGGCTGTCAGCGGCTGGGGCGACTGATCCCGCCGGGGGGGCGACCCGTTCACTCAATAGAAGCAAGGGCAGCGCATCGCCATGGCCTCCAAAACCACTCTCAATGCCACGAACTTGGAAGCTCTGGGCGCGGCCCGTCTGGCCGAGCTCCTGCTGGAGATCACCGCTGGGGATGCGGCGCAGAAGCGTCGCTTGCGCCTTGCCCTGGCCGCTTCCAGTGACCCGAATGACCTTCCCCGGGCCATCCGCAAGCGGCTGACCACACTGGGCCAGTCCACGTCCTTTATCGAGACCTCCTCTGCTTTTCGCACTTTGGTGACGGATCTGCGTGCCCAGCACAAAGCCATTGTCCAGGATCTGGCCCCAGCAAAACCCACAGAGGCGTTATCGTTGCTGTGGTTCTTTATGGATCTTGCGAGGCCGGTTTTCAGCCGGTGCGATGACAGCAATGGCGTTATTGGGGATATCTTCCGGCAAGCCACGGATGACTTGATCGCCCTGGTAAACAAAATCAAACCCGACTCCGCCGAGTTGGCCAACGCTGTGTTTGATGTCTTGATCCATGGCGACAACGGCCATTGTGATAACCTGATCGCCGGGGTGGCGCCGGCCCTGGGCCCCTCTGGCCTGGCCCATCTCCAGGCACGCACGGAGGCCTTTGCCGCGGAGCCAATACCGGAGGTGCCGCAGGAGGAGCGCGTTGTGGTTGCGTGGGGAACATCTGGCCCCTACTACCAGGATGAGTACGAGCGGCGCATGCGCGAAGGGCTCTGCAAGCGCATCCTGGTGGACATTGCCGATGCCAGAGGCGATGTGGATGCCTTCCTGGGCCAGTTCTCACAGAAGCAACTGACCTTTCCACGCGTCGCCACAGAGGGGGCGAACCGACTGCTGGCCGCGGGCCGCGCGGAGGAGGCGTTGCGTTTGCTGGAGGGCGCGGACGGGCGAGGAAAAGGTGACCTTCTTCCCCCGGATTTTGAGTGGCTGAACGCCCGCATCGAGGTGCTGACCGCCCTGAACCGGATCGACGAGGCGCAGCAACTGCGCTGGGCGTGCTTTGAGGATACGTTGCTGCCTGATTTCCTTCAGGAGTACCTGCAAGGTCTTCCAGACTTTGAAGACGTTGAAGCCGAGCAGAGGGCCTTGGACTATGCCCAGGGCTTCAAGTTGCCCTTGGTGGCGCTGGCCTTCCTGACGCATTGGGGCGCGTTGGATCGGGCCGCGGCTCTGGTCATGTCGCGGGTTGGGGAGTGGGACGGGCGAGAGTATAATGTGGTGGTCCCTGCCGTAGATCGCCTGGAAGAGTCGTATCCGCTTCCTGCAACCGTCCTGGCCCGGGCCTCAATCACCTTCGCCCTGACCCAGGCCCGTAGCGCCCGCTACAAGCATGCAGCCCGGGAGTTGGACCGATGCGCGACACTGGCCCGTCGCATCGACGACTATGGTCCACTGGAACCGCATGAGACCTTTGTGGAGGCCCTCAAGCGCGATCATGGCCGAAAAGCGGCCTTCTGGACGCTGGTGAAAAGCTAAAGCGGTTATCCATCACGTCGGCCCAACCCATTCCCCTACCGGCGCTCCCATCGCGATGATACCGCCGCGGGTGACCCAGGCACGGGCAGGGCCAGCGGTGGCTTCTTTGCCCCGCTACAGCAGTGGACACCGATGAGGAAACGGAGCCTCCGCCGTAGCTTATTGATGGTCGCTCGGAAGAACGCCGTCGTGGCGTTGTCCCTTTGGGTTTGACGCTGGGCTCATGACTTTGGGGTGCCTTGGGGCACAGGGGATGGTCGCTTTGAGGTGGTCACCAACGGGCGTGGCTCCGGGGGGCCTGGCACTTGGGGGCCAGCAGTCATCCCTTGGCGACGGCGTCAAAGCGGACCGGCGTGTCCACCCCCACCATCTCCGTGGCGTTGTCCATGCGGGGGCTGGCAAATCCCTTCTGAACAAAGGTGGTCAACGCTGAATAGGCCGTCGAACAGAGGTCGCGGCCGGTTGCCATATAGGCCTCCACCGCTTCCAGATAGCGTTTGACGCCTATGGGGCAGCCGTCAGCGCTGCGTGGCATGCGGCTTTCCAACACCTGCCGCAGTCCCACCACGCCCGTTCTGGCACAGACCGGCGCGAAGCGGCAGGCAGCACAGGCTTCATCCCGCAGGAAGGCATTCACAATACGCGCGGCCTGCGCCTTGGCCAGCGCCTCGATCCGGGGCAGCAGCGGGCCTTCCGGTGGCTCCAGCATGGACAAGCGCGGCTTGAAGCCATTGCGCAGGCCCAACGGCCCGTCCCCCACCCCAGCCTGGGTGAAACTCACCCGCCCTTCATGATCAATGTAGAGTTCCCGCGACAGCAGCGTGACCACATCGCTGAGGGTTTCTTGCCCCATGGGCTGATCCATCTGCCCTTGGGCCACCACCAACTCGATGGCTTTGCCAAAGGTGGCAAACAGATTGATCTCATAGCCGCAGCGTTCGGCATCCCAGCCCTGGGCAAAAGCGATCAGCCAGTCAACAATCGCCTCCCAACTCAGCGCGAAGGCCGCCCCGGTGGCAAAGGTGGGCACCAGGTTGATGGTCCCGATGCCGAAGTCATTGTCTGCCAGGAAGTCATGCAACTGGTCTGGCGTCAGCGCCGCCACCGTGTCCGGCCCGATATTGATGTTCAGGTCCACCCCGCCGAAGCGGCGACGGATGGCGGTCAGGTTGTCGGCATAGATCTCCCGAAATTGTCCCACGGAGGTCTTTACGGGGTCCAGCACCAGATCGATCAGCAACGCTTGTTCGTGGCGCTCCGCCGCGTCGTACCAGGCATCCAGCATCACCGCCAAGTGGCGGGAATTGGTCACGGCGGAGGCCGTGATGAAGGCCGTGGAAAGCCCACCGCCCATGCGACGCAGGGTGGCAACGAAGGGGTCCACCTGGCCCGGTTGCAGCAGGAAGTAATCACCCTGGCCGCAGTTCAGGCTGATCTCCGTGATATGCGGCAAGGCGTCAGCCTGTTCGGCCACGAACCGCTCAACAAAGTCCCCCGCCCGGTCCAACGTCGCCCCTTCCCAAACGCTGCCTGCCGCCCGCTCCTCGGCGGTCATCAGGCATCCGCCGCAACTGCCGGCGCATTTGGTCAGTGCCTCCATGTTCAGCTTCAATTCGATCTTACCGGTGAGGCGACCGCTATGGCGCTCCACTTGGCTGTCGGTGGTGAGGATGTGGTCAATGCGCGGGGCGGCGGTCATGGGCCGGCTCCATTGGCTTCAATCCAGGCGGGACGGGTAAGCTCGGCGGGCTCATTGAGCGTCGCGGCCGATCGGCCGCGACCTTCGGCACCCAGGGTGGAGGGGTCAAGGCCGGTTTGCACCGCCTCAAATGCCAAATTGTGGGAGCGTCGGCCGTGATGGGCATGGGCCTGCACCACATCCTCCAGCACCCCGCGGATACCCGCCGGGCAAGCGGTGTCCTCCACCCGGCCGGCCATCTGGGCCCGCACCGTTGCCATCCCGCTGATCTGGCACAAGCGCTGGACAGGGCAGGCGGCGCACCGTGGGTCGCGCTGATAGTCGGCCTGTAGGGCGGCGGCGGTGCGGCGGGCCACCACCGGCAGCCGGGTGGTCACCTCGGCCGGGCTGTGTCGGGTCAGGTCCGCCACGGGTTTCCATCCCAACTCGGCCACCAGGGGGACCAGGGCACCGGTACCGCCTGTCAGGCCCAAATGCACTGCCCCCTCGTGGGTCAGGTAGAGGAAGCGGGAGAGGCTGCCGCTGAGGCGCGTCATGAAGGCGTCATCGCCCTCCTGTGCCACCTGATCCCATAGGCCGGAGAGCATATAGCCATGTCCCAGATCATAGGCGGGCTCGTCCAGCCATAGGCGATGCACCTCCCGCAACCAGGCCATCATCTGGGGCCAGGCCCGCGCCATGGCGGCAGCCGTGGCCGGTCGCGGTGTCAGGTTGATCTCAAAATGCTTGAAGCCACCGGACACTAAGAAGCGGTGCATCTGCTGCGGGGTGACCCGCGCCACCGTATCCGGACCCAGGTTCAACCCAAAGTCTGCGGTGCCGAAACGCGCGCGAAGATCGGCGATCAAATCAAGATAGGGGCTGCCGTAGTGGAGATGGTTGGCCTTGTCGGGATCGAAAACCACGGCCACCAGCAGGGTTTGACCCACGCGAATACTCTCCCGGTGGACGGTCTGGATCGCTTGGCGCAACCTCTCTGGCCGGCCCACCAGGCTGGTGGTGATCTCCGCCGAAGCCGTGCCGCCGGTTGTGGCGCGCAGCCAGCCCAGGAAGGAGGCGATTTCCTGCTCGCGCATCAACAGGTGGTCCCCTTGCCCACACAGCAAAAAGAACTCGTTGATCTCGCTGCGCGCCGTCGGAAGCACGGTGTCCCGAAGGTGGCTGAGGAAGGCCCCAACCGCGCCCATGACGTGGGGATCCCAGGGGCCGTCGTCGCGGCGCTGGTCAACACTCAGCGCACAGCCCTGGCAGCGGCCAAGGCAGCGGGTGACGCTCTCGATCCCGATCTTCAGGCCATAGCGGCCGGCCGCATCCAGGGGCATCGCAAGGAACCCTCTCAAACCCTTCAGGAGCGCGTCTGGGTGCCGTTGGCGCCAGCCCCCCTTTTCCTCTGCCACCGGCACTTACCGCCCCTTGCGCAGTAAGGGGCGCAGGGGTGGAAGCGATCAGCGGCATCGGAAAGCGCTCTGCGATGGGATATAGCAAAGAGCAAGGCCCCTGACCACGGCTCCTGACAAATGGGACCGTGCCCTCGCACCCTTGGACCACGGGACTCACAAGCCCATGCGCCTGTTCACCTGCCCCACCTGTCAAAGTACCCTATTCTTCAGCAGCGTGGAGTGCACGGCCTGCGGAACCGAGGTCACCTTTGACCCGGCGCAGCCGGGTCATCAGCCTGCGGTTCAGCCCTGTGCCAATCGGGAAGCCATCGCCTGCCCATGGATCGCAGAAGAGCCAGGGGGATTGTGCGCTTGCTGCGCCACCACGGAGGTGGTGCCGGATACGCTGCACGGCGACAACCAGGCCCATTGGGCAGCGGTTGAGCACGCCAAGCGATGGGTGCACGGCACGTTGGCGCGCTGGGGGTGGTTTCTGCCCACTGATCCCGGGCCGCGGCCGCGATACCATCTGCTGGCGGAGGAGACCCGGCACGGCGAGGAATCCGTGGTGATGGGCCACGCCGGCGGATTGGTGACCCTGAATGTCACGGAAGCCGACCCAACTGAACGGGTGGCCCGCCGGGAGGCCCTGGAAGAGCCTTTGCGGACCCTGATCGGGCATGTCCGGCACGAACTGGCGCACATGCTGTGGGAGCGTTTGGTGGCGGAACACCCGTCCTTCCAGGAGGGGTTTCGCAGCCTGTTCGGCGATGAATCCCAGGATTATGCAGCGGCACTCTCACGGCACTACAGCGACCCCCCGACGGCCTGGGTGGATACCCACATCAGCGCCTACGCCACCGCTCACCCCCACGAGGACTGGGCGGAAACCGCCGCTCACCTGCTGCACCTGACCGATATCTTGGACAGTGCCCAAGCCTGTGGTCTGACCGGCGCCGGCGACGCCTATGCGCAGTCTGATCCGCAGCGCCTCATCAGCGAAGCCGTGGACCTGGGCATCGCCCTCAATCACGTGAACCGCTCCATGGGCCTGACCGACCTCTATCCCTTCGTGCTGAGCGAGGGTGTCCGCACCAAGCTGGCCTTTGCCCATCGCTGGCTCAGCGGGGACCCCGCCCTGTCAGGGGGCGGCTGAGCAGGCTTGGCTGAGGTAGGGATGCAGGAGGCTCAACAGTTCTTCCAGCGCCTCCTCCACCGTGCGGTCGGTGGTGGAAAGGTGTATCGGCGCCTTGGCATATTGGCTCTCGCGGGAGGTGAGGATGGTGCGCAGCTCCTCCATGGCCTGGGGGTTGTCCGCCATGGGTCGGTTATCGCCCTGCGCGATGACCCGGGCCATATGCTCCTCCGGCAAGGCGCGCAACCAAACGACCGTGAACGCTGACAACAGCCGGGCGAAGGTGGCCGGCTCACTGACGATGCCGCCGCCCGTTTCCAGGATGCAGCCACCGTCGCGCGCGATGATGTCCTCCAGGCAGGTTCGTTCCAGCCGTCGATAGCCCTCCTGGCCATAGAGGTTGAACACCTCCGATACGCTCATGCCGCTGGCCGCCTCGATATCGCTGTTCAACTCGACGAAAGGCAGGCCCAGCCGCCGGGCCGACAACTGACCCAGCGTGCTCTTGCCAGCCCCCCTAAGGCCGATCAGCGCAATGCGGTTGGAGGGGGTTGGGGAACCCTGGCTCAGGATCTGGCGGATCTGCTCGCGTTGCGCTGGGGGGGCGTCCAGAATGGCGCCTGCCAGATCCACGGCGGCCCCCAAACGGTCATCGGCCTGAGCGATGAGCCAGGCCAAGGGCACATTGATCGCCTCGGCCACCTGACGCAGCAGAGTGATGGAGATGTTGCCGGTCCCGCTTTCCAACTGCGCCAGATAGCGCAAGGACACACCCGACATCTCGCTGACCAGCTTGCGGGACAGGCCCCGCTGGCCACGGGCCGTGCGCACGGCCTCCCCCAGCCGGCTCAGGAGGACCCTGTTGCCCTCCTCACGCTGATCCTCCGCTGACAGAGGGTCATTGGCAGCCGATGGGACAGGGGTGGGAGGGGCCATGGGGATGGCTCCGGGTTCAAACGGAGGGGATCGGGCGGAACCCGCAATCGATTAGCAGATCCGCGCTCAGGTCAATAGGTCTCGACGTGGAAACGGCCCTCGACGCACATGGTCTGGCGCAGCCCGGTCCAATCCATGCCATGGGCTGCACAGATGTCCGTCAGGGCGCTGTCCACCCCATCTTCCATGCCCTTGAGACCGCAAACATAGATGTAGGTGTTGGGGTCGCGCAGCAGCGGCGCCAGCCGATCGCCCTGCGTGGCAATGCGATCCTGAACATACTCCTTGGGCTGCCCGTCCATTCGGGAATACACCAGTTCCTGATGCAGCAGGCTTTCTGGGATTTTCTTCAGCGGGCCGAAATAGGGAAGTTCCTCCGGTCGGCGCGCCCCGAAATAGAGGATCATCCCCCCCGTGGCGTCGGCCTGGGCGCGCTGGCGCCGCATGGTGAAGCCGCGGAACGGCGCCGATCCTGTCCCCGTGCACACCATAATGATGTGGGCCTGGGGATCCTCCGGCATCAGGAATGTCGAGCCAAAGGGGCCGGTGACATCCACCGTGGCTCCCTTTGGCAAATCACACAGGAAGTTGGAGCAAACCCCGTCGGGCTCCCGCTTGACCGTCAGGGCAATATTGTTGGTGCCCGGCTTTTCACCGTCCCGGGGACTTGCGATGGAGTAAAGCCGCGGGGCGTGGGGTTTGCCCTCGGCATCTGTGCCGGGCGGAATGATCCCGACACTTTGGCCTTCCAGCGTGGGGAAGGTTTGGTCGCCAAAGTTCAGGATAATATGGCGGACGTCATTCTCGGCATTTTCGTCGGTGAGGCGGTAGTTGCCTTGAACAACGGCCTTGGCTGGATCGGCCGCCTTGAACAGGCGCGTCGCGGGCTTGGCCGCACTGGCCGGGGCCGGCACCTTGATCCCCACGCCCTGGTGCGCCTCATCGAACAGGCGCTGGATCTCCGCTTCAAACGCATCGGAATGCTCCGCACCCGCGTCGTTGCTGGGGGCCGGAATGTCCATCTGCTCCGGCAGTTCGTCCCAATCAAATTGATCGTCAATACTATAGGGGTCGGTCACCACGCGCCAATTGTCAATGGCGCCGGTGGGGCAGGGAGAAATGCACGCCATGCACATATTGCAGGTATCAAAGTTGACAACGTAGTTGTCATCATTATGGGTAATTGCATCAATCGGGCACGTCTCTTCGCAGGTATTGCAGCGGATGCAGATCTCAGGGTCAATGAGGTGCTGTTTTTTCGCGGCGGCTGACATTTGACGTGTCCTCGGGGGCAAAAAGGGGAAAATCAAACGGAAGATGGGGGAGGCCCAAGGCTGCCTCCCCCAAGGTGGTCCAGGGAGATCAGCAGTCGGAGATGCGGACGTACTCAAAGTCGCCGGGCTTGTTGTCGATGCCAACCTTCGGCGGTGCGATCCAGTTGGCGTACTGGCCGGGCTCAAAGCAGGGGGTCATCAGGCTGGTGATGAAGTCCCCGTCGGCGGTGCTGGGCAGGTAGCGGTCGCGGCTAGCGGCCCAATCGGCATCGCTGATCACCACGCCTTCGGGGGTGACGTTCAGGTCGGAGAAGTAACCGATCTGGCGATGGAACGCCTGGTGCGGCAACGTCAGCTCAAAGTTGATCCCAGCCTTGGCAATGGCCTTGTTCCAGCGCTTGACGCCGCCGGCGGCATCTTTGGAGTAGTCATCGCGCAGGCGCATGTTCAGCGCGGTCAGCGCCGGCATGTCCACCTCGGCAAAGGCCCCGTCCAGATACTGCATCACCGGATAGGTATCGTTGGTGAGCTTGTGGTCGTCGTCGATCTTGGTTTCCTGATAGCGGCCCTTGATGCCAGCGTTGAAGGCGTTGGCCGCGTTCGTGGACACCTCGGACCCAAACAGGTCCAGGCTGAGGCTGTAGTGCAGGTTCAGCTTCTTCTGGATGGTGGGCAGGTCGATGACGCCAAGGGCGCGCACCGCCTCGATGTCATAGGGATCCTCGATGCCGGCTTCCTTCATCGCCTCAGCGGTCCGCTGGACAACGCGGGTGACACCGGACTCGCCCACAAACATGTGGTGGGCTTCCTCGGTGAGCATGAACCGGCAGGTGCGGGACATCGGATCGAAGCCGGACTGAGCCAAGCTCTCCAACTGCATCTTTCCATCGCGGTCGGTGAAATAGGTGAACATGAAGAAGCTCAGCCAGTCCGGCGTCGCCTCGTTGAACGCGCCCAGCATCCGCGGCTTCTCGTCGGAGCCGGAGGTCCGGCGGAGCAGTTCGTCGGCTTCTTCGCGCCCGTCGGCCCCGAAATACTTGTGCAGCAGATAGACCATGGCCCACAGATGGCGGCCTTCCTCAACATTCACCTGGAACAGGTTGCGCATGTCGTACAGGGACGGTGCGGTCTTCCCCAGGTGGCGCTGCTGTTCAACGCTGGCTGGCTCCGTGTCGCCTTGGATGACGATCAGGCGGCGCAGCATGGCACGATACTCGCCCGGGACTTCTTGCCAGGCGGGCTCGCCATAGTGCTCGCCGAAGGGGATGGTGCGCCCCTCCACCTGCGGGGCCAACAGGATGCCCCAGCGATAGTCAGGCATTTTCACATAGTCGAACTTGGCCCAGCCCTGGCTGTCGGAGCTGACGGCGGTGCGCAGATAGACCATGCTCTCCTGGAAGCCGTCCGGCCCCAGGTCCTTCCACCAAGTGATGTAGCCGGGATGCCAACGCTCCAGGGCCTTCAGCACGCGGCGGTCGCCGGACAGGCCGACATTGTTCGGGATCATCGTGTCGTATTCGACGGCGCTTACGCTCATGACACTTGCTCTCCTGCGTTGATGATCGGGATGGATGGGGGGCTGGGAAAAGGGGGCCGGGCCTGGGTCAGACCCGACGCATGTCGTAGGTGCCGCGCTTGCCGGTGCCATATCGGCGCAAGGCGCCGTCTTCACCGGAGGCGTTGGGGCGTTGGAAGATCCAATTCTGCCAAGCCGTGAGGCGGCCGAAGATCCGGGTTTCCATGGTCTCAGGCCCGGCGAAGCGCAAATTGGCCTCCATGCCGGTCATGCTGTCTGGGCTGAAACTGGACCGCTCCTCAAAGAAGATGCGGATCTCATCCTCCCAGTCGATATCGTCATAGGCGAAGGTGACCAGCCCCAGGGCATCGGCGGCTTCGGCATCCAAGGCTTCACCCTTGGCATCGGCCACTTTGGCCAAGCTTTCCTCGTCATCCAGGAAGCGGGTCTGCAATCGGGACAGACCGTTGGACATGGGGAAGGGCCCGAAGTTGGCCCCGGTCAGGGTCAGGGTCGCCGCCGGGCGGTTGTCCCCCTCAAACTGGCCGTCCAGCATGTAGGAGCGGTCGCACGCAAAGGCGATCTCTGCGAATAGGCCGGACCAGCAGCTTCCCGGCTCAATCAACGCCACCAGGGAGCGCGACGTCAAATCGATCCGCTTGAGCACGCGCTTCCAAAGGTTGCGGACCTCCCGGGCCAGCCACTGGCTATCCGCATTGTTCAGGATCAGCGCTTCATGGGCGGCCAGCAGGGCCGGGTCGCCTTCGGTCTTGAAGGTCAGGATGCCCACCTCGATCTCGTTCAGGCGCAGGTGCAGGATGGCATCATCCAACTCCCGCCCGCAGCGCAGCATCCAGGCTTGGTCCCCGTCGGCCTGGAAGCCTTCCATGTCGGCCGCGGCGGCGCCCGTCGGGGCTTTGACGGTGATGGTGGCGTTTCCAATGCTGCGATCAATGGCCACTTCCACGGTCGAGTACCGCACGCCTTCTTCCGTGAAGGTTCGGTCCAGCGGGTTCAGCGCCACCCCTTCAGCGACGTCCGGGCGGTCGGAGCGGGCGGCGGCGGCAGCGGCGCGGGCCGCGATGCGGTCATCAAATTGGGTCGCAGGCACCACCTCGTCCACCAGCTTCCAGTCCTGCGCCTTCTTGCCCTTGATCCCCTCCTCAACCGTGCAGAACACGTCCGCCAAATCGCGGCGGACCTTGCGCTTGTCCGTGACGCGGGTCAGGCCGCCGGTGCCGGGCAGCACCGCCAGCAGCGGCACTTCAGGCAAGGCAACCGAAGAACTGCTGTCGTCCACCAAGACCAACTCATCGGCGGCCAGAGCCAACTCATAGCCCCCGCCTGCGCAGGCCCCCTTGATGGCCGCGATATAGGTCTGGCCGCTCTCGCTGGAGCTGGCTTCCATGGTGTTCCGCGTCTCATTGGTGAACTTGCAGAAGTTCACCTTGTGGGCATGTTCTGCCCCGGCCAACATGCGGATGTTGGCCCCGGCACAAAACACGCGGTCCTTGCCGGATTTGAACACCACAGCCTTCACGCAGGGCTGCTCAAACCGCAGCCGCTGGATGGCATCAAACAACTCGATGTCCACCCCCAGATCATAGCTGTTCAGCTTGAGTTGGTAGCCCTCGAACAGGCCCGCATTCTCATCGACATCCATGGTCAGGGTGGCCACAGGGCCGTCCACGTCCAGGCGCCAGTGACGATAGGTGGAGGGGTTGGTTTGGAAGTCGATGCGCATAGCGTTTCACCCAGTGGAGTGCTCAGCTTTCCGAGCACGATAATGCAGGTTTTGGAAAAGTGCCAGCCCTTTTCGCCTGAAAAAGGCATTAAAATTCATCATATCAGGCTTCTCTGGATAAGGGTATCCAGAAAAGTGCGATATAATGCATTAGCCGGTGGCGGCGAGATCGTCGTCGGGGTCTGTATCGGTCAGTGGGCAGGTGGGGGCAGTCTTCAGGGCTAGGGCGCTGCCCTGCTCCTCCAGCGTTTCCAGCCGGGCGCAATAGGCCGTAATGGTGGCCAGGGTCTGCTCACGCTGCTCCAGGTGGGGATTGTGCTTGCAGTCCGGGATCATCGCCACGTCCACGGGGCAGTAGCACTCGTCAACAACGGCTTGGACCTGTTTCATGGTGCCATACTGGTCCTGCTCCCCCTGGATCACCAGGACCGGGACACGGATGTAGGCCAGAGGCTCTGTGATGTCCCAGTCGGCCTCGAAGGTCGGATGCAGCCAACTTCCATTCCACCCCCAGAACACATCGTCCACATGGTCGTGGTAGCGGGCCATCTTTTCCTTCAGGTCCGTGGTTTCGTAGGCGTGCTTCGCCTCGGCGATGCTCTTTTGCCCCTGGGGCTCGGTGAAGAAGTGCGGTGCCATCAGGATGACGCCGCGGATGCCATGGTCCTGGACACTGCCGGCATAGATCGCAGCGATGCTGGCGCCATCGCTGTGGCCCAGCAGAACGGACTTGGTGATCCCGGCCGCCTTGAGGACCTGGGGCAGCATGTCCACGGCCTCACGGGTCATATAGTCCAGCGGCCACGGGGCTGGCTTGCGGTCGGAGCGGCCATAGCCCTGCCGGGAATAGACCAGCACGCCCAGGCCCGTGGCCTCGGCCAGCGCCTGCGGGATGTCTCGCCACAGCGCCACGCAGCCAAGCCCTTCGTGCAGCATCACCAGGGTTGGCTTGTCTTCGCTGGGTGCCGGGCCATAGCAGCGGGCCTCCAAGCTCACATCGCCAACCTGAAGGCGCATATCGTCATTGGGTGTCCAAATCATGGGGCGGTTTCCCTTCAATCAGGCGCGCAGTTTGAAGCGCTGGATCTTGCCGGTGGCGGTCTTGGGCAGGTCGTCTACGATCTCGATCCAACGGGGATACTTCCAGTTCCCCACTGTGCCCTTCACGTGATCCTTGAGCGCCTGATCGGTGATGGCGGTGCCGGCCTTCAGGACGACAAAGGCCTTGGGCTTGGTCAGTCCTTGTTCGTCCTCATGGGGCACGACGGCGGCTTCCAGTACGGCGGGATGGGCGATCAGCGCCCCCTCCACCTCAAACGGGCTCACCCAGATGCCGCTGACCTTGAACATGTCGTCGGCCCGGCCGCAGTAGACGTAGCGGCCCTCCCGGTTGCGGACATACTTGTCGCCGGTGTGGGTCCATTCCCCCTTGAAGGTCTGGCGGCTCTTTTCGCGCTTGTTCCAGTAGCCCTCGGCGGCGGTGTCGCCGCGGACCAGAAGTTCCCCCACGTCCCCATCGGAAACATCCGCCCCGTGCTCATCCACCAGCCGCACTTCATAGCCGGGCACGGGGATGCCGGAGGTGCCATAGACGACGTTGCCGGGCTGGTTGGACAGGAAGATATGGAGCATCTCCGTGGAGCCCACCCCGTCCAGGATATCGACACTGGTCAGCGCGGCCCAGCGCTTGCCCACCTCTTCCGGCAAGGCCTCGCCGGCGGAGACGCAATGGCGCAGGCGATCGGTCCCGGGAATGCTGCCGCCGTCTGGGATTTCCGCCAGGATCGACGCATAAAGCGTGGGGACACCGAAATAGATGCTGGGGTGATGCTGGCTGAAGATGTCAAAGACTGCCTGCGGGGTCGGGCGACCGGGCCACAAGATCACCGTGGCCCCCACGGCCATGGGGAAGGTCATGCCATTGCCCAGCCCATAGGCGAAGAACAACTTGGCCGCAGAATAGCAGACGTCATCCTCCCGGATGCCCAGGACCTGCGCCCCATAGGTGTCCGCCGTGCCCCGAAGGCTGGCGTGAACATGGCGAACGCCCTTGGGCATGCCGGTTGACCCCGACGAATATAGCCAAAAGGCCTCCTCGTCTGAGTAGGCGTCGCACATCGGCCCCGGCGTGCTGGCGTCCCGTTCAGCCTCGAAAGACAAGTGATCTCCGGCGTCGCCACCCACCACAAACACCTGCTCCAGGTAGGGCAATTGATCCAGGATGTTGTTGACCTTCTCCAGCAGTGGCGCGGAGACGAACAGGGCCTTGGCGCGGCAATCCGCCAAAATGTATTTGTACTGCTCCGTCACCAGCAGAGTGTTCAGGGCCACGGGGATCACCCCGGCCTTGATGGCGCCCCAGAAAATCACCGGGAAGTCCAGTGTATCCAGCGTCAGCATCGCCACCCGGTCCTCATGGCGGATGCCATGCCGGGTCAATAGGCCCACCATACGGTCGGTCTGATGGGCCAAGGCGCCATAGGACAGGTGGGCATCGCCGCAGATGAAGGCCGTCTTCTCAGCGCGCCCTTCGCTCAGGTGCCGGTCAACGAAATAGGCGGCGGCATTCTCGCTCAGGTGCCAAGCGGGAAGGGACTGGTCGAGCGCCGGGTCAATGGGCTGGGTCTGCATGGGCGTCCTCCCAAAAAGTGGACGGGGTGTCTGGGATGATCGGCTGCTCTTGTGCGGCAGCCTTTCGGGGTGAGGGCGGTGGCTTGCAGGCGCAGCCCCGGCAACGGTGGGGCAGGGGACTCAGATCCGCCGATGCAGTCCCGGCAGAGGCCTGGGGTTGCCAACGGCCCTCATCGGCCGGTGAATTCGATGGCGCCTTCGGGCAGGAAATAGAGCACGTAGGCGTGGCCGTCGGTGACCGTGGGATGATGGTCGCTGCCCGGGGGATAGACGTACCAGCCCTCCGCCATACCATCGAACTTGGCTTCGCCTTCGATGGGCATGATCGCGCCGATCTCCCCGGTGGGGTGGACGTGATGGGGGCCCTTGACGGGGCTCATCCGCACCACATCGACGCTGAAGGGTCCGGCGTCCGTGCCGGGCTTCACCGGCCGGCCAAATTTGATACCCCCAGCCTCGCGCTGCATCAGCCAGCCTTGGGCTTCGCCATCGGCGCACAGGCGCGCCAGCGCGCCGAACGTCTCCCCATCTTTGGGGAACTGGGCATTGAGGGTTTCGGCCAAAGCCTCATCGAGGGGCCGGCCCTCCAACTGCTGGGCGATCTGACCCACCAGCGCTCGAAATTCCTGTTCCGGTGTCAAGGGTAATGCCTCCATTGGACGCGGCTCTATGAAGGGGATTGTCTTACAAGCACATCCCGACCGCCTGTGTCCGGTATTGTGCACTATGGTGCATGATGCAAGCCTAAAGTTCGACCGTTGCCGCATTAATAGGCAAAATGGCGCCTTCTCTGCCCATGTTGCAGGTGCGAATACCTGTTCGCTGCTTGAAAATGCCAATGAAAGAGGCTGTTGGGTGAAATATAGTGCTTGATCTGTTTCTGAGCGCTACGCTAGGGTGCTAATGTTCTGGTTGGGAACTGGGGCGCTGAGTCGCACCGGCCTTGCGGCCTCCTCTTTGGTCTGGGGCACCCAGGGACCATCAGGGCGAAGCATCATCAATGGGTTGGCAAACCAGCCCTTTCGACTCTGTTCCGGCCGCGCTCTATGGCGGCCTTGGGAGGATACATGAAGTTCGTCAAGCGTGCCGCCATTGCTGCGGCCTGTGCTGTCTTGGTGCCTGCTGCCGCAGCCGCCGAGGATCTGAAGGTTGGCCTGTTGCTGCCCTATTCCAGCGTCTATGCCGCCCTGGGTCAGGAAATCACCGACGGGTTCAACCTGGCCGTGGATACCTATGGAGAGGGCGTCGAGGTCACCACCGTCCAGGAAGACACCGAGGTGAAGCCCGGGGTTGGCCTGGCCAAGATGCGCAAGCTGGTGCTGCAGGACCGCGTTGACGTGGTTGTTGGGGTCGTGTCCTCCGGGGTGCTGGGCGCCATCCGTGACTTTGCTCACCAGTCCCAGACGCCGATCGTTGTGGCCAATGCCGGCAACAGCGTGATGACCGGTGCCCAGTGCAGCCCCTACCTGATCCGTGTCAGCTTCTCCAACGACCAAGTGAACCGTCCTATGGGTCCGTGGATGGTGGAGCAGGGCATCACCAAGGTCTACACCCTGGCGCCCGACTATGCTGCTGGCCGCCAAATGATCGAGGCCTTCGGCAAGTCCTTCACTGAGGCAGGCGGCGAGATCGTTGGCGAAGCCTACACCCCGTTCCGTGAAACCAGCGACTTTGGACCGTATTTGACCACCGCGCGGGAGAGTGGCGCCCAGGCGATCTTCACCTTCTATGCGGGCGGTGAGGCCATTGCCTTCGTCAAGCAGTATGGTGACTTCGGTCTGTCCGAAGACCTGCCCCTGTATGGGTCCGGGTTCCTGACCTCGCCGCTGTACGTCGCCGCTCAGGGACCGGCCGCCAACGGTGTCACCACCAGCCTGCACTATGTACCGACGCTGGACACGCCGGAGAACAAGGCCTTCCGTGAGGCGTTCGAAGCCCGGTTTGAGCGGGTGCCGTCCGAATATGCTGTCGCTGGATACGACGCTGGCCGCCTGGTGGTGGAAGCAGCCAAGCAGGCTGGCGGGGATGAGGCTGCCTTCGAGGCGGCGCTGAACCAAGTCAGCTTCACCGGCCCCCGCGGCCCGCTGCGGATCGATCCGGCCACCAACAACATTGTGCAAAACATCTATGTCTACCGCACTGTGGTGGCCGAGGATGGCACCACCACCCAGGAAATCCTGGACACCATTGAGGCGGTCCAGGACCCGGCTGCCGGCTGCGAAATGTAAGACCGATTAAAAGACCCTGCCCGGGCCATGGCTGACCCGGGCAGGGCTTTGTTTCCCTTTCGCCGTTGCCCGTGCCACCCCGGAAGGGGATGGCAACCCTGGGTCTATGGCTTCTGAGAGCGCTGAAAGCCCCCCGTCATGAGTGCTGAGTTCTGGATCACACAGGCCCTGAATGCGTTGCAGCTCAGCATGTTGCTGTTCTTGCTGTCCATCGGGCTGACGGTCATTTTCGGGCTGCTGAACTTCGTTAATCTGGCCCATGGGGCGCTCTACGCCCTGGGTGCGTTTGTGGGCGTGGAGGTTCTGGCCCTGACCGGCAGCTATGCGGTGGCGGTGTTGATTGCGCCGCTGGCCGTGGGCGCGGTGGGGGTTGCCCTTTATTTTGGGCTGATCCGCTGGATGCGATCCGCCGGCCCCTTGTTTCAGGTGCTGGTGACCTTCGGCCTGATCTTCATCTCCCTGGACCTTTTCCGGATGATCTGGGGCGATTTTGACCAGCAATTCGATAAGCCGGCCCTGCTCAGCGGTCCGGTTAGTCTCATGGGGCTGGACTATCCCGCCTATAATCTATTCGTCATCCTGATCGGCGGCGTCACCATGCTGGCCCTGTGGTCGATCCTCAGTTTCACCAGCATCGGCGCCATGATCCGCGCGTGCGTTGAAAACCGCGCCATGGCGTCGGCCATGGGGATCAACGTGGAGAGGGTGTTCGTCGGCGTGTTCTGCGTCGGGTGCGCGCTGGCCGGGCTGGCTGGTGTGGTGGCGGCCCCCAATGCCGCCATCAATCCCCCGATGGGCATCGATATCTTGATCCCAACCCTCATCGTTGTGGTGATCGGTGGGCTGGGCAGCCTGAAGGGCGCCATCGTTGGTTCGTTGTTGATTGGCTTTGTGCAAACCTTCGGGGCGGTGTTCAGCCCTGTGCTGGCCGGTGTGGTTGTCTATGCGCTTTTGGCGGCGGTGTTGATTTTCAAACCGTCCGGTCTGTTCCCGGCGCGCGCCTGAGACCTCCCAGAAAAGGCAGGATCCCCCCCAATGCCCATGTACCGTCAAACCTGGTTGCGCACCATCACGGCTTTGCTGTTGGTTGCTGCCGGGATCTATGCCTCCTTCACTGCGGGCTTTTTTGGCCAGGAGATCCTTCAGGAGATCCTGATCCTGTGTTTGGTGGTGATTGCGCTGGACTTAGTGGCGGGCTTCGGCGGCATGGTGAGCCTGTGTCATGGGGCGCTGGCTGGGGTAGGCGCCTATGCCTTTGCTGGTCTGGCTGTTCAGGCTGGCTGGTCCGCCCCGGTGTCGATCCTGGGGGCCGTCGTGATGGCCGGTGTCGCCGCGGCCATCATCGGGGCGGTGACGGCCCGTGCCCATGGCATCTTCCTGATCATGGCGACGCTGGCGTTCGGGCAGATGGCATACACCTTCGTCTTCAAGTCGGAGCTGTTTAACCGGGATGACGGGCTGCCGGGGGTGCCTCGGCTGGATTTGAACAGCGCCGGGATCGACCTGTTCGATGGCACCAACTTCTCCCTGCTGATCCTGAGCGCCTGCGTGATCTGCTACGCCCTTGTGGCGTGGTTGCTGTCCTCGGGCTTTGGGCGCACGGTGGTGGCTATTCATGCCAACGAGGGGCGGATGCGTGCCTTGGGCCTGCCGGTCTGGCAGTACAAGGCGGCGGTCTTTGGTGTCTCCGGGTTGATCTGCGGGTTGGCTGGCGCCTTCCAGGCCCAGAAGACCATGTTCGTGAATCCGGAGGTGATGAGTTGGACCCTGTCCGGTGAATTGCTGATCTTCGTCATCTTGGGCGGCATGGGAACCTTGGTCGGCCCCATCCTGGGCACGGCGGCTGTTGTCCTGCTGAAGTATGAGCTGAAGGAAATCACCCCTTACTGGCATTTCATCATCGGGGTTCTGTTGGTCATTGCCGTGTTCGCTGGCGGCAAAGGCGTCTATGGCGGCCTTGAGGATGCTCTGCGCTGGCTTCGGCGCACGCTTCTGCCGTCGCGATCCAGCGGCCCGCAGCCGGCTGAGGAG
Organism: uncultured Rhodospirillales bacterium; assembly: GCA_964496805.1. Classification (GTDB taxonomy): domain Bacteria; phylum Pseudomonadota; class Alphaproteobacteria; order CAZCBM01; family CAZCBM01; genus CAZCBM01. The sequence continues at coordinate 5,032 of CAZCBM010000010.1, read as the reverse complement.
ATGGCCGAGGCCCCTGCCTCTGCGCCCGCCCAGCCCCAGATCACCAAGGAGCCGGCGGATGCTTGAGGTTAGCGATCTGTGCAAGAGCTTTGGCGCCATTCAGGTGACCAACCATGTCACCCTGAGCGTGGCTGCCGGTGAACGTCGCGTGATCCTGGGCCCCAATGGTGCCGGCAAGACCACGCTGTTCAACCTGCTGGCCGGCGCCCTGAAGCCCACCGCTGGCAGCATCCATTTCGATGGTCAGGACATCAGCCATCTCAGTGTGGATGCCCGCGCCCGCGCCGGCATCGCCCGCAGCTTTCAGAAGAACACGCTGTTTGAACCGCTCACGGTGCGGGAAAACTTGGCTCTGTCGGCAGCCACCAAACAGCGTCGCAACCGCAGCATCTGGCGGGACACGCTGCGGCATCCCCAGGTGCGGGACGTGGTGGAGCGGGTTGCCCATCAAGTTGTTCTGCAGGACGTCCTGGATCGCGATGTGTCCAGCCTGTCCTATGGGGAGCGGCGGCAATTGGAAGTGGGCATCGCCCTGGCGGCGGAACCCAAGTTGCTGCTGCTGGATGAGCCCACCTCCGGCGTTTCTCCGGGCGCCACGCGGGCCTTTCACCGCCTTGTGGCGGCTCTGCCCCGCGATATCACGCTGATCATTATCGAACATGATATGGACTTGGCGTTCGACATTGCGGATCGGGTTACGGTGCTGAATTTTGGTGAAGTGGTCTTCGAGGGCACCCCGCAGGAGACCCGGGACAGCCAGCTGGTGCGTGAGATCTATATTGGGGAGATGCTGGACGATGAGACGGTGGCGGCCTGAACCCATGCATCTTCCCGACGGCCATTCCTCCGGTGGCTTTGCCACCGCCAAACCGGGCGCTGCCCCGCAGCATCTGGAAATCGACGGTCTCGTTACCGGCTATGGCGAGACCCGCATTCTGCATGGTGTCAATCTGCTGGTCCCGGCCGGCAGTGTCACGGGTTTGCTGGGCCGAAATGGTGCCGGCAAGACCACGTTGATGAAGGCGGTGATGGCGCAATTGCCCGCCCAAGCGGGCACCATCCGCTTTGGGGCCACCGATCTGCATCGCCGCCGGGCGCATCAGATTGCCGCCGCAGGCATTGCCTATGTCCCGGAAACACGGGACTGTTTCGGCAGCCTGACGGTAAAGGAAAACCTGGAACTACCGCTGGTGCTGGCCGGCAAACAGGCCAAGGGCGAGTGGACCCTGGACCGCGTCCTGGAAATGTTCCCCAATCTGGCACGCCGCCTGAACAATGGCGGCACCCAGCTTTCCGGGGGGGAGCAGCAGATGCTGGCCATTGCTAGGGCGCTGCTGATGAACCCCAAGCTGCTGCTGCTGGATGAACCCACGGAGGGCCTCGCCCCCGTTATTGTGAAGCAGATCCATGATAAGCTGGCGGAGTTGAAGGCTGCGGGTCTCACCATTTTGTTGGTGGAGCAGAATTTCGGCTTTGCCTGTTCGCTGTGCGATACCCTCAACATCCTCGGCCGGGGCACCATCCAGTGGCGTGGGACGCCTGCCGCCTTGCGAGCCGACGAGGAAACCCAACACAAGTGGCTGGGGCTCTGATCTCTGGTGGCGATGTTGCTGGGGGGCGGGCCCTTCAAGATCGGGTAAAATGGTCTTGAGGTCTCTGCCTTTGAACAAGACGGACCTCATATGCGGTGTGCCTAAGGGCATGTTTGGCATCGGCAGTCCCGCCGAATGCCCTCCTGGATGTGCCTTTGCTCCTGACACTCGCCGCAGAGAGACCGACCATGCCCGACCCTTCCCAGGTGCCCGTACCCTCCCAGGTGGATGTTGCCATTATCGGCGCCGGCAGTGCCGGCATGGCGGCTTACCGTCAAGTGGCGGCCAAGACCGACCGTGTTTTGCTGATCGAAGGCGAAACCCTGGGCACCACCTGCGCGCGGGTGGGCTGCATGCCAAGCAAGTTGCTGATCGCCGCGGCAGAGGCTGCCGATCATGGCCGCCACACGGGGGTGTTCGGGGTGCGCTATGCCCCGCCGGCCATCGATGGCCGTGCCGTCATGGATAGGGTCCGGCAGGAGCGGGACCGCTTTGTGGGCTTTGTCGTGGAAACCGTCGAGGAGTGGCCCGAGCCTCATCGGGTCATGGCGCACGCTCAGTTCGTGGATGACACCACGCTCAGCCTATCCACCGGGGAAACAGTGCGCGCGGACCGCATCATCATTGCCACCGGCTCCCGGCCCAATGTGCCGCCGCCGTTCAAGGCCTTTGGGGACCGGCTGATTGTCAATGACGATGTATTCTCCTGGCAGGAGTTGCCGGAAAGCTGCGTGGTTTTCGGCGCTGGTGTCATCGGCCTGGAACTGGGGCAGGCCCTGCACAAGTTGGGGGTTCGCACGACCCTGTTTGGGCGCGACCATCTGGTGGGGCCACTCACCGATCCCGCGGTTTTGGAGGCCGCCCGCAGCATTCTTTGCCAATCCATGCCCTTCCATCCCCATGGCGAGGTCACCCAGATGCGCCAGGGCGGCGATGGGGTGGAGATCGTTCACATCGTGGACGGGCAAGAGGTGACGGAGACCTATCAGTATGCGCTGGTGGCCACCGGCCGCCGTCCCAACACCGATACCCTGAACCTGGCGGCCACGTCGCTGGAACTGGATGCCCGGGGGGTGCCACTTTTCGATCCCTTCACCCGCCAATGCGGGAACACCGGCATCTTCATCGCCGGCGACGCGGCCAATGAGATCCCGCTGCTGCACGAGGCGGCCGATGATGGCCGGGTGTCCGGCGCCAACGCGGCCAACTGGCCAGATGTGCGGGCCTATCGTCGGTCCGCGGCCATCGGGGTGGTGTTCAGCGATCCCCAGATCATGATGGTGGGCCAATCCCATCGGCAACTGACCCAGGCCGGTATCCCCTTTGAGACCGGGGCCATCGACTACGGCGACCAGGGGCGCGCCCGGGTGATGGGGGTCAATCGTGGCCTGCTGCATGTCTATGGTCAGCGCGGCACGGGGCGATTTTTGGGGGCGGAGATGATTGGCCCAGCGGCGGAGCATCTGGCCCACCTGCTGGCATGGTCTGTTCAGTCCGGCCTTACGGTCAGCGAGATGTTGGAGCGCCCCTTCTACCACCCGGTGATTGAGGAGGGCGTGCGCAGCGCGCTGCGCAGCCTCAACGCGGCCCTGAAGATGGGCGCCAAGGGGCCGCCGCGCTGCATCGACTGTGGGCCGGGGGCCTGAGCGATCGCAGCGATGCCGCGTAAGGGCTTATCCCGGTTTGAGATGGGTGAAACCCGGATCAAACTAGGATAAAGAGGCTCCATCTCTCTGTGTCCTGTCGCTGCCGCCCTGATCCAGATCCGCCATGCTCCCCCCCTCGTTACCCCGTGACGCCCGCCTCCTGCTGACTGGGGTGGCCGGGTTTATCGGCTTTCATCTCGCCCGCCGACTGCTGGCCGACGGCCACCGTGTGGTGGGGCTGGACAATCTGAACGATTATTATGATCCTGGGTTGAAGCGGGCCCGCCTCGACGAACTCTATGGAGACAGCGGCTTCCAATTCGTCCGGGCCGACTTGGCGGACCGCGAGGCCACGGCCAGCCTGTTCAGCGAGATCGAGCCCACCCACGTCCTGCATATGGCTGCCCAGGCGGGTGTCCGCTACAGCCTTGAGGCGCCCTTTGCCTACGCCGACAGCAACCTGGATGGGTTCCTGAGCATCCTGGAGGGTTGCCGGACCTGCGGGGTTCAGCATTTGGTTTATGCCTCCTCCAGCAGCGTCTATGGGGCCAACACCCGTACGCCTTTTCGGGTCGAGGACACTGTCGATCACCCGATCAGCCTCTATGCGGCCACCAAGAAGGCCAATGAGTTGATGGCCCATACCTACAGCCATCTCTACCGCATCCCCGTGACGGGCCTGCGGTTCTTTACAGTGTATGGTCCCTGGGGCCGCCCGGACATGGCCTACTATAAGTTCGCCTTGAAGATCGCGGGCGGGGAGCCCATCGATATCTATAATCATGGGCAGATGCAGCGGGACTTCACCTATATTGACGACATCGTCGAAAGCGTCGTCCGTATCGCTGGGGTGATCCCGACCCCTGACCCATCCTGGTCAAGTGAAGCGCCCACCCCGGAAAGCAGCGCTGCGCCCTACCGACTTTATAATATTGGCGGCGCGCAGCCGGTTGGCCTGCTGGATATGGTGGATACGCTGGAGCATTTGTTGGGGCGCGCCACCCAGCGGCGCATGTTGCCGATGCAGCCGGGTGAAGTCCCCATCACCTATGCTGACACCGCAGCCCTGGAGGCGGTCACGGGCTATACGCCCTCGACCCCTCTAGCCGACGGTCTGAGCCACTTTGTGGCGTGGTTCCGGGACTATCATCGGGACCTGATGGCCGAGGGGGAGGCGCTGCCTCCCCCCTGAGCCTGTGTCCCTGCACACTTGAGCACCTTGCGTCAGATGCGGCCCTTGAGGGTGCAGAAAGGGCGGATCATTCTCCCAGCACGGCGGCGCTGATGTCGGGCGGCAGCCGCTCTGCGATGCGCGCGCGGGCTTCGGCGCGGTGGGCTTCAGGGATCGTGGCAAGACGGCTGTCGATGCGCTGACGCAAGCGCTGGGCCAGTTGGGCGCGCTGTTGGTCGTTCATCTGCGCCCAGCGTGCCTGGAGTTGCTCTCGCCGTTGGGCGGGGTCCCGCATTCCGGCATCGCGCCCCGCCGCGGACCCGGGGGCGCCCCGTCCGCTGCCCTGCGGGCCGGTGCGCGCGGCCCCAGACGTGACACCAGCACCAGCACCAGGGCTGAACGGGCTGCCACCGAAGGCACCGCCTCCTTGCAGCCCTTGCTGCTGGAGCCGCTCACGGATGAAGAGACGCCGCTCGTCCCGGCTCATATCCCGGAGGCTGGCCCGTTCCTCCGGCGTTAAGGATTGCAGTATCTGCCCAATGACGCCGCCGCGCTGGTTTCCCCCCGGGCCACCGGCGCTGCCCTGGCCGGCGAAGCGCTCCCGCAGGAAAGCGCGCCGTTCC